>JBAYUZ010000051.1:0-14915 GCA_041674885.1 Dehalococcoidia bacterium
ACGCGGCATCACGGGTATGCTCGCGTTTTCGTGCCGATCTCCCCTGCCATCGGGTGACGATCGTCCCGCAGTCACATCGATGCCCGTGCCCATCATGGATCGACGCCCGTAGCGCGTAGGGAGTCCCGTCATGCACATGCGACTCGCGGTTCCCGTCCTCGCATCGGCGCTGGTCATCGCCACGCTGCTCCCCGCCACCGGGCAGGCACAGCAGGGTGGCCCCGCGACGCCGCCGCCCACGATCCCCGTGCCGACGCCGGTGAAGCTGCCCTCGGCTGCACCGCCCAGCGGCATCATCGTGCCGGACGCGGCGCGCTCCGTGCTCACTCAGCAGGAGCTGGTCGAGGGCGTCTGCCTCGTCTCGCGGTGGCGGGCGGAGGAGCTGTACGCGGCGGTGGACGCCGTCGCCGCCACCCAGGGCGAGGCGCAGGCCGCGCTCGATGCCGGCGGCGTGAAGTACCAGCTCCCCAACCACGCGGAGTTCCGCACGCGTGCCGACAATGCGTTGGCCGCGATCTGCAGCGCGCCGACCGTTGACCGCGCGATGGCGCTGACCGGCGAGCTGTTCCAGGTCAACATCGACATGGAGGCGAAGTACGGCGCACTGTCCGAGGCGATGGGCGGCGACATCCAGCGTGCGATCCAGGCACGCGAGGACAAGATTCGCGGTGACGTGAGCACGTTCGCCAACGGCAAGGCGAAGGAGGCCGAGGCCTCGCTGCGCGCCGAGGCGGAGAGCCTGGCCGAGCCGATCGTCGCGAGTGTGAAGCCGAAGTACGAGGCGCAGATCACCGAGCGTGCGCAGGCGCTGGCGGCGGCACTCGCCCCCAGCGCGAAGTCGGAGGCCGCGGTGCGCGCGGTCGTCGAGGCGCAATTGCAGCCGTTCATCGACCAGAAGGTCGCCGAGGCGAAGGCCGAGGTCACGACGCAGCTCGAAGGCTCGATCAAGACGCGCATCGACAACTCGAAGGCGCAGATCACCGCCGAGGCGAACAAGATGGCGGATGCGCTGGCACAGACCTCGATCGTCATCCCGTGGCAGCGCGTGCAGCGCGCGTTCGACGCGATGCTGTCGGAGGTGGAGCGCCGCGTGGAGGCGGCGCGCACGGCCGACTCCCCCGCGAAGCGCGCCGCCGTCGATGCGCGCGTGCGGCTGGCGATGAAGACGACCGATGCATACCTCGGCCAGGCGCGCGCCTCGATCGAGGCGGCACGGGCCGAGCTCGCTGCGTTGAAGGCCGCCAACCCGCGCGCCGCCGATGCCGATGCGCTGCTCGCACGCCTCGACTCCAGTCGCGCGACGCTGGAGCGCGACCTGCGCGCCGCCGCCAACGCGGGCGACGAGGCCGCGTTCAACGCCGCGTACATGGGCTTCGAGGCGGCGTGGCGTGAGATCGCGGCCGAGGTCGACGCTGCCGCCGGGGTCTGGACCGCCGCGCGCGTCTGCCAGGAGGCGAACCCCGCGCTCGCCCGTGCCCTGAGCGAGGCCGACGCGGCGGGCGGCGAAGTGGGTGCGGCGCTGGCATCCGTGACCGGCGTCGCCGCCGGCCCGGGGCAGGAAGCGACCGCCGAGGCGCTGCGCACGTCGCTCAACGACACGCAGTCGGCGATTGGTGCGTACACGGCGAAGCTCCGTGCGCTGCAGCAGTCCTGCGCCTCGCCTGCCGGTGACGCGCGGCCGTTGATCGCGGCGCTGGACGCCGCGCGCCGTGACCAGGAAGCCGTCCGCCAGGCGTACGAGGCGTCTCGCCTCCTCGCCCAGTCGTTGAACCGATAGGAGCCGATGATGCCCCACGCACTCGTCTCTCCCGCCCGTCGCTCCGCGCTCCTCGTGCTGGTGGCGCTCGCCGCGCTCGCGCTCCTGCTCGGCGGGTGCAGCAAGCCGAAGGCGAAGGACACCTCCACCGAGCAAGCCGCGAAGCAGGCGGAGCAGTCCGCGCAGACGAAGCAGGCCGCGAGCAAGGTCGCAGGCACGCTGAAGTCGGACGTGAAGCCGCTGGCGGTCGCCGTTCCGCTCTCCCTCCCGAAGCTCGACGGGTTGGTGGTCGCGATGCCGTCGCCGCCGAAGGCCGTTGCGCCGGTGAAGGTTGCGAGCGGCGGCACGCCGTCGCTCTCGCTGAACCTCGGCATGAGCGTGCAGACGCCGGCTGCCAACGTCTCGCTGGGCATGCCCCCTGACCTTGGCAGCATCTTGGCGAGCGCGATGCAGGGCGCGGCCCCGGTGCCGACCTCGATCCCGACGCCGCCTGCGGTGATTCCCACCGCGCCCGCCGGGATCCCGCCCGTGGCAACGCCACCGGCCGGCTTCGGCCCGCCCACCGGTATCCCGCCCGGGGCGACGCCGCCCGCCGGTTTCGGGCCGCCACCGGGGTTCACGTTCCCGTAGCGCGCTGGCGCGGGCGGTGCAGCGCGTGACGCTCGCCCGCGCTGCGGCCTAGCATGTCGCCATGGCATCGAGCATGCGCTCACGGTTCGCCGCGGTCCCTGAGCCGGCCCGCCAGTTCCTCGCGTACGCGACGATCGGCGCGGGCACTACGACGCTCGATGCCGTGCTGTTCGCCCTCATCACCGCCGCCGCCGGCTGGCGCGATGACGCCCGCGCCGTGATCGCATCGACGCTCTCCTACGGCACGGCGTCCGTGATCGCGTACGTGTTGAACTCGCGCATCGCGTTCCGGTCGCGGCATCGCGGTGACGACGCCGGCACGCTCGCGCGCTTCGCCGCGACGTTCGCGTCGAGCGCGCTGCTCTCCGCCGCCGTGTTCAGCCTGGTGCGCTGGCTGCTGGCGGGCGCGTTCGAGGGTGCGACGGTTCCCCTCGCGGGGGCGAAGGGCGCCTCGATCGTCACGGTGATCGTCTGGAACTTCGCGCTGCTGCGGCTGTGGGTCTTCCGCGCCGCGCCCGCCGCGCCTGTGAGTGAGCGTATGGATGCCTGAGTTCGCCGCGCGCGAGGTGCTGACCGGCTGGGGGCGCACCGCACCCACCGCCGCCGACGTGCTCCGCCCCTACTCCGCCCGTCAGGCCGCCGAGGCGCTGGCTGCGGGCTCGCCGCGTGGGACGATCGCGCGCGGGCTGGGTCGCGCCTACGGCGACGCCGCGCAGAACGCGGGCGGCGTGGTCATCGACTGCACCGGCATCGATGCGCTCGGGCCGATCGAGGCGGCGGGCGTCGTGACCGTCGGCGGTGGGCTCTCGCTCGACACGCTCGCGCGCGCGGCCGTCGCTGCCGGGTGGTTCCTCCCGGTCACGCCCGGCACGCGCCACATCACCGTCGGCGGTGCGATCGCCGCCGACGTCCACGGCAAGAATCACCACGTCGACGGCTCGTTCTCGCGCCACGTCGTCTCGCTCCGCCTCGCGCTCGCGGACGGCGAGGTGAGCACGCTCACGCCGGAGGGCGCGGACGCGCCGCTGTTCTGGGCGACCGTCGGCGGCATGGGCCTGACCGGCGTCGTCGTCGAGGCGACGATCCGCCTCACTCCCGCCGAGACGCGCTACATGCTGGTCGACACCGAGCGCGCGCGTGACCTGGACGATCTCATGGCGCGGATGTCCGAGGGCGACGCGCGCTACCGCTACACGGTCGCCTGGGTCGACCTCGTGACGCGCGGCGCGGCGATGGGGCGCGGCGTGCTCACGCGCGGTGACCACGCACCGCTGGCCGCTGTCGCTGCCGAGGCGCGCGAGTCCGCACGCGACTATGCGCCTCGTGCGCTGCTCCCGGCTGCGCCGCCGCTCCCTGCCCCGCTCATCTCGCGCCTCAGCGCGCGCGCGTTCAACGAACTGTGGTTCCGCAAGGCGCCGGCTGCCCGCAGCGCCGAGCTCCAGTCGATCGAGGCGTTCTTTTACCCGCTCGACGGCGTGGATCGGTGGAACACTGTCTACGGCAGCCGCGGCTTCCTCCAGTGGCAGTGCGTCATCCCCTTCGGCGCCGAGCGGGTGTTACGTCAAGTGATTGAGGCGATCGTCGACGCCCCGGTGCCCGCCACGCTCGCCGTGCTGAAGCGCTTCGGCGAGGCGAGCGTGGCGCCGCTCTCGTTCCCGCTCCCCGGCTGGACGCTCGCCGTCGACTTCCCCGCCGTGCGTGGCGCCGCGTTCACGGCCTTCCTCGATGCGCTCGACCTCCAGGTTGCCGAGGCCGGTGGTCGGCTCTACCTGGCGAAGGACTCGCGGATGCGGCCGGAGCTGTTGCCGGTGATGTACCCGCGCATCGAGGAGTGGCGCGCGGCCCGCGACGCCGCCGACCCGCAGCACCGCCTCACGTCAGACCTCGACCGCCGGCTCGGCCTCGCGCGCCCGCATCTTCGACAGGAGTCGCCATGACCGACGCGCTTGGCCGTCCCCGCTCCGTGCTCGTGCTCGGCGGCGGATCCGAGATCGCGCTGGCGACCGTGCGCCTGCTGGTCGACCGCGGTGCACGTGAGGTGACGCTGCTGGGGCGACACCCCGAGGCGATGCTCGGCGCTGCCGAGCCGCTGCGCGCCGCGGGTGCCGAGGTCTCCGTGGCGCGCTTCGATGCCGCCGATCCTGACGACAGCGTGCGCGCGATCGGCGAGGCGTTCCGTGCGCACGGCGACTTCGACGTGGTGCTGCTCGCGTTCGGCGTGCTCGGCGACCAGGCACGCTACGAGGAGGATCCCGAGCTCGCGGCGCACGACACTGCGGTGAACGTGGCCGGCACCGTCGCCAGTGGGCTCGCGGTTGCGCGTGCGCTGCGGGCGCAGGGCCACGGTGTGCTGGTCGTGCTGTCCTCGGTCGCCGGGCAGCGGCCGCGCCGCTCGAATTTCGTCTACGGTGCGGCGAAGGCGGCCGTCGACGCCTTCGCGTGCGGGCTGGACGAGGCGCTGCGCGGCTCCGGCGCGCGCGTCATGACCGTCCGCCCCGGCTTCGTGCACACCCGGATGACGGCGGGCCTTCCCGCCGCGCCGTTCTCGCAGTCAGCCGAGCAGGTCGCGGTCGCGATCGTCGCAGGCCTCGATGCAGGAGTGAGCATCGTCTGGGCGCCACCGGCGCTCCGCTGGCTGTTCCTGGTCCTGCGCCACCTGCCGCAGGCGGTCTTCCGCCGCCTGCGCGGCTAGCCGAGGGCTGGCGCTACGCCTCGATGACGCGCAGCGGGGAGCCCGCCGCCCAGGCACGGATGTCCTCCACCGCGTCGCCGTAGAAGATCGCGTACGTCTCCGCAGTCACGTAGCCGAGGTGCGGCGTGAGCACGACGTTGTGCAGCGCCAGCAGCGGGTGGTCGTGCGGCAGCGGCTCGCGGTCGAACACGTCGAGCGCCGCACCCGCGATGCGATGCTCGCGGAGCACCTCGATCAGTGGCGCCTCTTCCACAATCGGCCCGCGCGAAGTGTTCACGAGGTACGCGTCAGGCCGCATCAGCGCCAGCTCGCGCGCGCCGATCAGCGCGCGCGTCCGCTCGCTGAGGACAAGGTGGATCGTCGCGAAGTCGGCGCGTGCCAGCAGCTCGTCCTTCGTCACCAGCGTCGCGCCGACCTCCGCCGCGCGCTCCGTGGTCAGGTTCTGGCTCCACGCGATCACGTCCATGCCGAATGCGCGCCCGACGCGCGCCACCTGTCCGCCGAGGTTGCCGAGGCCGATCACGCCGAGCGTACGTCCCTGCAGCCCGATCCCGAGCGTCGTCTGCCACTGGCCGGCGCGCGTCGCCGCATCCTCGCGCGGGATGTGCCGCGCGAGGGCGATGATGAGGCCCCACGTCAGTTCCGCAGTCGGCGATCCGGAGCCGCGTGTGCCGCACACCGTCACGCCTCGCTCTCGCGCTGCCGCGCCGTCGATCGCGGCGTTGCGCGCGCCGGTCGTCACCAGCAGGCGGAGGTCCGGCAGCCGCTCCAGCAGCGACCGAGGGAACGGCGTCCGCTCGCGCATCGCCACCACGACCTCACAGCCGCGCAGCCGCTCGGCGAGTGCGTGCTCATCATCGAGGTGGTCAGCGAACGTCACCACCTCGCCGTCCGGGATCGAGCCCCAGTCCGCCGAGGTGAGCGCCGCTCCCTGGTAGTCGTCGAGCACCGCGATCCGCATCGTCGTCCCCTCGCTGTCCCGCTCGCGATCGGCTGCCGACCGGCCTAGCCGCGCTCCACCCAGTCGCGGATCAGGTGATGCGCGATCGCCACCGGCTCTGGCACCGTCAGTTCCGGGTTCGTGCGGGCGAGCGCGCGTCGCGCCTCGTCGCGCGTGAACCAGTGTGCCTCGCCGATCTCGTGCTCATCGACGTGGATGTCATCGGCGGTCGCACGTGCGGTACAGCCGATCATCAACGTCGCGGGGAACGGCCACGGCTGGCTGGAGTGGTAGCGCACGTCGGTCACCGGCACGCCAACCTCCTCCTGCACCTCGCGGGCCACGGCCTCCTCGATCGACTCGCCCGGCTCCACGTAGCCGGCGACGCAGGAGTAGCGGTTCACCGCGCCGCCGGCGCGCTTCGCGAGCAGGCAGCGGCCGTCGCGCTCCACCAGCACGATGATCGAGGGCGAGACCTGCGGGTACGCGTGCGCGCCACAGGCGAGGCAGTGCCGGCGCGCGCCGCCTTCTGCGGCGATGGTCTCGCCGCCGCACTCGCTGCAGAAGCGGTGCCGCGCGTGCCAGTCGAGCATCGAGCGCGCCTGTGCCAGGATGCCCGCCTCGTGCGTTGGCAACGTCGAGCCGAGCGCGCGCGCCTCGGCGAACGCGAGGCCCTCGTGCGCCTCGGCCTCCGTCGGCACCGGTATGGCGAAGTGCGGCACCTCGTCCTCGATGCCGAGCAGCACGAGGTCGCCCGCGACGCCCAGCGCATCGATCGCCTCGCGCGCGAGCCACGCGAGACGTGGCTCCTCCGTCGCGTGCACGGCGGCGTGCAGCGCGCGCATCGCAAGGAAGCGTGCCTGCGGGTGCGCTGCCTGCGCGGCGAGCCATGCCTCATCGATGCGCCGCCCGGATGAGCGATCCAGCGGATTGCCCGTGAAGATGTGGCCGTTCGCCATGCGCCGCCCCTGCCTCGTGCGTGTTGTGGCCCCGCCGGGGCCGCGAGCCATCGTACCGCCGCAGCGGGCGAGGCGTGCCGGGGCCCGCGGAAGAAGCGGCGATCGAGGCTAGTGTTGCACCATCACTCCCGCGACCGCGCTGGCGGCCGCGCCGCTCGCGTCGCGTGCGGTGACGCGCAGGGCGTACGCGCCGTTCGGCACCGCCGAGGCGTCCCAGACCGCCCACGTCATCGCTGCGCCGTTCGCGGCCTCGCCCGCCATGCCGATGAGGCGCCAGCCGCCGCCCGGCGTCGACACCTCGACGGACACCGAGACCAGCGCGCCAGAGCTTGCGATCCCGGAGACCGCCACGGGCCCGCGTGCCAGTGAGCCGCTGCTCGGCGTCGAGAGCTGCACGCGTGGAGCCGAACCGGCGGCGGGGCGCTGCGGTGTGCTGGCGCGCACGGTCGTGCTCACTGCGGTCGGTGTCGGCGTGAGTTCCAGCGTGACCGCCCCCGTACCGAGCCTCGACACCCAGGCGCCGGTGCCGGCCCACTGCTGCAGCAACGGAGGCAGCACAAGGCGCAGGCCGACCGGCGTGCGCTGCCACCAGTCGTCGAACTGCGCGATCGGGCGCGGTCCCTGCAGCGCCTCGGCGGCGAACAGCGAGGTGGTGCGACCGCCGGTGGGGCACGCCTCGGTCGGCAGCTTGCCGGAGCCGGCGCACACCTGCCGATCGACGACCGTCGGGGGCCGGACGAATGGCTGCGACGGCAGCTGCAACCGCTCGTGCGCCGCGAGCATGAACTCGCGCCACACCTGCCACGACACCGTCGTCGAGTAGATGTTGCGCATCGGTGCGTTGTCCGCGTTGCCGAACCACGTGCCCGCGACGATCTGCGCGGTGTAGCCGACCGACCAGGTGTCGCCGATCAGCGTCTTCGTGTTCTCGAACGGCTCGCTCGTGCCGGTCTTCTGCGCGGAGGGGCGCCCCGGGAGGTTAAGCGCGCCGCACGCGCCCCACGTGATGCACTGGTTCTGCGGATCATTGAGCGTGTTCGTGACGATGTACGCGTAACTCTCCGGGATGACGGTGCGCTCCTCGGTGTGATCGCGCTCGTACAGCACGCGGCCGTGCGCGTCGGTCACGCGCAGCACGACAGCGGGGTCGAGCGCGCGATCGCCCGCGTGTCTGTCTGCGTCGTCGCCGCGCATCCGTCCACCGGCTGCGAGCACCGAGTACGAGTACACGAGCTCCTCGAGCGACACGTCGACGCCGCCGAGGGTGAGCGCAGGGCCGTAGTAGTTCGTGCCGGGGTTGAGCGCGGTGAGGCCCATCCGCCGCATCAGCGCGACCGTCTCATTCACCCCGCCGAACTGGATCGCCTGCACCGCAGGCACGTTGAGCGAGTTGCCCAGTGCCTTCCCCACGCTCAGGACGCCCAGGAACTGCTGCGACGGATCGCGTGGCACGAAGTCCTCGCCCGTCATCCCATCCTTCAACTTCATCGGCACATCAAGCACGCTCGTCGCGGGGCTCCAGCCCTTCATGAACGTCTGGAGGTACGTGAACGGCTTGAGCGTCGATCCCGGCGAGTTCAGCGCCTGCACGTTGTCGTTTCGCCCCGCGATGTCGTCGCGGTCGTAGGCGCGGCTGCCGATGTAGACCAGCACCGACCCGTCGCGCGCGTCCAGCGCGTAGAGCGCGCCGTTGTGGCCGCCTGCGACGCTCTCGTACTTCGCGATCCAGCGCTCGAGGATCTCCTGCGCCTGATCCTGCAGGCCCAGATCGAGCGTCGTCGTGACCTCCAGCCCGCCCTGTGACAGCGCCTGCGGCCCGAAGCGCGCCTCGATCGCGCGGGCGACGGGACCAAACACGAAATGCGGCGCGTGCATCGGCGGTGGTGCGTCCTTCGCCTCCACGACCTGGACGTGCGCGTTCGCCACCTCCTCGGAGGTCGCGACGCCGTGGCGCACCATGAGGTCGAGCACGTCCTGCTGTCGTGCGCGCGCCGCGTCCGGGTTCGCCACCGGGTCGTACGCGGCGGGCCGCTGCGGAATGCCGGCGAGCATCGAGGCCTCGCCGATCGTGAGATCGGAGGCCGGCTTGCCGAAGTAGCCCTGTGCCGCTGCCTCGACGCCGACGTACTGGCCGCCGTACGAGATGGAGTTCAGGTACCACTCGAGGATCTGCTCCTTCGAGTAGCGGCGCGTGAGTTCCAGCGCCAGCACGATCTCCTTCAGTTTGCGGTCGATGCTGCGCTCGAAGCGCTCGTCGGGGGCGATGTAGACGTTCTTCGCCAGCTGCTGCGTGATCGAGGAGCCGCCCGATCCACGGAGCCACCCCTGTTGAGCGAACGGCGTGAAGTTCTCGATGCCGGCGCGAGCAAGGCCGTGGAGGTTGATGCCCTCGTTCGTCCAGAAGCTCGCGTCCTCCGTCGCCACCGTCGCGCGCACCATCCACGGGGAGATCGCGGAGAGCGGCACATAGCGGCGCACGTCGGAGATGCGGTATTCGTACAGCAGCGTGCCGTTACGGTCGTAGATGCGTGAGCCACCCTGCGGGAGCCGCGCCATGACCGCCGCCGCGTCCTCCATGCCGCCGCCGAGGCGCGTGTAGTCGCGTGCGCCCTCCACCACGACCGAGGCGAGCGCGACCAGGCCCAGCATGGCCGCGCCTCCGATCGCGCTGAGCGCGATCACCGCCGCGCGCCAGCCTGGGCGGTGCGTTCTATGCGTTCCAACCCGCGCACGACGGTGCGTGTGATGACTGAACGGCACGGAACCGGGCTCTGGATCCGGTTCCGTGCGCGTACTCCAGTGGTACTGCACGGCTGCCCCAATCGAGGGCGCGAACGCCCCGGCTGCCGCCTCGCACGGCGGCTCGATCGCCACTGTCCCCATGGAGCCGTAACGAGCGCGTGACCGGACAGCGCGGCACGTATCGAGTTCGTGCGAGGCCGGGCGAGGAGGTGCGAGCCTTCACGCGCGCCGTATCGACACGTCCCCGCAAGTGACTTGCTGCGCCGCGTTTCCGCCCTGTGCTGCCGCTGCACCTAGCGTCGATGCCCGTAACCGCGTCGGACGGCCGTCATCGGCGGGCAGACGCGATCGCAAGGGAGGGGACCGCTGTGGACGATCTGCAGACGCATCAGGAGTGCCGCCACCACTGGATGATCGAACCGGCTGCATCGCCGGAGAGCCGTGCGCACTGCGCGAGCTGTGGTAGCGAGCGCCTGTTCAGCAACGCGCCGGTGCACCGGTACGACCGCGACCCTGTGCCGCGGATGGAGTCCGCATTCCGCAGCGCCGCGCGCTCATCGCACCGCGAGCGCATCGAACTGACGGACGAGGCATGACGGCGCGCATCGTCGTGCCTCGCATCGCGAGCCGTTGCTGCCCGCGCAGCGGATCGGTCGAGGCGACGTTGCCGGTGAGCGCGTTCGTCCTGGCGGGAGGGGTCGGCTCGCGTCTGGGGCCGCTCACGGCCACGCGCCCCAAGCCGCTGGTGCCGTTCGGCGGGCACAGGCGGCTCATCGACTTCACGCTCAGCAACTGCGCGCGCGCAGGCGTGCCCGATGTCACCTTGCTCGCCCAGCACCTCGCCGCGCCGCTCGCCGCGTACGTGGGCGACGGGGCCCCGTGGGGCTTTGGGGGCCCCCAGGCACGCATGCGTGTGCTCCGCCCGCCCACGGGAGCGCATTACGAGGGCACCGCCGACGCTGTGCGCTACGGGCTGGCGCTGTCGGATCCGGCGGCAGAGGCGGTGCTCATCCTGGCCGCCGATCACGTGTACGCGATGGATTACGCCGCGTTCGCAGAGGCGCACCTGTGCTCTCGCGCCGACCTGACGATCGCGGTGACTGTGGTCACGCCGACCGAGGCGTCCCGTTTCGGCATCGCGATCGTCGCGGAGGACGGGTCGGTCGTGAACTTCGAGGAGAAGCCGGAGCAGCCGCGCGGCAATCTGGCTTCGATGGCCGTGTACGCCTTTGCCCCCGCCGCCCTGCGGCGCCTGCTGGCGATCGACGCGGCCGAGGCGAGCTCACACGACCTCGGCCGCGACATTGTGCCGCTCGCGCTGGCGTTGGGTCTCGACGTGCGCGCGTACCGGTTCGATGGGTACTGGCAGGACGTCGGCACGCCCGAATCGTACTGGCGCGCGCATCGCGACCTGCTGTTGGGCGACGCCGATCAGGTGCTGCGCGCGGCGGTCGGTGACGCCTGCGCGGGCGCGCCGTACGGTCTCGCGTTCGGACCGCACGCGGGGGCGCGTGAGTCGCGGATGCTTGGCGGGTGCACCGTGGAAGGCATCGTGGAGCGATCGGTGGTCGGCACGGGCGTGGCGATCGGGCCGGGCGCGATCGTGCGCGACTCCATCCTGCTCGCCGGGGCCCAGATCGAGGCGGGAGCCACCGTCGACCACGCGATCCTCGATGAGCGGTGCGTGGTCGGCGCCGGTGCGAGCGTGGGGCGCGTACGTCGTGCCGGGCCGCGGGCAGCACCGCGATCACGGCCGATCACCGTCGTTGCCTCGGGTGCCCGGATCGCGCCGGGCGCGGTCATCCCCGGTGGCGCGGTGATCGAGCATGCGACGGGCATCATCACGCCGATGCGTGCGGTGGCGTAACCGCGCGGCGCGTCGCCGCGAGCCACGCCACGAGGAGTTCCGGCAACGCGTGGGCGTCCAGCGTCAGCGTCGCGGAGGTGCTGCGCTGGACGCCCACGCGCACGCCCAGGCCGTGCTCGACGCCCTGGAGCGCTATGAACGCGTCTTCGTCGGTGTCGTCATCGCCGGCATAGAGGAGCGGTGTGCCCGGGGAACGCGCGAGCAGGGTGCGTATGACCTCGCCCTTGTCATGGCCCTGTGCGCGCAACTCCAGGCCACCATCGAACGTGCGCAGCTCGAGTCCGGTGCGGCCCTCGATGTCATCGCGGAGTACCTGGTCGAACGTGGAGCGCGCGAGGTGTTCCGTCTCACGCGCCGTTGTGCGGTCGAGCCCGCGCCAGTGGACGGCGATCGACGCGACCTTCCGCTCGACGCGAGCCGCTGGGAGTACGTTCCGGAGCACGCGCTCAGCGCCGTCGAGCGCATGCGTGGCCTTGGCGCTCGTCGCGTGGGCCGTCGTCGTGGCGACGTGCGGATCGAGGTGCTCCCAGCCGTGTGCGCCCCACAGTTCGGGCCGCGGCTCGACGCGCAGGAGCGCCGCCAACTCAGCCACCGGCCGCCCGGACACGACAACGAGGTGCGTCGAGGGCTCGCTGGCGATCCTGCGGAGCGTGGTGAGCACCTCCGGGGGTGGAGTCACCGCTTCGCGGCACATCTGGAAGGGCGCCAGCGTGCCGTCGTAGTCGAGGGCGAGCGTGCTGGGCGCATGTGCTACGCGTTCCATGAATGCTCGCAGCGCGGCGGGCAGCGGCGTGGTCATCGTGCGCCCGCGTGCTCCTCGCGCCACAGCGCGAACGCGCCGAGCAAACCGGCGTCGTCGCCGTGCTCGCTGGTGACGATCGCCTCCGGCGGGAACGCGAGGTGGGGCGCGCTGCGCACGCGCTTCCGTACTGGTTCCAGGAGCAGGTCGCCGGATCGCGCCATCCCTCCGCCGATCACCACGCGTTCCGGCATGAAGCACAGGATCATCGTCACGACACCGACAGCGAACGCTGCGGCCGTATCCCGGAAGAGCGCGGCGGCATGCGGGTCGCCGGCGCGGGCGCGCACCGCGACTTCTTCCGCTGGCATGCCGGCGCGGCGTCCGAGTGCGCCGCCGGATCCAAGCTCCTCGACCGTCGTGCCGCTGTGCCAGTCGATGATCGTGTGTCCTACCTCGGCGAGCGAGGTGCGCGTGTGCAGCAGGCGCCCACCGACGATCACCCCCGCGCCGACCCCGGTGCTGCAGGTCAGGTAGACGAGGTGATCGACACCGCGCCCGGCGCCGAAGCGGTGCTCGCCCAGCGCGGCAAGGTCGGCGTCGTTCGCCAGCGTGACCGGCATCCCCAGCGCCTCGCCGATCGAGGCGGCGGTGACGCGCCCGTGCCAGCCCGGGAGCTGCGGGAGGTGTGGCGCTGCACCGGCCACCAGATCCACGACGCCCGGCACCCCGACGACCGCGCGCTGGGGGCGCACCCCCGCCTCCGCTGCCGCGACCTCCATCGCGCGCACCAGAGCGCCGGGATCGTCGCGCGGCGTCTGCTCCACGACGTGCGATCGCCGCGTCCCTGCCGCGTCGAAGACCGCCGCGCGCAGGCGCGTCCCGCCGAGGTCAACCGCCAGCATCGCCGGGCCATGCTCCTGCATGTCTCGATCCTACTCGTCGCGTCTCACTCCCCGCGCGGTGCACGCCGAACCGCCGCCCGCTATCGTGTCGCCCGTGGCACCCATTCGCGTCATCACCGGCGAACGAGGCAAGACGGAGCGGCTCCTGGATGCCGCGATCGAGCGCTACCACCTCGATCCGCTTGCGCGCGTGCTCGTGCTCGTGCCCACGGTGCGGCACGGCGATCAGCTGCGCCGCCGCCTCGTCGCTCGCTGCGGCGCTGCGTTCGGGCTGGAGGTCGCGACCGTCGCCCAGTGGGCGCGCGGTGTCGTGGAGGCGCACGTGCCGCCGCGCGGCGTGCTGGCGGCGCTGCTGGAGCGCGTGACGGACGACGCGATCGCCGACGGCAGCGCGGCCGCCGCGTTCTCGCCGCTCGCCGGCACCGCGGGGCTCCGGACGCTCGTGGAGTCCGCCGTCGCCGACCTGCTCGCCGACGAGGTCGCTCCCGGCGCGCTCCGTGTCGCGGCCGTCGGCGACACCCGTCTCCTGGCACTGGCTGTGGTCGCCGAGTCGTTCGCGGCAGCGATCGCCGAACGGGGCTGGCTGCATCCCGCCGCGCTGGCCGCTGCCGCTGCGCAGCGCCTCGACGACGGCGCGGTCGAGGTGCTGCCTCCGCTCGTGCTCGTGGACGGCTTCCGCGTCTTCCGGCGCGGCGAGCTGCACCTGCTCGCCGCGCTCGCCGGGCGCGCTGAGGTGCTGCTCGCGTTCGACGCGCGCTCCGATCGCGGGCGCGCCGACCTTGAGACGCTGCAGGTGCTGGTGGCCTGCGAGGTGGAAGAGGTGCCGCCTGCGCTCGACGCCGCCCGCGAGCCCGCGCGCTTCGCCGCCTCCGCGCCGGATCGCGAGGCGATGCTGCGCGCCGTCGCGCGCGAGGTGAAGCAGCTGCTTGCCGACGACCCCACGCTGCGGCCGTCCGACTGCGCGATCGCCGTGCGACAGGTCAGCCCGTACCTGGCGCTCGCGCGACAGGTGTTCCGCGAGTACGACCTGCCGCTCGACCCGGCGGCGGGCGTGCGACTCGCGGAGCGCCCGCTCGGCGTCTGGCTGCGTCGTCTGCTGCACATCGACACCGAGGGCTGGCGATTGCGCGACCTCGTCGCGGTGCTCGGATCGGCGTTCCTCAATGGCACGCGCTGGGGGCTCGCCCCTCATCACGTGGCGGCGCTCGCACGGCTCGGGCGCACGAAGCACCTCTGGGCGGGCGCGGAGGCGATGGACGGGCTGGTCGAGGCGCTGCTCGTCTCCGCCTTCAACGAGGGCACCGACGAGGATGGCGAGCGCCCCCTGCCCGAGGCGCTCCGCGACCGCCACCGCGAGGCCGCTGAGGGTCTGCGCGTCGCGCTTGCGGACCTGCGCGCACTGCTCGCCCCGCCACCCGCGCCGCTGCGTGATCACGCGCGCGCGCTCGATGCTGCGCTGTTCGGGGCGCAGCCGCTCGTCGCCGCCGGGCTGCGCGAGACCGACGGCGCCGGTGTCGAGATGGATGCGCTGCGTGGCTGCCTGCGCGCCGTCGCCGCCGCCGACGAGGTGCTGGCGGGGTCGCCCGTGTCGTTCGCGGCGTTCGTCTCGCGGCTGGAACGCGAGCTTGATGCGCCGGCGGTGCTGCTGCGCGAGCCGGGCGGCGTGCTGCTGGCGCCGCTGCACA
>JBAYUZ010000052.1:0-14684 GCA_041674885.1 Dehalococcoidia bacterium
ATGGAGGCACGAGGCCCGCGCTGCCCCGACTGCGCCGGCCCGCTCGTCCACGGCGAGGGCTGCAACGTCTGCCCCGTCTGCGGCTTCTCCGCCTGCGAGACCGGTCGCGCCTAGGCTCGTCCGACGCCTGGATCGAAGATTTCACGCGGCTTTTCTAGACCTGCGCCGTTGCAGACTCGTATACTCGCGCCCCGATCCCTGACGCGAAGGGTGTAACCGTGGTCGCAGAGACGCAGGCGGATCTTGCCGCGCTGACCGCGCGTATTCGACAGCACGTCGTACGCATGGTGTATAGCGCTCAGTCGGGTCATATCGGAGGCTCGCTCTCCGCCACCGACATCATGTCCGTGCTCTATACGCGCATCCTGCGCCATGACCCGCAGCGCCCCGACTGGCCCGAGCGTGACCGCTTCATCATGAGCAAGGGCCACTGCACCCCCGTGCAGTACGCGCTGCTCGCGGAGCTCGGCTACCTGCCGGTCGAGGAGCTCGCGACCTTCCGCAAGCAGGGCACCCGGCTGCAGGGCCACTCCGTCCTCGGCAAGCCCGCGGGCGTCGACAACTCCGCCGGTGCGCTCGGCATGGGGCTCTCCTTCGGCCTCGGCATCGCGCTCGGCGCCCGCCTCCGCGGGCTGTCCGATGTGACCGCCTACGTCCTCATGGGCGACGGCGAGCAGCAGGAGGGCCAGGTCTGGGAGGCCGCGATGGCGGCCGCCTACCACAAGGCCGGCAACCTGGTCGGCATCATCGACCGCAACCGCATCCAGAACGACGACTTCGTCGAGAAGCAGATGGATCCGATGCCGCTCGCGGAGAAGTACCGCGCGTTCGGCTGGGCCGTCCGCGACGGTCTCGACGGCCACGACTTCGCGCAGATCGAGGACGGCCTGCGCTGGGCGCACGACGTGCAGGGGCAGCCTGCCGTCGTCATCTTCGAGACCACGAAGGGCAAGGGCGTCTCCTTCATGGAGAACAACCCCGGCTTCCACGGGGCCGCCCCGAACGCCGACCAGTACGCCGCCGCCATGCGCGAGCTTGGAGCCGAGGCATGACCACCACACCCGCTCCCGCCGCCACCCGCGAGGCCCTGGGCCCCACGCTCATCCGCCTCCAGCAGGAGGGCCTCGACCTCGCCGTCGTCGATGCCGACCTCGGCAACTCGACCACGGCGCGCAAGTTCAAGGCGGAGTACCCGGATCGCTGGTTCTCGTTCGGCGTCGCTGAGCAGAACATGTTCTCCGCCGCCGGTGGCCTGTCGACGATGGGCTACACCGTGTTCGCCAGCACCTTTGCGGTGTTCGCGGAGCACGCGTACGACCAGATCCGCATGAACATCGCCCAGCCCAACCTCAACGTGAAGATCGTCGTCTCCCACGCCGGCGTCACCGTCGGCGAGGACGGCGCCAGCGCGCAGTCGATCGAGGACATCGCGCTCTTCTCCTCGCTCATGAACTTCCGCGTGCTCGTCCCCGCCGATGTCGTCGAGGCCGCGGCCGCGCACGAGCTCGCCGCGAAGACGCCCGGCCCCTTCATGATCCGCACCGGCCGCTCCAAGGAGCGCGTCATCTACGCGGAGGGCGCGCGCCTGCAGCTCGGCAAGGCCGACATGCTGCGGCCCGGCAACGACGTGACGATCGTCGCGATCGGCACGATGGTCAGCCGCGCGCTCGACGCCGCCGAGACGCTCGCGAACGTCGGCATCAACGCGCGCGTGCTGAACATGGCCAGCGTCCGCCCGCTCGACGCGGAGGCGCTGGTCGCCGCCGCCACCGAGACCGGCGCGATCGTCGTCGCCGAGGAGCACATCGCGCTCACCGGCCTCGGCGGGATGTGCGCGCAGACGCTCGCCTCCACCGTGCCCGTGCCGATGGAGTTCGTCGCGGTGCCGAACCGCTACGGTGAGTCCGGCACCTCCGACCAGCTCATGGAGCTGATGGGCCTCACCCCCGCGCACATCGTCGCGGCGGCACAGCGGGCGATCGCCCGCAAGCGCTAGCACTCGAGGTCATCGCACACGCAACAACGCCGCCCGTGAGGGCGGCGTTGTTCGTTCTGCGTGCGTGTCGAAATGAGGTGAGGTGAGGCGCTACTCCTCGCCGTCCTCATCGTCGAAGTCGGAGTCGTCGGCGAACACACCGACCTCCTCGCCGCGCCACACCGTGACCACGAGGTCCTCGCGGTACGGGTCGGCGGTGGAGACGATCTCCTCGTCGATCGCGGCAAGCAGCGCCTGCATCCGCTCGTCGTCGACCGAGGTGTGGATCGACAGCGTCGCGTACGTCGCGGAGGCCGTGAAGTGCACGTCCACGCGCCCGAGCGAGTGCGTGCCGTCGTCGATCGTGTACGCCTCGGAGTACGGAGTACGGAGTACGTGCCTCACGCTCGAAATGGAAGTCTGACATCGATGCCCTCCCGGGTTCGCCCACGAGGGCGCGTGTTGCTGCGCGTATCGACAGGGCTCAGGGCCGCGTCTGGCCGTCGCCCATGATGATCCACTTGTACGAGGTCAGCTCGCGCAGCCCCATCGGCCCGCGCGCGTGCATCTTCTGCGTGGAGATGCCGAACTCCACGCCCAGCCCGAACTCGCCGCCGTCCGTGAACTGCGTCGAGGCGTTCACGTACACCGCCGCCGCGTCGATCACCTGCAGGAACTGCCGCGCGCGCGCGTAGTCCTTCGTGATGATCGCCTCCGAATGCCCGCTGCCGTGCTCGTCGATGTGCGCCACTGCATCTTCGAACGAGTCGACGACGCGCACGGAGCAGTCGTACGACAGCCACTCGCGGTCGTAGTCCTCGGGGGTGACGGGCACGGTCGGAGCGCCGCTGCTGAGCGCACCCGCGCGCGCGTCAGTGTGCAGCGTCACGCCGCGGTCGCCGAGCTCCGCGGACAGCTGCGGCAGCACCTCGGCGGCGACCGCCTGGTGCACGAGCACGGTGTCGAGGGCGTTGCAGATCGAGACGCGCCGTGTCTTCGCGTTGACGATGATCGCGCGCGCCATCTCCAGGTCGGCGTCGGCATCGATGTACGCGTGGCAGACGCCGATGCCGCCCGCGACGACCGGCATCAGCGCCTCATCGCGCGTGCGGCGGATCAGGTCGGCGCCGCCGCGCGGGATCATCAGATCGATCGACTCGTGCGCGCGCAGCATCGCACCGACCTCGGCGCGGTCGGTGGAGTCGATGAACTGCACGATGCCGGCGGGCAGTCCCGCCGCCTCGGCCTCGCGCGCCACGATCTCCGCAAGCACCGCGGAGGTCGCGTGCGCGTCCGATCCGGATCGCAGCACCACGCCGTTGCCGGCCTTCAGGCACAGCACCGCGATGTCCACCGTGACGTTCGGGCGCGACTCGTAGACCGCGCCGATCACACCCAGCGGGACGCGGATGCGCCCCACCTGCATCCCGTTCGGCCGCGTCGACATGTCGAGGACTTCGCCCACCGGGTCGGGCAGCGCGGCGACCGCGCGCACATCGCGCGCCATGCCCTCGATGCGCTCCGGCGTGAGCAGCATGCGGTCGACGAACGACTCGCTCAGCCCCCGCTCCTGCCCGCGGCGCACGTCGCCCGCGTTCACATCCAGGATGCGCGCCTGGTCGGCGACCAGCGCGTCGGCGATGCGCTGGAGCGCGGCATCCTTCTGCGCGCTGCCGATCGCGCCCATCGCGCGGCTGGCGAGGCGTGCGGCGGCGGCCTTGGTGGTGGCTTCGGAAGGAGAGGTGGTCGTCATGGTCGGCCGATCGTACCCGATCACCCTCGCTGCCGCGCGGCGATCGAGGCGGTGCGGTCAGTTCGAGGGCTGCGGCCCTGCCAGCAGCACGAGGTTGTTGCGGTGCACGACCTCTTCGCCGTACTCGTAGCCCAGCACCTCGGCGATGCGGTCGGAGCGCTGCCCGCGGATGCGCTCGATGTCCGCCGCCGCGTAGTTCGCGCTCCCCGAGGCGAGGTCGTGGCCCTCAGCGGTCACGATGCGGACGACGTCGCCGCGCTGGAACTCGCCCTCGACGCGCACCACGCCGGCGGGCAGCAGCGACTTGCCGTCGTACTCGATCGCGCGCGCCGCGCCTGCGTCGACCACGAGCCGCCCCCGCGCCTGCAGCGCCGAGAGCAGGTGGCGTCGTCGCGACTCCACGCGGTCGGCGGTCGGCAGGAAGTGCGTGCCCGCCGCCTCGCCGCCCGCGACGCGGCGGATGATGTCCGTCGCGCGGCCGTCCGCGACCACGACGTGCACGCCCGCGGCGGTCGCCGTGCGCGCTGCCTGCACCTTCGTCGCCATGCCGCCGGTGCCGCGCTCGCCCGCCTCGCCCTGCGCCGCGCGCGCGATCGCGTCATCGATGCGCACGACCTCGCGGATGAGCTCGGCGGCGGGGTCGTGGCGCGGGTCGGTCGTGTACAGCCCCGCGATGTCGGTGAGGATCAGCAGCAGGTCGGCGTCGACGAGGTTCGCGACCTCCGCCGAGAGGTTGTCGTTGTCGCCGATCTTGGAGTCGCGGATCTCGTCGCTGCCCACGACGTCGTTCTCGTTCACGATCGGCACCACGCCGCGCTCGATGAGCCCCAGCAGCGTCGTCCGCGCGTTCAGGTAGCCGAGGCGATCCGCCAGGTCACGCCGGGTCAGCAGCGCCTGCGCGACCACGACGCCCTGCAGCTCGAACAGCTCGTCCCACACCGACATCAGCCGGCTCTGGCCGACGGCGGCCAGCACCTGGCGCGCCGGCACGTCCTGCGGGTCGCGCGCCGGCCCGGCGTCGCCCAGGCGATGCCGCCCCGCCGCGATCGCCCCAGAGGAGACGACGACCACCTGCGCACCCAGCGCACGGATCGCCGCGATCTGGCTTGCCACGGCCGCCATCGCCTCGGCATCCAGGCGCGGCGTGCCGCCGGTCAGCAGGTTGGAACCGACCTTCACAACGATGCGCCGGTACTCGATGTGCTGCTCGTGGAGGCGGTGGCTGGTCACGGGGCGATCCTTGTACGCGCTCGGCGGCATAGCATGGCGGAGCGGGGGGCGGCAGTCGAGCCGGTGACGGCCGAGAGGACGCCCGTGGGCACCGAGAGTCTCACAGCACCATCGCCGCGCCGCATCGCGTTGTGGTCGCTGCGTCGCGCCACCGTGAACTTCGTCGAGGATCGCTGCACGCTGCTCGCGGCCGCGATCTCCTACTTCGCGCTGTTCTCCCTCTTCCCGCTCGCGCTGCTGGTGGCGGCCATCTTCGGCGTCATCCTGCGCGACGAGGCGTTCCAGGCGCGCGTGCTGGACGCGATCGTCGCCGCACTCCCGGTGCAGGCGCCCACGGTCTCGAGTTCGCTGCGCGCGCTCGCCGACCTCGGCCCCACGCTCTCGGTCGTGTCGCTGCTCGGCGCGGTGTGGTCGTCCGGTGCGCTGGCGACGGCGGTGCGCAGCGCGCTGGAGGTCGTGTTCGATGTCCACCAGGGGCTGCCGTACTTCCGCGCCAAGCTGCTCGACTACCTCATCGTGCTCGCGGCCGGCGCGCTCTTCCTCGGCTCCACGATCGCGACGACGGGCTGGCGCGTCATCCAGGCGAGCGCCGACCGGCTCGGTCTGTTCGATGCACGCGAGGTGTCGTGGCTCTGGGATCTCGGCGCGCTCGCGCTGCCCGCCGTCACGACGTTCCTCACGTTCCTGCTGCTCTACCGCGCGCTGCCGCACCGCGCGACGCGCCTGCTGCACATCTGGCCCGGCGCGCTGCTCGCCGCCGTGCTGTTCGAGCTCGCGAAGACCGGCGTGGCGTTCTACTTCGCGCACTTCGCGTCGTACCAGGTGGTGTATGGCTCGCTTGGTGGCGTGATCGCGCTGCTGTTCTGGGTCTACGTGAGCGCGAACATCCTGCTCTTCGGCGCCGAGGTGAGCGCCGAGGTCGGCCACGTCATGCGCGGCGAGCCCCGTCGCGGCTACGCCCCCGACGAGGAAGACGACTGGCGCCACTCACTCCGCGCGATGCTCCGCGGCCTCGTCTTCGCCCCCAGCGACCGGCGGTAGGCACCGCGGGCGCTCGACGCTCGGCGGATGTTTTCAGGCGTTCACGTCGGTGTGCCGACGCTCGACATACATCGCGCAGCGCCCAGCCCGGTGAGGGAGATGGCGCCTATGGCGCCCGGAAGTCGCCGGACTTGCCGCCCGACTTCGCCACCAGCCGCACATCCTCGATGCGCATCGAGCGCTCGACGGCCTTGCACATGTCGTAGACGGTGAGCGCGGCGACGGAGACGGCGGTGAGCGCCTCCATCTCCACGCCGGTCTGGCCGGTCGTGCGCACCGTCGCCTCGATCTCCACCGCAGGCGCCGAGGCGTCGGCGGTTAGGTTCACCTCGACGCCCGTGATCGCGAGCGGGTGGCAGAGCGGGATCAGCGAGGAGGTCTGCTTCGCCGCCATGATCCCGGCCAGCCGCGCGACGGCGAACACGTCACCCTTCGGCAGCTGCCCCTCGACGATCAGCGCCAGCGTCTCCGGCAGCATCACCACGCGCCCGCGCGCCGTCGCCACGCGGTGCGTCTCCGCCTTCGCGGACACGTCCACCATCCGCGCGTGCCCCTCAGAGTCGAGGTGTGAGAGCTCGTTCGAGAGTCCCTGCTGCGTCACGCGAACCCCAATCGGGCGCGAGCGCCCTGCGGCGTCAGCCGCCGATGTACGACATCTCGATGCGCGGGCGGTCGGTCGTCGCCTCGGAGCGCAGCTCCGAGTAGCGGTCGGCGCGCAGCCCCCACACCTCGCGGATGCGCGCGCCGATCGCCTCGTCGCTCGCGCCCTCGCGGAGCATCGAGCGGAAGTCGGTCCCCTGCGCCGCAAACAGGCAGGTGTAGATGCTGCCCTCGGCGGAGAGCCGAGCGCGCGTGCAGTCGCCGCAGAACGGCTGCGTCACCGAGGTGATGATGCCGACCTCGCCGCTGCCGTCACGGTAGCGCCAGCGCTTGGCGACCTCGCCGCGGTACGCCGCCTCGACGGGCTCGAGGGGCATCGCCTCGTTGATCATCGCCACGACCTCGGCGCCGGAGACGACGTCGTCCATGCGCCAGCCGTTCTTCGTACCGACGTCCATGTACTCGATGTAGCGCAGGATGAGGCCGCGGTCGCGGATGAACTTCGCGAGGTCGACGACGGTGTGGTCGTTCACACCGCGCTTCACCACCGCGTTCACCTTGATCGGCGCCAGCCCCGCGGCCTGCGCCGCCTCGATGCCCTCGATGACGCGCGCGACGGGGAAGTTCACGTCGTTCATCGAGCGGAACACCTCGTCGTCGGTCGAGTCGAGCGAGACCGTCACGCGGTTCAGGCCGGCCTTCGCCAGCGGCTCCGCCATCTGCGTGAGCAGCGAGCCGTTGGTCGTCATGGCGATATCGAGGCCGGGGATCTCGTGCAGCATCGCGACCAGCGCGGGCAGGTCGGCGCGCAGCGTCGGCTCGCCGCCGGTCAGGCGGATCTTCTGCACCCCGTGCGCCGCGAAGATGCGGGCCAGGCGCGTGATCTCCTCGAACGTCAGGATCTCGGAGCGCGGCAGGAACGCGAAGTCCGCCCCGAACAGCTCCCGAGGCATGCAGTAGCGGCAGCGGAAGTTGCAGCGGTCGGTGACTGAGATGCGCAGGTCGCGCAGCGGCCGCCCCAGGCGGTCGAGGTAGGTCGGGACGGCGTCCGAGGCAGGCGCGTCAGCGCGCTCCGGTTGGCTGGTCATGGTGTGCTCCCAGAGAGTTCAGCACATCTATCATCGCACGAACCGCCTGCGCGCGATGACTGATCGCCTGCTTCTCCTCGCCCAGCTCCGCGACCGTCCGCCCGTCCGCCAGCTCCAGCACCGGGTCATACCCGAAGCCGCTCGCGCCCCGCGGCGCCGAGGCGATGCGGCCCGGCAGCACGCCCTCGCGGACGTAGACCTGCCCGCCCGGCAGCGCCAGCGCCACCACGGCGCGGAAGCGTGCGCCGCGCCTCGCTGCCGGCACGCCGTCCAGGCGTCGGAGCAGCAGCGCCGTCCGTTCCGCGTCCGAGCCGACCGAGGGGCCGCCGAAGCGCGCGGAGACGACCCCCGGCGCGCCGTCCAGCGCGTCCACCTCGAGCCCCGAGTCGTCGGCGAGCGTCGGCATGCCCGAGGCGGCGGCGTACGCGACCGCCTTCAGCACGGCGTTCTCGAGGTACGACCGGCCCGTCTCGATGACATCGATGCTGCGCACCCCGGCCTCGCGGGTGGAGACGCACTCCCAGCCGGTGCCCGCCAGCAGCGCGCCGATCTCGCGCGCCTTTCCGGCGTTCGTGGTCGCGATCAGCAGTCGAGGCATCGGTGGCTCCTTCGGCGCGGGGCTACAGGTCGATCCAGCGCGAGGCGGTCTTGAGCGCCGCGCCGGGCATCGTCGTGAACTCCATGTCGTCCAGCGGCAGCCGATGTGGCTCGAAGGGGCCGTGTCGGTGCAGGTAATCCGCGATGCGATTCGCCTCGGCGCGCGCGGCGTCAAACGCGGGGTCGTCGAACAGGTCGCGCGCGACGCCCAGCCGCCCCTCGTGCAGCTGGAAGCCGAGCGCCACCACCCGAGGCGGCCCGTCGAACCTCGACGCCGTCGCCTGTGCGGCGGAGACCGGCATCCACGGCGCGGCGTGCGATCCGCGCATCGAGCCCGCCACGATCCGTGCCGTCGCGAACGGCTCCAGCACCTCGCCGACCGAGGGGAAGTTGCCCTGGCAGCGCACGATCGCGGTCGGGTCATCGTTGCCGACGTAGCGCCCCGCAAGGCGCGACAGCCGGTCGGTCGAGGCGACCGCAGCCACCTCGCCCGTCGCGCGGGAGACGACGGCGCGCACCGCGTACCGCCCCGGCGCGCCGATCAGCGCGAGCAGGTCGTACGCCTCCTCCGGCGTCGTGAGCATGATCCGCCGCTGCTCCCGCACGTCGTGCACCTCGAACGCGAAGCCCTGGTGCAGCGCCTCCGACAGCACCAGTCCCGAGGTGTTGAACGGGTCGGCGAACGCCTGGAACAACGGGAGGTTGAACGCGCCCGTCGCGGTCTTGTCCGCCATGAACACGACCACCGGCTCCGACTGGCGCTCCTCCAGCGTCAGCTCGGCGCAGCCGAGGCCCGTGCCGCGCACGTTGCCGGGGAACGCGTCCGCGATCAGATCCTGCCCCGCGCCGTACAGGCCGAGGCCCCGCGCGATCTCCGCGCCGGCAACGAACGTGTCCCACGCGAAGCGGTGCACGACCTCGTTGTCCGTCCCGTGGGCGTGCGAGAGCAGCAGGAACACGTCGTCGCCGCAGGCGTGCGCCTGCGCGTCGATGAGCAGCCCCTGCGCGACCCCGCGCGCCACCGCCTCGCGCGCGTGCGCCAGGATCTCCGGGTGCATCGCGGTGTGGCCGACCCACCCGCCGATGCCCGCCTTGATGACGCTCAGGGTCTGCGGCATCGCGCCGTTCCTCTCGTGCCCGTGTGGCCCTCGATGCTAGCCGGGACGCGGCGGGCGAGGAAGCAGCAGCGCCGACCTCGCGGTCGGCGCTGCCGGTGTGCTGCGTTCGAGGCGGGTGCTACCCGCCGTGTGCCCCGCGGTACCGCGCGACCGCCGCGGCATCGCCGACGATGAGCGGGCTGCGCTGGTGCGGCTTCGTCACCGGCACGTCCAGGATCGGAATGCTGCCGTTGGTCGAGGCGCCGCCTGCCGCCTCCAGGATGAAGCTGATCGGGCAGACCTCGTACAGCATCCGAAGCTTGCCGCTCGGCGAGGAGCTGTCCTCCGGGTAGAGGAAGACGCCGCCGGAGAGCAGCACGCGCAGGATGTCCTCGACCATCGAGCCGCTGTAGCGGCCGCGCAAACCCTCGGATGCCGCGTCCACGGCGGCGGTCACCTGCGGGGACCACGTGTCGCGGTACATCCAGTTGATGCTGGTGTACTTCGCCTTCGGCGTCGCGATGCCGGGCGTCGTCAGCTTCCACGTGCGGTCGGCGGGGTCGAAGACGTAGCCGTCCACGTTGCCCGGCGAGGCGACCATGAGCATCGTCGGCAGGCCGTAGACCGTGAACGCGGCGGCGACCAGCTGCCGCCCGGTGATCGGGGTGTCGTCCCCGAAGCCGGTCACGCCGGTGTAGATGCCGAGCACCGAGCCCACGCCCGAGACGCCGATATTCGACGAGCCGTCCAGCGGGTCGAAGCAGCACGCGTACGTGCCGGGACCGAGGTGGATCGGCTCCGTCTCCTCCTCGGAAACCAGCCACGAGACGTCCGGGAGCCGCAGCGCCTCGACGAACACGCTGTTCGCGGCGTCGTCGAGCTTCGCCGTGATCTCGCCCTGCACGTTCACCGCGTCGGTGGAGCCGATGAGGTCGCGCAGCGGCGCGGTCTCCAGCAGGTCGCGCAGCTGCGCGCTCGCCTCGCCGAACCGCTGCAGGATCGCGGCAACCGCCGCCGGGAACTGCTCCCGCACGACGCTTCCGAGGTCCGTTGCAGCGGTCTGGGTCACCGGCGTCCTGCCTTCCGTCCCCGCAGGGACGACTACTAGATGCTGAAGTCGCGCTCGCCGTTGTACACGGCCATCGCCTCGTCGACCGAGAGCCCGCCGTAGGTGATCGAGGAGATCGCCTTCGTCATCAGCACGGCCTCGGCCAGCGGCTTCTGGTGGATGTTGCGGCCGGTCGCGCTGCCCGCGGCGCCGCTGATGAAGATCTGGTCGTGCAGCGTCTGCAGGAACGAGCGCACATCCGTGCCCTCGCCACCCGCCGTGATGAGCCGCGTGCGGCCCGCGGCCTGCGCGGCCTCGCGGAACGCCTCGGCGACGCTGCCCTCGCTCACCTTGGGGTAGTTCACCTTGCAGAAGTCGGCGCCCAGCGTCGCGGCCAGGCCGGCACAACCGGCGATCAGGTGCGCGTCGCGCTCGTTCGGAACCGCCTTGCCGCGCGGGTAGACCCAGAGCACGGTCAGCAGGCCCTCGCGGTGCGCCTCGTAGCAGAGCTGCGCCGCGCCGGCCATCTGCTCACCCTCGAACTCGCTGCCGGGGTACACGGTGTAGCCGACGCCGGCGATCTTCAGCCCCGCGTCGCGGAGCGTCAGCACCTGGTCGATGCTCACCCAGTCGCGGCTGCGCGGGTCACCGATCGAGGTGCCGATCAGGTGCGTCTTGCTGTTCACCTTCACCAGGTAGGGCACGTCGGCGTAGTCCATGCCGTAGCGCGCCACCAGCCCGAACTGCGCCGCGAAGCAGCCGACCACGCCCTGCTGCGCGATGCGGAACAGGTGCTCCGGGTCGTTGTCCTCCGCCGCGATCGGCCCCTGCGAGGTCTTCCCGAAGAAGTCGTCGTTCAGGTGCTCGACCTTCTGGTCGCCGGCGAAGAGGGCCAGGTTGCCCGTGCCCTTCGTGACCAGCTGGAAGTTCGCCTCGTACGTGCTGCGCTTGCTGGCGGGCACATCCGCGGGGACAGTCATGCTGCGGACAACTGTGGCCATGATCGACCTCCGGGGGAACGCGATTTTGGGGCCTGAGAATACACCACAGGGGCAATCCGCGGCGTCAGGCACGAAGGCCTGTCGGGGTGTGCCGAGGCCGCCGCGATGCGCGCCGGACCGGTTACGGCGCCGCCTCGAACCGCTCCGCCAACTCGGCGACCGCCGCCTGCGCCAGTGGGCGCGTGCGCGCCTGGAGCGCCCAGTCGAGGTCGGCCGAGCCGATCAGGAACGCGCGCAGTCCTGCCAGCATCTCGATCCCGCGGATGCGCGCGTGCGCCTCGTCGACCGCGCGGAACCCCTGCAGCTTGCGAGGCCCCTCGCGGCCGCCCTCGGCGATGTACCAGTCACGGAAGGCATCGCCCACCCCGGCGGCGCGCATCGTCGCGCCCAGCGGGGTCGCGACCGGTGGCACCCCGCCCTCGAGTGCGCGCGCGGTCGTGGCCCGGCTCGGCGAGTCGTACTCCACCATCAGGTGCCCGCCCGGCGGCACCAGCGTCGCGAGCGCCGCGACGATCAGCCGCTCGATGCCCGGCGGCACCTCCACGGTGCTCCCGTCCGGCATGCCGAGGATGGTGCGGTACTCGACCACCTCGACCCAGCACTCGCCGGGGAACGCGCCGGTTGAGTGCAGGCCGAGCACGACCGGATCCACCGGCTGTCCGAGCTCAGAGGCGAGATAGCAGCGGAAGTACTGCGTACCCACCGCGTTGCGCGGCCCCAGCCACACCTCCAGCCGCACGTCCTCCCCCACCGTGGCGCCGTCCAGCGCCGCCGGCCCCGCCAGCGGGTCGACCGAGGCCGGACGCCAGCCATCCGCGCTCCGGCTGTGGGTACTGAGGTGCGTTGTCATGGGCGGAAGGCTACCAGCGGCGCCCCGATGCGTCTCGGGTCGCGCCCGCCCTCGCACTCCGGGGCGGCGGCCCTACACTGGCGCGCATGGACGCACCCGCCGACGCCTCGACCACCTCGCTCGTGCTGCCGGATGAGGCGGTGCTGCGTCGGTACGTCGATGCTGTGCGCGGCCTGCTCAACCACGGCGGCTTCGAGCGCACCGGCAACCCCGGCGACGCTCGCCGCTTCCGCATCGAGCACGTCACGGAGCGGCTGGAGCGCCTCGGCCACCCGGAGGCGCGGCACACGATTCACGTCGCGGGGTCGAAGGGCAAAGGCTCCGTCGCCGCGATCGCGGAGTCGATCCTGCGCGCCGCCGGCAAGCACACGCTCCTCCTTACCTCCCCCGACCTGCACCAGGTGCGCGAGCGCATCGCGATCGACGGCGCGCCCGTCTCCTACGAGCGCTTCGCCCGCCTCGCCGAGCGGCTGCTCGCCGATGAGGCGCTCGCCGGCTGGTCCTACTTCGAGGCGATGACGCTGCTCGGCTGGCTCGCGGGCGAGGACGCCGGCTGCGACTGGCAGGTCGTCGAGGTCGGCCTCGGCGGCCGCCTCGACACGACGAACGCGATGCCCTCGAAGGAGGTCGCCGTCGTCACCCCGATCGACTTCGAGCACACCGAGATCCTCGGCGACACGATCCCGCAGATCGCGGGCGAGAAGGCTGGCATCATCGTCGGCCCGTGCGCGGTCGTGACCGCGCCGATGCGCGCCTCCGCGCTCGATGTCGTGCGCGCGAAGGCCGCCGAGCAGGGCGCGACCCACCACCACGTCCCTGACGAGTGCGCGCTGACCGCGACCGCGCAGAATCTCGACGGCCAGACGCTGGACCTGCGCACGCCGCTGCGGCTCTACCGCGGCCTGCGCCTGCCGCTGCTGGGCGCGCACCAGCGCGAGAACGCCGCCACCGCCGTGCGCGCCGTGGAGCTCGCGCTCGCCGCCGTGGGCGAAGAGCTGCCGGAGCAGGCCGTCCGCGAGGGCCTCGCCACCGTGCGCTGGCCCGGGCGGTTCGAGGTGGTGAGCCGCCACCCGCTCACGATCCTCGACGGCCTCCACACCCCGCTCGCCGCGAAGCGCTTCCGCGAGGCCGTCCGCGAGCTGGCGCTCCCGCGCCCGCGCATCCTCGTCGCGGGTCTGCTCGCCGGGAAGGACGCCGGGGCGATCGCCGCCGAGCTGTTCGCGCCCCGCGCCGAGGTTGCCGACCAGGTGATCGTCGCGCCGCCCACCTCGCCCCGCGCGCTCGACGCCGAGGCGACCCGGCAGGCGTTCGTCGCCGCGGGCGCATCCGTGCAGCGCGCCGCCTCGGTCGCCGAGGCGCTCGAGTCCGCGCGCGCGCAGGCCGGCGATCGCGGCACGGTGTTGGTCGCCGGGAGCATCTACACCGTCGCCGAGGCGCGCGAGGATCTGCTGGGCATCGTTGGCGACCGCAGTTTCGGACTGCGCTAGACTTTCGCGAGCACCGCGATCCAATGACGGGTAGGGCGATGGACGGGTACCGCGCGCGCCGACGTGTCGTCGTCACCGGCATGGGTGCCGTCTCTCCCCTCGGCAACACCGCCGATGAGATGTGGACGCGCGCGATCGCGGGCGAGTCCGGCATCCGGCGCCTCACGCTCGTCGACCCCTCGGCGTACCCCTGCCAGGTTGGCGGCGAGGTGCAGGACTTCGACCCCACCCGCTACATGGATCGCAAGGACGCGCGGCGCATGGCACGCTTCGCGCAGCTGGGCGTCGCCGCCGCGCGGCAGGCGCTCGACGACGCCGCGCTCGACCTTGACCGCCTCGACCGAGGCCGCGTCGGCACGATCATCGGCAACGGCGGCGCGGGCCTGCCGGAGACCGATGCCACCATGCGCACGCTGTTGGAGCGCGGTGGTGCGAAGGTCGATCCGTTCTACGTCGCGAAGTTCCTCGGCAACATGGCCGCCGGCAACATCACGATCCAGCTCGGCCTGCAGGGCTACGTGAACACCGTCACCACCGCCTGCGCGGCGGGCACGCAGGCGATCGGCGACGCGTTCGAGGTGATTCGTCGCGGCGATGCCGACGCGATGCTCGCCGGCGGCGCGGAGGCCGGCATCAGCGAGCTCGGGCTCGCGTCGTTCTGTGCGATGCGCGCGCTGGCGACCGGGCATAACGACGATCCCGCGCGCGCCTCGCGGCCGTTCGACCGCGACCGCACCGGCTTCGCACCCGCCGAGGGCTCCGGTGTGCTCGTGCTGGAGGCGCTCGATCACGCGCTCGCCCGCGGCGCGCAGCCGCTCGCCGAGGTGATCGGCTACGGCGTGAGCGCCGACGCGCGCTACCTCGTCGCCCCGCCGGAAGACGGCGACGGCGCCGCCCGCGCGATGCGCTCGGCGCTC
>JBAYUZ010000053.1:0-14594 GCA_041674885.1 Dehalococcoidia bacterium
CGCGAGCGCGGCGAGGAGCATCGGCTCGCGCACGGCGGGCGCGAGGATGAGGACGAGCGCACCGCAGACGGCCCCGAGGCATGCAGCGAGCAACGTGCGGTATCGGTGCGGTGCATCGTGTCGCAGCATCGTCATGAGGGCTCGAAGCGTAGGCGGTCGCCGGGCTGTGTCTCGGTTGCGGCGATCGTGCCGGGCGGCAGTTCGATCGCCTCGTGCGCGTGGCGCACCCACGGGACGGCGCGGCCGGGCGCGAGCGCCTCGTAGGTGCGAACGACGCTGCCGTTGCGCGAGACGAATACGACGTCGAGTGCGTAGCGCATGCCGAACATGTGCACGCCGTTGCATGGCCGCAGGAGCAGCCCCTCACCGTCCTGCGGCGCGGGACTGCCGAGGTAGCCGCGCATCCGCGGCCACGCGCGGTCGGCGAGGCGGACACGCTCGCCGAGGACGGCACCGGTGCGATCGTTCTCGATGCGGACGAGGCGCGTGGTCATCGTCCACCGCCCAGCGTGGCCATCAGCGAGATCATCGCGGGCCCCAGCATCACCACGAACAGCGCGGGGAAGATGAAGAACACCAGCGGGAACAGCATCTTCAGCGGCGCCTTCGCCGCTTGCTCCTCGGCGCGCTGGCGGCGCTGCGTGCGCAGGTGATCGCTCTGCGCGCGCAGCACCGGGCCGATGCCCATGCCGGTCTGATCGGCCTGCAGAATCGCGGAGACGAGCGCGCGCACGGCGGGGACGCGCACACGCTGCGCCATCGCCTGCAGCGCGCGCCGCCGCCCGGTGCCGAGGTTCATGTCGCTGAGCGCGCGCCGGATCTCGTCGGCGAGCGGGCCGCTCATCTCGTCCGCCACGCGTGCCATCGCTGCCTCGAGGCCGAGTCCTGCCTCGACCGACACGACGACGAGGTCGAAGGTGTCGGGGAGCGCGCGTGTGATCTCGAGTTGACGACGCTCCAGACGACCGCGCAGCCAGATCACGGGCATAGCGAGCCCGAACGCGGACATCGCGAGCACCAGTGCGATCGTGGTGGGCAGGCTCGACTGCCCGCGCAGGCTAAGCAGGGCGCCGAGCACGCCGAGGATGATCGGCAGCGCCGCGAGCCCGGCCGTGAACGTGGTGAGCGTCATCGGCCGGCCGGCGGCGATGAGCTCACCCTCGAAGTACGCGACGAGGCGTGCGGGGAGCATCGCGCCGGCCCGATCCATCGTGCCCGTCGCGAGCGGCTGCACGAGGCGTTCCCACAGGCTCGCCTCCTCCTCGATCACATCGAAGACATCGCGCGGCCCGCCGATCTCCTGGAGCCGTGCGGCGGTGGGGTTCGCGCGCGGCGCCAGGAGCGCGTTCGCGAGCAGGAACGCGGCGGCCCCGACGGCGCCGGAGGCGAGCAGTGCAAGCGTGAGCGGCGTCACCCCATCACCTCGCTCATCAGTAGTCCACGCTGCCGAGGCGGTTGACTATGTAGAAGCCCGCCGCCTCCAGCAGCACCGCGGCGATCAGCAGCAGCCGTCCGATCGGCACGTAGAACAGCGGGTCGAGGTAGCCGGGATCCATGAAGTAGATCGCGGTGGAGAGCCCGAACGGCAGGAAGCCGATGATCTTGCCGGAGAGCCGGGCCTGCGCGGTGAGCGTCTGGATCTCGCCTCGGACGCGGGCGCGGTCACGGATCAGCGCGGAGATGCTGTCGAGCACGGTGGCGAGGTTGCCGCCGACGCGGCGCTGGATCAGCACTGCGGTGATGACGAGGTCGAGGTCGGCGTCCCCGGTGCGGGTGGTCAGCCGCTCCAGCGCCTCGTCGGTGCTCATGCCGAGGTTGACCTCGCGCAGCGTCGTGCGCAGCTCGGCGGCGATCGGGTCGGGCTGCTCGCGCGCGGCAAGCTCGAGGCTCTGCTGGAAGCCGAAGCCGGCGCGCATGGAGGACGAGAGCAGGTCGAGCATGTCGCCCACCTGCTCGTTCAGCATCGTCGCGCGTCGCCCGGCGCGGCGTCGCACGAGGTAGGCGGGCAGCAGCGCCGCGGCCGCGCCCACCACGAACCCCGCGAGCGGGTTGCGGCTGACGGCCCACGTCGCGCCGCCGCCGAGGAGCGCGCAGCACGCGATCACCAGCACGTAGTCGCTCACCCGCCAGGCGAGGCCTGCGCGGCGCAGGTCGCGCTTCAGGCGCGCGCCGATCGGCAGCGCCGTGAGTCGACGGTCGAGGGCTGCGGCAGGTTCGCCGCTCTGCGCCTCGCGCGCGGCGATGGGGAGCACGGGCTCCACGCCGGCGATCGTGTGCAGGCGCGCCTCGGTGTGCTCACGACCGCGGCGCAGCATCGCCGCGACGCCGACGACGAGCAGGAACAGCGAGGCGGCGACGCCGCCCGCGCCTGCGGCAGCCAGCGCGACGGCGTTCACGACTGCCACCGGTCGCTGCGGAACACCTCCATCGGCAGCGCGACGTTGCGCTGTCGGAAGCGCTCCGCGTGATGCGGCTGGAGGCCGGTCGGCGCAAGGGCGCCCACCACGCGCCCATGCTCATCGCGATGTTCCACGTGAAACACGAAGAGGTCCTGCAGCGTGATCGTCTGCGACTCCATCCCCGTGACCTCGGTGATGTGGGTGAGGCGTCGGGAGCCGTCGGGGAGGCGCGAGATCTGGACACAGAGCTGCACCGCGGAGGCGATCTGCTCGCGGATGGCGCGTTCCGGCAGGTCGAAACCCGCCATCATCACCATGTTCTCCACGCGGCTCAGCGCATCGCGCGGGGAGTTGGCGTGGACGGTGCTGATCGAGCCGTCGTGACCGGTGTTCATCGCCTGCAGCATGTCGAACGCCTCGGCGCCACGAACCTCGCCGATGATGATGCGGTCGGGGCGCATGCGCAGGGCGTTGCGTACGAGGTCGCGCTGCGCGATCTGCCGTGTGCCCTCGAGGCCGGGGGGCCTGGCCTCGAGGGCCACGACGTGCGGCTGCTGGAGCTGCAGCTCCAGCGGATCCTCGATCGTGACGATGCGCTCGTCCTCTGCAATGCAGGAGGAGAGCACGTTCAGCAGCGTGGTTTTCCCGCTGCCGGTGCCGCCCGCGACCAGGATGTTGAGCCGCGCCTGTACGGCGGCGCGCAGGAAGCGCATCGCATCCGGCGTGACGGTGCCGATGTTGATGAGGTCGTCTGCGCGCAGCCGCTGCCGCGCGAACTTGCGCAGCGTGATCGTCGCGCCCTTCGGCGAGGCGGGTGGCACGACGACGTTGACGCGCGAGCCGTCCGGCAGCCGGGCGTCGGCCATCGGGGACGCCTCGTCCACGTGGCGACCGAGCGGGTTCATGATCCGCTCGATGATGCGCATGAGGTGCTCTTCGTCGCGGAAGGCGTACGTGCTGCGGTACAGCCGCCCTGCGGTCTCCACGAAGATGCGATCCGGCGCGTTCACCATGACCTCGGTCACGGTGTCGTCGCGGAGCAGCGGCTCGAGCACGCCGAGGCCGAGCACGTCGTCGATGATCTCCTGCACCAGGCGCTCGCGGTACTCGGCAAGCCCGCGCACGTCCTGCTGGGCGAGCAGGACGAGGATCGCCTCGCGCACCTGCTGGCGTGTCTCCTCGTCATCGCCGTCCACGATCGTGTCGAGGGTCTGGAGCAGCTGCTCGTGCACGGTCGCGCGCAGCTGCGCGATCGCGGGCGGCAGCGGCGCCGGCTCGACCTGCTCGCGCAGGGGCGTCTCGCGCTCCGCCGGCTCCGGCGTGGCGTCGAGCGGCTCCGCGCCATCCTCGGCAGGGACGGGCGGCGTCGGCTCCGGCTGCGGATCGCGTCGGCTGATCTCGAAGCGCTTGAGTACCATCGCGCGCCTCCGCTACAGGCCGAACAGGCCGCGGCGCCGACGCGGCTCGGCAGGCTCCGCCGAGACGCCACCGAAGTACGCCGCGAGCGCGTCGACCCGCTGCGCCATCTGCGAGCGTGGCTGCGACAGCACGATCGGCTGGCCCAGCTGTGTCGACTGCGGCACGGCGCGGTCGTGCGGGAGCGTCCAGAACACGGGGCAGCCGACGGTGCGCTCGATGTCGGCCTCGGTGACGGAGTTGGCGTTGGTCGCGTGGTTCACGACCAGCTTCAGCCGGTCCTCGTCGAAGCCGGAGCTCTTCAGCGTCATCAGCGCCAACCGCGCGTCCTTGATGCTCGACATGTCGGTGCTCGTGACCAGCAGCACGGTCGTGGACTCATCGAGGGCGGCGGCGACCTGCGGCACGAACGCGCCGGGCGTGTCGACCACGACGAAGTCGTACGAGCGGGCGAGTTGCTGGATGAGCTGCCCGATCAGCTGCGGGTCGATCGGCTGCCCGACCTCCTCGGCATGGCGTGCGGCGAGCACGTCGACGCCCGAGGCGTGGCGAGTCATGAACTGTGCAAGTGCCGGCGGCACGCCGCTCTCCTGTGACGCGCGCAGCACGTCGCGCACCGTGCGCTCCGGCTCCATGCCCATGAGCACCGCAACGTCGCCGAAGTCCGCGTCGACATCGATGAGTGCGACGCGTGCCTGCGTGCGCTGGCGGATTGCGACCGCGAGGTTCGAGGAGAGCGTGGTCTTGCCGACGCCGCCCTTCGGGCCGAAGACGGTGACGACGGTGCCGCTGGCCAGGACGGCGGGCGGCTGCGGGATGCCGGGATCGTCGGCCGAGGGCATGAGCCGCTCATGGCGTCGACGTGCCTCGGTGAGCACGGTCTGGAGCTGCTCCGCGGTCGGCGGGCTCACTACGTAGCCGCGTGCGCCGCTCAGCATCGCCTTCCGCGCCGTGTCGCCGTCGGTGCGACGGGAGATCACGACCGGCGTGGCACGCGGCGCCGCCTCCTGCAGCACCTCGAGCGTGCGCAGCGCCAGCGCGAGCGGCTCCTCCACGTGCAGCAGCACGATGTCCGGCTGCAGCACGCCCGCGAGGTGCGCGGCCTCGACGCCGTAGGAGGCGTCGCCGACGACCGCGTACGGCATGCCCCCAAGCAGCTGCTTCAGCATGCCGCAATGATCCGGATCCGCGTCCACGAGCAGAATCGGCGGATTGCGCCCCATCATGTGCCCCCTTGCTCGCACGGCCCTCCGTGCGATCTGCGCCTCCCTCGCGCGGCCCCCCGCGCGTTCGAGGCCCGAGCGCAGCCCCCTGCGCCCGGTGGAACTCAGTCGAAGCTCAGCGGAACGCCGCAGCGCCCCCGTCCACGCGCGGTCGCAGCGCGAGCCGCAGCTTGCCGACCTCGTCTACCTGCACGAGGCGCTGCGCCTCCGCGACGGTCACGGCGAGCGTGATCGTCGTGTCGAGGCCCTTCGGGTTGCTGGAGGTGCGCGCGCTGCTGGAGCGCGACGGCGTTGCGGTCGCGACCGGCGTGTCCGCGCCGGCGATGGCGCTGGATACCGCGATCACAGGCACGTTGGTGAGCACGACGCTCGCGATGTCGGTCGCCTCGCGCGTCACGACGCCCAGGACATCGACGCGATCGCCGACGGCGATCTGGCCGCCGGTGCTGATCACGTCGCTCACGGCGACGGAGATCGCGACGCGACCGTCAGGGATGACCTGCGCCAGGCGGCTGCCCGGCGGCTGATCGGAGGTGCGCGAGGTGCGCACGGCCTCGCCGGCGGCGACGGGCGCGGTGAGGTAGCGCCCGCGCACGGCATCGATGTCCGTGGCGGCGTCGGTGGGCGCGTCAGCGCCGCGCATGCTGCGGATCATCAGGTCGGTGGTGCGCAGCGTGGCGCCCATCTCGATCGGGCGCGTGGCGACGACGACCTCGGTCATTGGGTCGGGCTGTGCGGGGCGCGAGGTCGCGATCGCGGCGAAGGTGCCGCCGCCGCCGACGAGCGCGAAGACCGCAGCGAGGATGAGGGTGGTCGTGCGCATCAGCGTCCGTCCGTGTGCCGGTGAGGGCGTGCGAGGGGCGGCGTGGCGAGGATGGTCATCACTCGAGCCTCATGCTGGTAGCGCCGTGGACGGTCAGGGTGTTGCCGACCAGGTTGCTGATGACCGGCGTGGTGATTGCGACGTCGTAGTCGACGGTCACCTGCAGCGTGCCGCCCGCGGAGTACGGCCCGGGTGTCATGTCCCAGGTCATGTTCGCGGGATCCAATCCGCCGAGGGAGTTGTTGACCCACGCCTCGACGTTGCCGCTGCATGCCGCGTTCGTCGCGCACTGGGTGGCGCCGATGCGTGCACCCTCGCGCGATGCCTGCGTGACGACGATCCACGCGTTGAAGACGCGGCCGAACTCCAGCACGCCGAAGAGCAGCAGCACGATCACCGGGAGCAGGAGCGCGAGCTCCACGGTCGACTGCCCACGCTCGGAGGCAAGGTGCTGTCGAGGTTCACGCGAGTGCATCGACGGCGTCCTGGAAGAGCTGGCTGACCGACGGGCCCAGCGCGACGACGGCGGCTGCGGCAAGGAGGAAGACGCCGGCCAGCAGCAGTGCGTACTCCGCCTGCGTCTGACCGGCGTCTCCTGCAGGCGACCAGGAGTCGCCCACCGCGTTCACCGTCGCCTCGTTGCGCCTGCGACGGCTAGAGCGCGTCGATGATCGACTGGAACGTCGCGCTGATCGCGCCGCCCAGCAGCAGCGTGGTCGCCATGACGACCAGTGCGATGCCCGTGAGGATCAGCCCGTACTCGGCCATGGTCTGGCCGTCTTCGCGCTCCAGCATCGGAGTCGTGATCTCGATCTCGGCCTCGGCCGTGTGCACCTGCTGCATCAGTTCAGTCCTTCCAGATGATGCCGGGGTACCGCTGCGGCTCCCGGCGACGTAGTCATGCCGGTCGTGGGAGTCGTTCGCGGTGGTGCCCCTTTCCCGCCGTCACTGGAACGCTCCCCGGGCGTGCGTGGGGAGCCTTCCACGTGGTCTGACGGGAGGGAGCGCGGAACCTTACAGGGGTGTACGGGGAATCCGGAAGATTCTTCAGGAGGTCGGCGGCGCGTGATCGGCCTCGGCTGCCGGAAGGGGTGCGGACGGGGTGAGAGCCGGTCGCGCGGGGTGCGGGGGCGGAGAACCCGCGCGACACAGCCGCTCTCGGTGGTTCCGACAGCGGCGCGGAGTGCGATGCCAGGAGCGGCGCGGTTGCGCGCGATCATGGGCCCTCGTACTTCGGCAGGCTGGCGACCGTACTCGCGTTCCGACGCGAGGGTAGGCCCGTGCCTTTGCGTCCCCACCTTTCGATGGGTTTGCCGTTATCGGTGAGTCCCGTCCGGCGCCCCTGCGATCCAACAGCCGAGGCCGACCGGTGCGATCACCCGCATGGCGAGCGTCGCGATATGAGTATCGGCATCGCACGGGAGGTTCTGAACCCTGCACGGCGCGTCACAGCGCGACATAGGGGAAACCCCTATGTCCAACTTGTCAGTAATCCGACATGCTCCCGCGTGCGCCTCAAACCGTCGGGCACCCTGCCCGACGGGTGCCGTGGCGTAGCCGGATACCGAAATGGTTGTCGCGCGCCGCCTTCCAGATGCCTCCCTCGACCCCGCGCTGGACCGGGTGCTGCGTGCGCGCAGCGGCGACGGCGCGGCCTTCGCGCTCCTGGTGCAGGAGCACGAGCGCTCCATCTACAACCTGATCTTCGGCATCGTGCGCAATGCGGACGATGCCCGTGACGTGACACAGGACGTGTGGGTGCGCGTGGCGCGGCACCTGCCGCAGCTGCGCGAGCCGGAGCGGTTCGTGCCGTGGCTGTTCCGCATCGCGCGGAACTGCTCCATGGACTTCTACAACGCGAAGAAGTGCCGACCACAGGCTGCGACGCGGCGCGACGACGAGGAGGACGACCCCTTCGACGTCGTCGACACCTCGCCGGACGGGCCGGAGCAGCACCTGGAATCGCTCGATGAGCGGCGCAAGGTGTGGGAGACGCTGGGCACGCTGTCCGAGGCGGACCGCACCATCCTGTTCCTGCGCGAGTTCCAGGAGTTGCCATACGCGGAGATCGCGAAGGTGCTCGGCATCGCCACGAATGCGGCTGAGGTGCGCGTGTTCCGCGCGCGCGAGCGCTTCCGCAAGTGCTTCATGCGCGTGGAAGAGACGGTCACCCCCTGCAACGTGAGCCCGCTGCAGCTGAGCGCGCTTGCGGATGGCGAGCTGGGCGACGCCGCGCGGATCATGCTCGAACGCCACATGGACAGCTGCGAGAGCTGTGCCTCGCGCGCACGCTCGATCGACACGGGACGCAAGCTCTACCGCGGGCTGGGGCTGTTCATGGTGCCGTCCGGCACGACGGCCGCCGTGCTCGCGAAGATCCAGGCATTGCTTGCCGGGAGCGCGGCCGCCGCGACCGCAGGCGCAGGCGCATCGACCGTGGCCGCGACCGCGACGGCGTCTGCCGGCGCCGCCGGGGCGACTGCGACGAGCGCGACCGCGACCGCGACGGCAACTGCAGCGGGCGTGACCGGTGCGGGTATCGCGGCGGGTGCGGCCTCGGTTGGTGGTGCGGCCGCGGTGGCATCGACGAGCGGCGTGCTGGCGGAGATCGCGGGCGTGGCAGCGGCGAAGGTCGCCGCGGTCGTCGCAGGCGCCGCGATCATGACGGGGGTCGTGACGCAGACCGATGTGCTCTCGGTGCCGGTCGCCTCGGCGAGCATGGAGTTCGCGACCGCCGTTGCTGCGATGGGCGCTGTGGTTGCGCCTCCGCCGACGCTGCCTGCCTCGCTGGTCGTGCAGATGCCGATGGCGAGCGCCTCGGCGGCGCCGGCGGTCGTGGCGGCGCAGCCGACTGGCGATGACGCTGCACCGAGCAGTGGTGGTGCAGTGGCCACCTCGGCAGCCGTGCCGGTAGCGGCTGCGGAGCCGCCGACCGACCCCTTCGCGACGCAGCCTGCGAGCCCGCCGGCGCCGCCACCGGTCGACCCAGTGGCAACGAGCGGCAGCACCGTCGAGGCCGGCGATTCCGTGTCCACCACCGGCGACGACAGGAGCGGCGGGTCGGGGCGTTCACGGGAGCGTGGCGCTCGGAACGACCGCGACGAGCGTGGCCAGCAGCGTGACAGCGGCGGCCGCGACGAACGGTCGCTGGGCAGCACACGCGATGAGCGCGAGGGTGATCGATCGCGTGGCACTGACCGCGAGAGCGTGCGAGATCGCGATGAGCGCTCGCCCAACGGCGAGCGTGCGCGCGACGAGCGCGACGGCGATCGCGGTGCTCCGGGGTCGAGCAGCGCGGCCGCCGGCTCGGGCGGCTCCTCGGGCAGCGGTGGTGCTGCTGCGAGTAGTGCCGCTGCGGCTGGCGCCGCGTCATCTGGGCCGACGAGCGGTAACACCTCGGACGGTGGCGCGCGCGGCGGTGACAGCACCGCTGGGAGTGGCAGCCGAGGCGATGACGGCGGCGGACGCGGCGGCGACCACGGCAGCGGCGGTGGTGGCAGCCGAGGCGACGACGGCGGCGGGCGCGGTGGTCGTGATGACGACGGCGGCCGCAGCGGCCGGGGCGACGATGGTGGCGGACGCGGTGGTCGTGATGACGACGGCGGCCGCGGCGGGCATGGCGGTCACGGACGCTGATCGCCGCGCAGGTGCCACCGGAACGAACAGAAACGAAAGGAGGAGGCGCGAGCCTCCTCCCTTCGTTACGGTCGCCGTCGGACGGGCTCAGGCGACGTCGTCATACTCCAGCTCGTTGATGACCAGGCGGAGGCGTTCGGCGCCGGTCGCCAGGGTGTCGCTCAACGTGTCCAGCAGGCGCAGCTGCTCGTCCGCCTCGTCGCCCTGAAGCCGGGCGCGGAGCGCGTGGGTGATGATCCCCATCGCGACCATGTCCTGCAGCAGGCCATCGCGGATGTCGCGCGAGACGGCGCGTCGTACCAGTCGTGCTCGCGGTGCCATGTCCTCGTCCTCCGGGGGAGCGCATGCAGGCCGTGTTACCGGTACTGACGGCGGCACCGCCCGGGTTCTTACACCTCGCGCGGCTCATTCCTACAACGAGGGACGGAGGTAGGCCGTTGCGAGGGCGTCGGCGTATTCGTTCCAGCGTGAGCCGTCATGGGCACGAATCCACTGAATGCGGACGCGCGGCCGCTCCTTCGCAAGCGCGTAGGCGCGCTGGACCAGCTCCAGGTTCTGCACCTCGCCGGTGGAGCGCTTCCAGCCTCGGCGCTCCCAGTCGGCGGCCCACTGGGTGAGCGTCTGCACGACCAGACGGCTGTCGGTGTAGACGTCGACGGCCTCGTGCGGCGCGATGAGCAGCAGGCCCTCGGCGATCGCCGTGAGCTCCATGCGATTGTTGGTGGTCGCGGGATCGGCGCCGTAGCGCTCCGCCGTGACCTCGCCTGCGGTCGCGCGGACGGCACCCCAGCCACCGGGCCCGGGGTTCCCGCTGCAGGAGCCATCGGTGAACACGCCGTCCTGTGGTCCGCCGCTGTAGCGCTCCAGCACCTGCGCGACGGTGTGCAGGACGCCGCGGGTGGAGCCGCCACGGGTGCTGCCTGCGCCACCGCCGCTGCGCGCTCGCGGTGCGCTCGTACGTGTCGTCGAGGCCGGGCGTGTCGCGCTGCGGCAGTCGGTGCAGAGGCGCGGCGTCCAGCCGGGGTAGCGTGCGAGTGTTGCCTCGCCGAGGGTGAACGCGCGCCCGCAGCGCTCGCAGGTGAAGTCAGGCGGTGTCACGGCGTCCCCTGGGCTAGTCGAAGCCGACGCCGTTGTAGAGCATCGCCGTGTCGCCGGGGAACGAGGCGCTGTCGATGCCGACCAGCACGACGATCGGCTGATCGGAGATCACGATCGCGCTCCCGACCCAGCCGTCGGGCAACCCACCGTCTGCGGCCTGGAAGACCGTCATCGCCTCCGGGGCGCTGAACGCCTCGCGGAGCAGGCCGGTGGGGGACTGGCGCGCGTAGTAGACCACGCGCACGTGCGCCGGAGCGCCGTCCCATGACTGCACGCGGAACCACGAGTTCCAGCCTCGGTTCTCGCCGAACGGGCCGAAGTTCTTGTCCAGCACAGGGAGCACGACCTGGCGCGCGGCCTCGCCGACGGTGAAGCCGCGATAGTCGGAGAACGCCCCGCGCGATGAGGTGCGCTGCGCGACGACCGCGATCGGGTTCGTCGATTGCAGGCGCACGGAGCCGGAGAAGGCGGGTGGCAGGTTCTGATCGGCGGGCAGGCAGCCCGCGATCCCGCTGGCTCGCTGGTCGCATGTGATCGAGGAGATCACCGCGATCTTGTAGTCGATGCTCACGCGTTCGCCGCCGGGGCCGGTGCCCTCGTAGCGCAGGCTCACCTCGTTCGGCTGGCCGGGGCGCGCGTTCATGATGCGGAAGCGGGTGTTCCACACCTGCCCACCGGCATCGATGTTCCGCTCGACGAGCGGGAGCGAGACGACCTGCCGCTGCTCCTCCGGTGCGATGCCGCGCTTGGAGCCCAGCGCCATGCCGCGGCGCTCGCGCGTGTCGACGGTACCGACGATGGTCTGGGCGCTCCCGCGCGAGCCTCCCGCGCTGTCGTACGTGAGCACCTGCGCGGAGCCGTCGAAGCCGAGCGGCACCGGCAGGCTCTGCTCGTCGCGCACGAGCGTGGCGCGGGGGCGGAGCAGCGCGCCGCCCGCCGGGCACGCGCCGGAGGGCGTGGGCGGGTCGATGGCGGTGACGGCGCCGGAGCCCTGCGCCCAGTAGCGGATCTCCACGCAGGCCTCGGCGGTGTCGCTGGCGTTCTGGATGCTCAGGCGGGAGACGTACTGGTCGGTGTTCTGGACGATCGGGAAGGCGAGGCCCGCGGAGCCGCGGCCCAGGCGCATCGTGTCGCCGTCGATCTGGAACTGGCCGCCCTTGAAGGCGTCACGCGCCTGCAGCGCCACGAAGGGCTGGTCGGACTTCACGATCGCCGCGCCGCGGTAGCCGGGGGCGAGGCCGTCGTAGCCCTGCTGGAAGAAGGACCAGCCGACGCCGGGTGGCACCGCTGCGCACGTGTTCGTCTTCGGGCAGCTGTCGCCGGCCACGCGGTTGCCGTTGCCGTCGTAGAGGGTGACATCGACGGTCGCGCCACGGTCGCCGACGTTCTGGACGCGTATCCAGGAGTTCTCGTCGCCCAGCGACAGCGACTGCGCATCCAGCGGCGGGCGCTGGGCGGCGATCATCGCGACCGCGACCAGCAGGCCGAGGATGAGGCCGGACAGGGGACGGTGCCTGACGGCGCGGGGCAGCAGGCGTCGGACGTGTCGCACGCTTCGGGACGCCCTTCCTCCCCGCCGCCGAGGATCATAGCGGCGTCGTCCGCGCTGCGCACCGCCGGAGGCGCTCCACGTTCGTGGTGGAAGGGGCGTTCCGCGGCAACGGCATCGCAGGTGCCTCGACAGCATGCGATCCGTGGTCTACCATCCTGCACCGACCAAGGTCGTGTCGCCGTCCGGGGTGTAGCTCAGCTTGGTAGAGCGCGTCGTTCGGGACGACGAGGCCCACAGTTCAAATCTGTGCACCCCGACCACCTTCTCCCCACAGGTGCCCGCCCTCCTTCAGAGGTGATCGGGATTTGCAGCGCTGACCATGGTCGGAGGCAGGGTGTTCGTACCCGCCTCGGGTGAGGATCGAGGCCAGCCGCGACGGCGCGGGTGGTAGGTGGGGGGAGCTTCTCCGGCGGTCGTTCCGGTGAGCAGGGACGGCCAGGGCGCGCGCTGACGCGACCACGGAAGAGAAAGAGCGAAGCCGAATGGTGCAGATCCGGCGCAGCAGGAAGCAGCGAACCGAGGCGGCGATCGCATTCGCGCTGGCGCGCCGCTGGGAAGAGGCGGCGGCCGAGAACCGCTCGCTGCTGGACGAGTTCCCTGACGACATCGAAGCCGCAAACCGCCTGGGCAAGGCGCTGACCGAGCTCGGCGACCTCGACGGGGCCGCCGAGGCGTACCAGAAGGCGCTCGCGTTCGACGCGACGAACGTCATCGCCAAGCGCAACCTCCAGCGCATCGAGGAGATGAAGGCGCAGGCCCCGGCGAAGGGGAAGCGCGCCCCGGCGGCCCGCAAGGGCGCCGCGAAGTCGGCTGCCGGTGCCGTGCCCGCTCCGGTGCGCCCCCAGTCGCTCATCGAGGAGTCGGGGCGATCCGCCGAGTTCACGCTGCTGGAGCCGGATGCGAAGGCGTTGCGTGACGTCTCCGCCGGCGACCCCGCAGAGCTGGTGCCGACCGCGCAGGGCGTTTCCGTGCGCTCGACGGCGGGGCAGATCATGGGCCACATCGAGGCACGCGCCGGGCTTCGGCTGCGCCGCCTGATGCAGGGCGGCAACCAGTACGCCGTGCTCATCCGCCGGATCGCGGATGGCGAGGCGACGATCTACGTCCGCGAGACGCTCCGCACGCCGGAGCAGCAGGACGAGCCCTCGTTCCTCCCGCCTCCGACGGCTGCCCGCCGCCGGCTGGCCACCCGCGCCTACACGAAGTCCGTGGTGCGCTACCCCGGTGGCGACGGCATGGACGAGATGGAGGACGTGGACGACTCCTGGACGCCGCGCGGCACCTCCAGCGCCTCCTCAGATGACGACGAGATGGACGAGGCGGGCTTCGGCGACGCGAACATGTCGGACGACGACGACATGGACGACATGGGCGGCGACGACGACGACGAGCCGGTGGCTGACGACGAGGACGAGCTCTAGCGCTCGTCGGTTCGCCTCTCCGATCGCTCGGGGCGGGGCACTACATCCGTAACCGTCGCCTCGTGTCCACGGGGCACCGCTGGTACACTCGCCCTGCGCACTCCCCGGCGCCCATCCGCTGCGTTCTCACGCCGAAAGGGAGCCTGTGGTCCAGGACACGCCCGACCGCATCCGCCCGCGTCGCATCGAGGACGAAGTCGAGCGCTCGTACCTCGACTACGCGATGTCGGTCATCGTCTCCCGCGCGCTCCCGGACGTCCGCGACGGGCTGAAGCCGGTGCAGCGCCGCATCCTCTTCGGGATGCAGGAGCTGGGTGTCGGGCCGAACTCGGCGTTCAAGAAGGCCGCCCGCGTCGTCGGCGACGTGATGGGCAAGTTCCACCCGCACGGCGACAGCGCGATCTACGACACGCTCGTCCGGCTCGCGCAGGACTTCACGCTCCGCTATCCGCTGGTGACCGGCCAGGGCAACTTCGGCTCCGTGGACGGCGACCCGCCAGCGCAGATGCGCTACACCGAGGCGCGCCTGGCGCCGATCGCGATGGAGCTGCTGGCCGACCTCGACCGCAACACCGTCGACTTCTACCCGAACTTCGACGACTCGCTGATGCAGCCCACGGTGCTGCCGGCGCGCATCCCGAACCTGCTGCTCAACGGCGCCAGCGGCATCGCCGTGGGCATGGCAACGAACATTCCCCCGCACAACCTGGTCGAGCTCTGCGACGCGATTGCGAAGCTCGTCGACGGGTGGGAGGAAGGCGCCGAGCACTCCACGACCACCGTCGATGAGTTGCTGGACATCGTGCGCGGGCCGGACTTCCCGACCGCCGCCGCGATCTACAACCGCGAGGAGATCCGACAGGCGTACCGCACCGGTCGCGGCCGCATCCTGCAGCGTGCCAAGACCGAGCTGGAGGAGTCGAAGTCCGGTCGCTACCAGATCGTGGTCACGGAGCTGCCGTACCAGGTCAACAAGGCCGTGCTCATCGAGAAGATCGCCGAGCTGGTGCGCGCGAAGCGCATCGA
>JBAYUZ010000054.1:0-14104 GCA_041674885.1 Dehalococcoidia bacterium
CACCCGCTCTACAAGATGGAAGGCACCGTCCCCACGGGCGAGAACCTGCAGTACGCCCGGCATCGCCACGAGGTCGGCGGCTAGCCCTCGGCGCTCCCTCGGGTCGCCAGCGAGGCCGCGCCGGGCGCAGCGCGCGGGACTTTACAACTGCGTGTAGAATGCCCCCCGCACGCTGCCGAGCAGGCAGGAGAGGACTCGCTGATGCCGTTCCACACGACGATGGCTCCGTACAACATCATCCCGGTCTCCACGCCGGACACGGCGCAGATCTGGGAGGGTGCGAAGCAGGGCAAGCTGATGGTGCAGAAGTGCTCTGCATGCGGCTTCCTCAACTGGCCTCCCTCCATCTGGTGCGGCAAGTGCAAGGACCCGGACGCCGCCAAGGAGTTCGTCGAGGTCTCCGGCAAGGGCACCCTGTACTGCTGGTACATCTGCCACGACACCTCCATCACCGGCTACGAGGACAAGGTTCCCTACGCCGTCATCCTCACCGAACTCGATGAGCAGCCCGGCCTCGTCCTGATGTCCAACATCCTCAACTTCGAGTACGGCGTGCTCGGTGAGGGCCTCCAGAACGGCATGGCCCTCAAGGCCGTCTTCGACTTCGACGAGGGCTCCGGCCTTAACGTCATCCAGTTCGAGCCCGCGTAGTCCTCACACTCGGCAGACACACGGAGGCCCGGCGCGATGCGCCGGGCCTTCGTCGTTGGTGCGGGCTCGCGAACGCCTCGGTGGTCCTAGTCGGCGCCGAGGATGATCGTGGCGGCGGCGTGCGTGCCGCCCAGCTGACCACCGTTGCCGTGCGCGACCGCCAGGCGGTTGTGCGCCACCTGCGAGGTCGACTCGCCGCGGAGCTGCCGTGCGGCCTCCGTGAGCAGGAAGATGCCGCGCATGCCGGGGTGGTTGGAGGAGAGCCCGCCGCCGTCGGTGTTGAGCGCTGGGCCTCGCTCCGCGTCCCAGCGCAGGCTGTGGTCGCGCACGTAGTCCTTGAAGTCGCCCTTTGCGCAGAAGCCGAGATCCTCGAGAATCGTCGCGACCGTGATCGAGAACGAGTCGTAGATCATCGCGACATCGATCTCGTCGGGGCGCACACCGGCCATCGCGAACGCGGGCGGGCCGCTCTGCGCCGCCGCGCTGGTGGTGATGTCACCGCCGTTCTCCTGGTACTTCGTCGCCTCGCCCGTGCCGAGGATCCACACCGGCGGCTTCTTCGTGTCCGCCACCACCTCCTTCGAAGCGATCACGACCGCCCCGCCACCGTCCGAGACCATGCAGCACTCCAGCAGGTGCAGCGGGTCGGCGATCACGCGGGAGTCGAGCACGTCCTCGACCGTGATCTCGCGGATGTCGAGGAAGGCGAGGTCGGTCATCGCCTGCACCGCCTGCGGGTTGCGCATCGCGTGCGCGCGCGTGGCGACGGAGATGCGCGCCAGGTCCTCGCTGCGGGTGCCGTACTGGTGCATGTGGCGGTGGGCGACCATCGCGTAGCCCGCGATGAGCGTCATGCCGTACGGGTCCTCCATGTTGTTCTGCCACGTCGGGTTCCCCGCGCCGGTGACGTTGCCGGTGCCGATGGGGCGGCGGTAGCTGGCGGCGTTGGAGCCGTACGAGAGCAGCGCGACCTTCGCGCGGCCGGCGGCGATGTCCCGCGCTGCGTGGGCGGCGTGGAACTCGTACGAGGAGCCGCCCACGGCGGTCGTGTCGATGAGCCGCGGCTTGATGCCGAGGTAGGCGGAGAGCCCGAGGCCCGCGCCACCCTCGGCCTCGGAGGCGTCGTAGACGGCGTCCACATCGCTCAGGCTCAGGCCGGCATCGGCGAGTGCGCCGTGGATCGACTCGATCTTGAGTTGCATCGCGGAGCGTCCGGGCGCCATCCGAAGCGGATGCTCGTAGACCCCGACGATCGCCGCCTGTCGCTCCGCCATCGCCCGCCTCCTGCCCTCGCCCACCCCGGGGCGCGTCCGGTGTACGTCCGCGCGGATCAAGGTGTCAAGGAAGTCCGCCAGCGGGCCGTCGAGGCGCCTCGACAGGCGGTTTCCCGAGGATTGGGGCCGCATCCACGCTGTTGACCGGCGCGGCGGATACAATATATTCAGTCCGGCAGCGTGAACGGGTGTGATAGCCCGCCCCGCGAGCCCGGATTGCGCCACCGATGCCCGGTCGGTTCACACACGCGAGCGGCACGCCAGTCGACCCGCAGAACCTGCCACGACGCCGATGGCGTACACGCGACGAACGTCGCAATCCGCATGGCCGGCCCTGCACCCGCAGGACAGCTCCGGTCGGATGCGAACGGGAGGTTTGGTAGTGAAGATCGGTATCGTCTCGGACATTCATTGCGACGTCGTCGCCTTCGAGCGCGCGCTCGAGGAGATGGGCCCCGTCGACCTGCTCATGGGCGCGGGCGACTGGGTGCTCCAGTACCGCTTCTCCAACGACATCTACGACATGATCCGCGACCACAACATCATCGCCGTCCGTGGGAACCACGACATGGCGATCGCATCCTCCGCCGGTGCCGCGCTGCGCGCCTCCGGCAAGATCACCCCGGAGCACCTGCAGCGCCTCGATGACATGCCGTCAGTCGTGGAGCTGCATGTCGAGGGCAAGCGCATCGTGATGATGCACACCAGCCGCCTCGACCCGACCGGCGGCGGGCGCGACCTCGGCGGCGCGGCGCTCGGCAAGGTGGTGCACCACTACGCCTACAACGGCGGCTCCTTCGGCCGCGTCTCCTACGAGGAGGTCGCGGAGCAGGCCCTGATCCCCGAGACCTACATCATGGGGAAGAACGCCAACCCGACGCAGGCCACCAACAACGGCGAGGTCTTCATCGTCGCGCAGGACGACGGCTTCCAGCAGCACTCGATGGGTGACCTGCCGGAGGTCGGCACGGACGTGCTGGTCGTGGGCCACACGCACCAGCCGGTCGTCGCGGAGCAGGGCAAGCGCCTGGTCATCAACCCGGGCTCGCTGGGGCAGCCCCGCAACCCGGCGTTCCCGCACCGCCGCACCTACATGATCTTGGACACCTCCGACTGGTCGGCGCGCATGGGCGAGTTCCACCAGCAGGTGTACGACGAGATCTAGTCGCGACTCGCGACCGCTCGGATGACGGAAGCGGCGGGGCCTGTGCCCCGCCGCTTCGCGTTCCGGGGTCGGCGAGGAATCGCGTACGATCGCCGCTCAACCGTCACGCGAACGGAGGGCGACGATGACCTCGAATCCCGACGATCTGCCCGGCGTCACGGCGCTCGGCCAGGTGAGCCTGCTGGTGCAGGACGCCGGCCGCGCCGAGGCGTTCTATCGCGAGGTGCTGGGGCTGCGGCACCTGTTCACGTTCGGCACGCTGGCGTTCTTCGACCTCGACGGCGTGCGGCTGCTGCTGTCGGAGCCCGAGGACGGTTCGTGGCGCCCCGGGTCGGTGCTGTACCTGCGCGTCCCCGACATCGAGGCCGCCCACACGGCGCTCTCCGCGCGCGGCGTGGCGTTCGAAGCGGCGCCGCACCTCATCCACCGCCACGCCGACGGCACGGAGGAGTGGATGGCGTTCTTCCGCGACCCGGACGCGAACCAGCTGGCGCTGATGGCGCAGGTGCCGCCAGCGACTTCGTAGCACCTCGGCCGCTGCGAACGCGTGCGCTCGCTCGCTCGTTCCCCGTTTGTGCGCGCCGGGAGCGGCGCTATCCTGATTGTGGCGGGGAGTGGGGCTGAGAACCGTATGGGGCTGCGCTCTGCGGGCGTGTCACGCCTGCTGCTCTCATTCGTCATGCTCGCCGTGCTCTGCGCGCCGGCGGCGCCTGTGCTGGCGGGCACCGAGCCGCAGACGCCTGCGTCGACGCTGGCCGCGCCGGTCGCGCCCGCCGACGCGTTCGGCGTCGGCTCTCGAGCCGTGGTGCGCTCCGACGGGCAGGGGCTGCGCGTCCGCACGACGCCCTCGATCAACGGCGCAGTCGTCACCACGCTTCCCGAGAACACCCAGGTCACGGTCCTCGACGGCCGCGTCAGCGCGGACGGCTACTGGTGGCAGCGCATCCAGGCGGGCGCGACCGCAGGCTGGGTCGCCGAGCTGTACCTCCGCGCCGCCACACCCGCCCCGGTGCAGGCCTCGGGAGGCTGCCCGGCGGCACCCGGTGCCGCCTCGACGCCCGCGCTGGCCGCGGCGGTCGCACCGGCGCCCGCACCGCCCGCCTCGCCCGCGCCTGCGAAGCCGACGCTGTTCGGCACGGTGCCGAAGGCGGGCTTCGGGCTGGTCGTCTGGGCGGGTGGCTCCACCGACGCCGTGATCTCGACGGCAGCGGAGGGCGGTTGTGCCCTCCGCTCCGTCTGGGCGAGCGGCGACAACGGCGATCTCGTCGGGTACCTCGTCGGTGCGCCGACGTTCGTGAACCGGCCGTGGAGCGAGCGCTTCGCCGACGGCGTCCCCGCCAGCACCCCGCTCATCCTCGTCTGCGGCGGGAGCACGAGCGGCTCCGACCAGCCGTCGAGCCTCGGCGCGGCCGTGGCGACGGCGAGCGTGCTCGCGGCGCCGGAGGCTGCGCCGGCGCTCGTGCCGGGCGCGGTGCGTGCCGACATCGTGCCGGCGGCGTGGGGCCTGGCCCCGGTTGCCGTGAAGGCGCTCCCGCCCCCCACGACCGAGGCGACCGCGGCGCTCGTCCTCGACGGGTCGTCGGGCGCGGTGCTCTACCAGAAGAGCGGCGAACTCCCCGTCGCCCCGGCGAGCCTGACGAAGATCGCCACCGCGATCCTCGCGGCTGAAGCGGGGAACCTCGACCAGTGGGTGACGGTCGACGTCGACAGTCGCCAGATGAACGGCAGCAGCGTCATGGGGCTGATGCCCGGCGACTGCTTCCGCATGCGCGACCTGCTGTACGGGCTGATGCTGCCGTCCGGCAACGACGCGGCGCTGGCGCTCGGTCGCCAGATCGCGGGCTCCGATGCGGCGTTCGTGGGGCGCATGAACGATCTGGTCGCACGGCTGCGGCTCACCGACACGCACTTCGCAAACCCGCACGGCCTCGATGCTCCGGGGCACGTCGCCTCCGCGCACGACCTCGCGCTGCTCGCGCGGTACGCGATGACGATCCCCGACTTCACCTCGGTCGTGGGCGCGTCGAGGTGGGTCGCGCAGGGGTCGCGCACGATCGCGCTGACCAACACCAACGCCTTCCTGCCGACCTACCCCGGCGCCGACGGCGTGAAGACCGGCTTCACCGACGCGGCAGGACGGACGCTGGTCGCCTCGGTGACGCGCAACGGGCGGCGCGTCTTCGTCGTGGTGCTGAACGCGCCGAACCGCGACGCCGACGCGAAGGCGCTGTTCGACTGGTCGTTCGCCAACTTCATCTGGGGGTAGGGCGCCGGTTGCCCCCGCACCCTACCATCGAGGTCGCCGCCCACCCGCCGAGGCACGAGCACACGATGGATCATCCCGCCACCGCCGCTCCCCCCACGCCCGCCACCGCCGAGGCGCATCGCGCCTCGCTGCTGCTCGCCGTGGTGGGGGTGCTGCTGACGCTCGCGTGCGCGCTGGCGACGCAGCGGATGCCGTTCACGCCGTCGTTCCCGGACGCGGGGGTGAGCGTCGACTTCGTGTCGCTGCTCGGCCCCGGGTGGGAGCGGCCGACGCTGCTGTACCTCGGCTTCGCAGCGCTCACGTTCGCGCTCTACGCCGTCGCGCTGAGGCTGGTGTGGCGGACACCTCGCGTGTCGCGCGTCGCGCTCTTCGGGTTCCCGCTGCTCGCCGCACTCGCGCTGGTGCCGATGTACCCGCCGACCGCCATGGACATGTTCCATTACCAGGCGATGGGGCGCGTCTACTGGGTCTTCGGCGAGAACCCGCTGCAGATGCCTCAGGGGCTGTTCCCGTATCCGATCGGCCTGTCGTGGTCGGAGCTCGCCTCGCCGTATGGGCCGCTGTGGTCACTGCTCGTTGCGCCCGCCGTGCTGCTGCCGGGCGAGCACCTGCTCGCGGGGCTGTATGCGCTGAAGGCGATGGCACTGCTCTCGCTCGCGGGCTGCACCGCGCTGATCTGGGTGCTGGTGCGCCGTCGCCGCCCGGGCGCCGAGGCGTTCGCGGTGGCGCTGTTCGCCTGGAACCCGTTCGTGCTGATGCGCGTGGTCGCGGACGGCCACAACGACCTGTGGATGATGCTGTTCGTGCTGCTGGCGTTCGAGCGCATCGAGCGCGGACGGTGGAACGCCTCGATCGTTGCGCTCACGCTGGGCGTGCTCGTGAAGTTCGTGCCGGCGGTACTGGGGCCACCGTTCCTGCTCTACATCTGGACGCACGCAGCCGGCACGCCTCGGCAGCGCGCGCTGAACGTCGCCGAGGCGTGCGCGCTCGGCGCGGCCACGGCGGCGCTGATCTACCTCCCGTTCTGGGAGGGCTTCGCGACGTTCGACAACGTGCGCAAGGAGGCACAGCACGCGATCACCTCGACGCCCGTGCTGCTCCAGCTCGCGACCTCGCAGTGGTTCGCGGAGCCGCTGGCGACGCAGTTGGCGTTCACGGGGACCAAGCTGCTGTACGCGCTCGCCTACGCGCCGCTGGTATGGCAGGCGCGTCGCTCCTTCGACCACCTCGTCGGCGCATCGTTTGCGATCCTGTTCGTCTACCTGGTGCTGGCCGCGACGTGGTTCCGCCCGTGGTACATGCTGTGGCCGGTCGCCCTCGCTGCGCTCCAGCCTCGCGGGTGGCTGGGGGCGACGGCGGTGACGATCACGCTGGCGGCGGCGTGCCCCGACGTCGTCGAGCAGTTCCGCTCCCACTGGCCGCTCATCGCGGAGTACCACCGCGCGGTCGCGGCCCCGATCGTGCTCGCGTTCCTGCCGCCGCTCGTCGTCTGGCTCCGCGGCGTCGGCGAGACCAACTCGTTCACCCTCCAGCGCGATCCGCCCGTCGGAGGCGCGATCGAGGCGTGAGCGTTGCGGGAACGGCTCGCGCACCGCACCATGCCCGGGCGCGTCTCGACGGTCGAGGCGCGGCGCGACAGCGAGGATGGAACGACATGCCAGACACCGAGGGCAACGCGCCCGGCATCCCGCAGCTCGACGGCGACGTGCAGGACGGCCCCGGCGGCCTCCGCTACATCGAGGAAGAGGTTGGCGACGGCGACCAGCCGCAGACCGGCCAGCGCGTGAGCGTGCACTACACCGGCTGGCTGACCGACGGCTCGCGCTTCGACTCGTCGCGCAGCCACGGCTCGCCGTTCACCTTCGCGATCGGCACCGGCTCCGTGATCGAGGGCTGGGACGTCGGCGTCGCGACGATGCGCGTCGGCGGCAAGCGCCGGCTGATCATCCCGTCCGACCTCGGCTACGGGCCGATGGGCTACCCGCCGGTCATCCCGCCGGCGGCGACGCTGATCTTCGACGTGGAGCTGCTGGGCGTCGACTAGCCGCCCGCCACACCCGCACCGCAGCTCAACGCACGAGGCGCCTCGATCGAGGCGCCTCGTCGCATCTCCGCTCCGCGCGGCTACAGGTCGGCGAGGAACGGGCGCAGCGCCTCCAGGAAGCCCGGCGTGTTCTGCGTGTGCACGTTGTGGCCACACTTCTCGACCTCGGCGAAACGGCCCTGCGGCAGCGCCTCCACGAACGCCTGCGCGTCCGCGGGCGTCACGACACGCGAGTGCTCCCCGCGCACCACGAGCGACGGCACGTCCAGGGTGCGCACCTGCTCGAGCGTGATCTCGCTCATCGGCGTGCCGCGCGGGCGGTCGTGCTCGTGCAGCACGCGGTCGGACTTGGCGATGAGCTTGCCGTCGTGGCGGCGGATCAGGTTGTAGCGCGCGGTGCGGTGGATGTGCTCCAGCGGGCGGAACGGGTCGTACTTGCGCACGCGCTCCACGAACTCATCGATGTGGTCGAACTCGATGTTGCGCTCCATGAACTCGCGGATCTCGCGGCCGCCGTCGCCCGTCCGCACCGGCGCGATGTCGACGAAGGCGAGCGCACGCGCCAACTCCGGCCGCGCGAGTGCGAGGGCAAGCGTGACACCGCCGCCCATCGAGTGGCCGATGATGATCGGGCGCTCGATGCGCTGCTGCTCGATGAACGCCAGCGCGTCCGTGACCATCGCGTCGCGGCTGTAGTCCTGGTCGCGCGCCCACTCGCTGTCGCCGTGGCCGCGCTGGTCGATCGCGTAGACGTGGTAACGATCCGCGAGGTGCAGGCTGACGAGATCCCACGCGTGCGAGCTCTGGTTCACGCCATGCAGCAGCACGACCGGCGGCGCCGCGTCGTCGCCCCATTCGAGGAAGTGCAGTCGCTCATGGCGAACGACGGTGTTGCGCGAGGCGTAGCGCGACGGCTTCGAGTGCGCGATGCCGAGGTCGGCCGCGCTGGTGAGCAGGCTGGCCAGCTCCTCGGAGTCCGTCAGATCCAGCGGCTCCAGGCCGCTCGCGACCTCGTTCAGGTGCATCGAACCCTCCTCGCGGTCCGGCGTGCGTACTGCCGGCCGACGCCCTCGACTATACCCCGCGCGCCGCATCCCTCGCGGGACGCTGCTGCCGTCGCGCGCTACGATCGCCGCAGCGAGAGGGGAACGACGATGCGTGTGCTGCGATCCACTGAGGGCGAGACGGTCAACCGGACGGGCAGTCCGATCTTCGACGGCACCGTGCATGGGCGCGGCTTGGCGGATAGCCTGAGCGAGCAGATCAACGCGGCGGTCGTGCACTTCTCGCCCGGCGCGCGCACACGCGTGCACCGCCACGCGAGCGACCAGCTGCTCTACATCGTCAACGGCATCGGCAAGGTCGGCGCGGGCGACGAGGAGCACACGGTCGGCGTCGGCGACTTCGTGGTGATCCCGGCGGGCGAGGCGCACTGGCACGGCGCCGCCGACACGGGCTCGCCGATGTCGCACATCACGATCACGCTGCCCGGCGGCGAGACCATCGTCGAGGGTGCGCCGTAGCGCCTCGTCGTGGAGCACACAGACACCGTCCCGACAGCGGGACAGCAGAACGCCCCGGCGATGCCGGGGCGTTCCGTGTGGGGTCATCAAGCAGGCCGCGCTAGCGCCAGGCGCTCATCGCAGCGTTGACGCGCGCCGCCTGCCCGGCGGTGAACTGGTTCATCCCGGAGTCATCCGAGAAGTCCATGTAGTTCTCGATCGGGTCCAGCCCCGGGTCCTTCGGGCAGGAGTCGCGACCGATCGGGAAGCCGAAGCCGGGCTCCGCCTCGGCGGGCGTGTCGGAGACGTAGTCACCGTCGCCGTGGCAGCCGCCCTGGAACGTGTGCAGCAGGCCCATCCAGTGGCCGACCTGGTGCACCGCGACATCACCGAGGTTGTACGGGGCCGCAGCGCCGCCCGGCAGGGCGGAGGCGAGCAGCACCACGCCGTCGTCCTTCGGGTCAGCCGCGTAGTTCCACGGCAGGGAGGACCAGCCGACCATGCCGTCCACCACCGCAGCGGTGTAGATGTTCAGCGCTCGGGAGCCACCGATGCGCAGCGCGGTCTTCGCCTGCGTCTCGACGGACGAGCCGATGCCCATCGTGTACCAACTGGCGTTCGTCGTCCGGTCGGTGTGGACGAGGGTGAACGTCCAGCCCTGCGACGCGAAGGCGTCGTTCAGCACGGTGATCTGGTTCGCGATCATGCTGTCGGGCACATCGCCGTTCGCGATGCCGGTGCCGTTGTTGATGACGTGGACGTAGACATCGATGTTGCCGCCGGCGACGGGCGTGCCCGCGGCGTCGATCGTCTTCTGCACCCGGCTCAGGGTGCCGTTGTTGAGCGGGGTCTTCGTGTCGTCCGTGACTTTGACCTTCGGGGCTGCCGACGCTACGCCGGTCCCCAGCACGCAGCCAACCACAACTGCGGCCACCAACAGGAGCGTCGTCACTCGACGATGCATTCTGACTCCCTCTCTCATTGACTCTCTCACTGAATCACTCGAACGCTCGCGACTCCACGCGCGCACTCTACGCGAGTGCACGTCGGTCGTGCAGCGCCGTGCGCTACCGGTGCTAGCGCAGCGCCGAGTAGTCGGTCGGGGAGAGGATCTCCGAGGAGATGCGTGCCACCAGCGGGCCGTTCTGCTCGGACGCCTCGCGCGAGGCGAGCCACTCCGGGTCAGACTGGAACGCCGCGAACTGTGCGTCACGCGTCGCCATGTCCGGCCACGCGAGCATGTAGACGAGCTGGTCGCTGCGGCCGCCGAACTTGTACGTCCAGAAGCCGACCATGTTCCAGCCCATCCGCCCCCAGATCTTCGTGGTGTGGTCGCGGAAGCGGCGGTTGAGGTCGGGCAGGCGGCCCGGCATCGCAGTGTAGGTGCGCAACTCGAAGATCATCGTCGTGCCTTTCTCGTGCCTCGACTACGCGTGCCCGCGCAGCCATTCGAGGATGAACGGATTGTGCTGCCGCTCGAAACCGATCGTCGTCTGGTCCATGTGGCCCGGCAGGACGACCGTATCATCGGGCAGCGTGAGCAGACGCTCGCAGATGCTGCGCATCTCCGACTCGTGATCGCCGCCGGGCAGGTCGGTGCGGCCGATCGAGCCACGGAAGAGCGTGTCGCCGCTGAAGAGCATGCCGCGGTCGTAGTACGACACGCTGCCCTGCGTGTGCCCCGGGGTCTCGATGGTGCGGAGGCGCACGCCGGCGACCTCGATCAGATCGCCCTCACGCACGTATCCACTGGGGTCGGGCGGCGGGTCGTCGATGCGCAGGCCGAAGCGCTGCGCCATCCCCTGCCATCCGCTGCGCACCAGTTCGAGATCCGCCTCGTGCAGCACGAAGCGCGCGCCGGTCGCGCGCTGCACCGGCCCGACCGCCATGATGTGGTCGCCGTGCCCGTGCGAGTTCGCGATCAGCTTGATCTCGACGCCCATATCGCGGGCGAGCGCGAGGATCTCGTCCGGCTCATCGCCGGGGTCGATGCAGATCGCCTCGTGCGTCTGCGGGCTGCCGACGATCCAGCAGTTCTCCGCGAACACGCCGACGACCAGGCCCCGCACCGCAAGCTCGTTCACGACTTCCATGCGGCCACCTTCGGGCTCCGGTCGAGCACGCGTCAAGCCTCGATGATCGCGCGAGCGCGCGCGAACACCGCGTCGAGCATCGGCTCCGTCAGGCGCCCCGTGAACGTATTCTGCTGGCTCGGGTGGTAGGAGCCGAGGAGCACGCGCCCGGACGGCAGCGTCGCCTCCGCGCCGTGCCCGAACTTCGGACGGGGCCGCATGCCCTCGAGGTTCGCGACGGCGTCCATCGCGACGCCGCCGAGCGCAACGACGACGCGCGCCCGCGTCAGCAGCGCGAACTCGCGCGCGAGGTACGGCGCGCAGGCGCGACGCTCCTCCGGTGTCGGCTTGTTGTCCGGCGGCGCGCAGCGCACCGAGGCCGTGACGTACGCATCGATGAGTTGCAGGCCATCGTCCCGCGCAACGCTCGTCGGTTGGTTGGCGAAGCCCGCGCGATGCATCGCACGAAACAGCCAGTCGCCGGAGCGGTCGCCGGTGAAGATGCGCCCGGTGCGGTTCCCGCCATGCGCCGCCGGCGCGAGCCCGACGACGACGAGGCGCGCCTCGTTGTCACCAAAGCCGGGAACAGGCTTCGCCCAGTACTGCTGGTCGCGGTATGCGGCACGACGTTCGCGGCCGACCTCCTCGCGCCACGCGACGAGGCGCGGGCAGAGCGTGCAACCGACGACCTCGGCGGTGACGCGTGCGATCGAGTCCTGCATCGATCTCGTCTCCTGCGTTCGCGCAAGTTGCCGCGCTGCGGATGCGCGGCTAGAGTCATTCTTCCTCGACGGGCATTGTGGCTGCCCGAAGGGGTTGGTGCGTATCGCTAGCATGGATGCAGTGAGCGATGAACCACACGCGGGGTGGTGGTTCGTCTTCGATGCGCGGCTCCTCCGCGTGCTCGTACACCCGGCGTGAGCGGGCGGCATGACCAGTCGGCCTCAGATCGCGCTCATCGCAGATGCGGATTCCGCATCCGTCGATCTCGTACGCCGCGAGTTGCGGCGGCACGGCATGCGCGTGGTCACCGCGAGCAGCGGCGAGCGCGCCCTGCGCGTCGCGGAGCTGCAGCGCCCCGACCTCCTCGTGCTCGCCGTCGACCTCCCCGGCATCCCCGGGCTCGAGGTGCTGCGCCGCCTTCGTGCGCGCGGGCCGGTGCCGGCGATCATGCTCACCGACGGTCGCGGCGCCGGGCAGTCGATGCGCAGCGGCGACGCCCTGCGCAAGCCGTTCACCGCGGAGCAGCTCGCGTCGCGCATCCACGAGGTGATGGGGCAGGACGCCGCGCTTGCGGCGACGCACATCTCCTCCGGCGGCGTCGAGGTCGACCTGGAGCATCGCACGGTCATGCGGGACGGCGCCCCGGTCACGTTGACGCGCACCGAGTGGGCGCTGCTCACCTACCTTGCGGCGAACCCGCGGCGGCTGCTGACGGGTGGCGACATCCTGAGCCAGGTGTGGGGCCCCGAGTACCGCGAGGACCTGCAGTTCCTGCGCGTGTGGGTCTCGCGGCTGCGTGCGAAGCTCGGCGGGCCGGGGTCGCGGCTGCTGATTCGCACGGTGCGCGGCGTGGGCTACATCTTCGACCCGGATGGCGAGCCCACCGAGGTGAACGAGGCCGCCGCACCGCCCGCACGCCGGGGCTCGCGGGCCGCCTCGACCCGCTGAGCCCTCGACGGTTCTTCGTACGCCCTAGCTCGTGTGGACGGCGTGGCCGCCGAACTCGTTGCGGAGCGCGGCCAGCACGCGCATCGAGAACGGGTTCTCCTCGCGGCTCGCGAAGCGCGCGAACAGCGCGGCGGCGATGACATTCATCGGCACCGCCCGGTCGACCGCCTCCTGCACCATCCAGCGCCCCTCGCCGGAGTCGTCCACGACGCTGTTCAGCCGCTCCAGATCCGGATCCACACTGAACGCGTGAACCGCGAGTTCCAGCAGCCACGAGCGCACGACGCTGCCATGCATCCACAGCGCCGAGATGCGCTCCAGGTCGAGCGGCGTGTCGTACGCCTTCAGCAGCCCGAAGCCCTCGCCGTAGGCCTGCATCAGGCCGTACTCGATGCCGTTGTGCACCATCTTCACGAAGTGGCCGGTGCCGACGGGGCCCAGGTGCTCCCAGCCGCCCGGCTCGGTCATCGCCTCGAACAGCGGGCGGGTGATCGCCAGCGCCTCGTCGGAGCCGCCGACCATCACGCAGTAGCCGTTGGCCTCGCCCCAGATGCCGCCGGAGGTGCCGGAGTCGACGAAGTGGAGCCCGGCCTCACGCAGCACCTCGCCGCGCCGCTGGGAGTCGTGGAAGTTGCTGTTACCGCCGTCGATGACCACATCGCCCGGCGCCATGTGGCTGGCGACCTCCATGATCGTCGCCTCGGTCGGCTCGCCCGCGGGCACCATCACCCACACCACGCGCGGAGCCTCGAGGGCGCCCACGAGCGCCTCCAGCGAGGGCACGTCGCTGCGCGCCGGGTCGGCGTCGTAGACGACGACCTCGTGGCCGGCCTTCAGCCAGCGCGCGCGAATCCCGCCGCCCATCCGCCCCGCTCCGACCAGCCCGACGCGCATCGCATCCCCCGCTCCCCGGCCTCGCAGCGAGGCCGTCCGTGTGCCGCTCGCATGCCTCGCCGCACCGCTGCGGACGAGGCGTGCCCCCACTGTAGGCGCTTGCAAAATCAGCGTCGCGGGGCGCACTCTCTGTCACGGTCGCGTTTCCGCGGCCGCTGACCGACACCCACACCGCCGACAGCGCCCGCCCATCCACCCAGGGCGGCACCGAAGGGATGCTCATGCCGATCGATGCTGGCCTGGTCCTGATCCACGCGTTCCCCGTCGACTCCTCCCAGTGGGGGCCGCAGGTCATGGCGTTCCGCCACGACCTGCCGGTGCTCGCGCCCGACATGCCCGGCTTCGGCGGCACCATGGACGCCGGCGAGGTCATGACGATGGAGGCGGCCGCGGATTACGTCGCCTACCAGATGAACTACGCGGAGATGGGCAAGGCGGTCGTCGTCGGCCTGTCGATGGGCGGCTACATCGCCCTCGCCTTCGCGAAGAAGTACCCGCACCTCCTCGCGGGCCTCGTGCTCGCCAACACGCGCTCCGGCGCGGACGACGACGCCGGCAAGGACCG
>JBAYUZ010000055.1:0-13980 GCA_041674885.1 Dehalococcoidia bacterium
AGCAGCAGCGACCCCGGCGGTGGCTCGTCGAGCGGCGGCGGCGGGAGCAGCAGCGACCCCGGCGGTGGATCGTCGAGCGGCGGCGGCGGGAGCAGCAGCGACCCCGGCGGTGGATCGTCGAGCGGCGGTGGCGGGAGCAGCAGCGACCCCGGCGGTGGCTCGTCGAGCGGTGGTGGCGGTGGTGGCGGTGGCGGCGGTGGCGGCGGTGGGGCGCCGGGCGGTGGTGGTAAGGGCGGCGCGTAGCGGCGGATCGCACCTCCGGGTGTTCGCGGCGTGTGCGGTGGCCCGCATCGCGCGCCGGGCGCGTTGACACGTCACGGCCGCACGCCTACCGTCGATGCACGCACTGCACGTGCGCCGCTGGGGGGCCGCAAGGCTGAGATCCCGCAAGGGACCACCCACTGAACCTGATCTCGGTCATGCGAGCGTAGGGATGCGGCGAACGGTGTGCAGCCTCGGGTGACCGAGGTGTGCACGCCGTGATCTCCTCAACCACCTCCACACACCGGCATCGATTCAGACCTCCGCGGCATATTCGCGGAGGAGGTTGTCGATGCTGATGGAGATCCAGTGCCTGGCGCGCCCAGTGGGGACGCCCGAGGATCGGTACAAGCACGTGGAGGCGGCGATCGCCGTCATCCAGGCGTGCGGCCTGACCTACGAGGTCGGTGCGATGGGGACAACGGTCGAGGGGCCGCCCGACGCGCTCTGGTCGCTCGCTCGCGCCGTGCACGAGGCATGCCTGCGCTCCGGCGCGGACGGCGTGATGAGCGTCGTGAAGTTCTCGGAATCACGCGACCCCGCGCTCCAGTCGACGATCGACAGCCTGACCGGGAAGTTCCGCGCGTGAGCGTGCGACGGATGTGGCCGGCGCGCGAGTTCACGGAGCGGTACGTCGCGCCGCTCGCGCTGCTCGTCGTGTTGCTGCTGGCGTGGGAGGCGGCGCCGCGCGCCCTGTCGACTCCCCGCTGGATGCTGCCAACGCCGACGGACATCGCACGCGCCGCCGTTGAGGTGCGCGACGTGCTGCCGGGCCACGTCCGCACCACGCTGATCGAGGCGATGGTGGGGCTGACGGCGGCGGCGGTGAGTGGCCTGGCGATCGCACTGGCGATCGCGGGGTCTCCGCTTGTGCGCCGGTTGCTGTACCCGCTGCTGGTGGTTTCGCAGAACATCCCGCTGATCGTGCTGGCGCCGCTGCTGGCGGTGTGGTTCGGCTTCGGGATGCTGCCGAAGGTGCTGATCGTGGCGCTGGTCGGGTTCTTCCCGATCGCGATCGCGACGGCCGAGGCGCTGCTGCACGCCGACACGGAGCTCATCGATCTGCTGCGGACGATGGGTGCGTCGCGCTGGCAGGTGCTGCGCATCGTGCGGCTGCCGGGTGCGGTGCCCGCGTTCTTCGCGGGGCTGCGGATCAGCGCGACGTACGCGATCTTCGGTGCGGTCATCGGCGAGTGGGTGGGCGCGCGAGGCGGCCTGGGGCTGTTCATCACGCGCTCGCAGACCGGATACCGCACCGACCGTGTCTTTGTGGCCGTCATCGTGATCGCGGCGATCTCGATGGCGTTGTTTGCACTCGTTGAACTCGCCGCGCGCCTGGCGATGCCGTGGCGTGCGCGCACCGAACAGGAGTCACTGTGAATCGACTGCTCATCGCATCGCTCGCGGCGTGTGCCGCGCTCGTCCTCGCATGCGGGGGTGGTGGCGGGAACGCCGCGCCTACACCCGGATCGTCCACAAGCACGCCGACGCCCACGCCGACCGTGGCGGCGCGCAAGGCAACGCTGATGCTCGACTGGACGCCGAACACGAACCACACCGGCATCTACGTGGCCAAGCAGCAGGGCTGGTACCGCGAGGCGGGCATCGACCTCGACATCGTGGAGCCGTCCGGGACGCGCGCCTCGCAGGTCGTTGGCGCGGGACGCGCGGAGTTCGGCATCACGGTCGCGGAGTCGTTGCTGCCCGCGCGGCAGGCGGGGAACCCGATCGTCTCGATCGCGACGATCATGCCGGTCAACGATTCGAGCCTGATGGCGGTCGACCCCTCGATCCGCCGACCGCGTGACCTGCAGGGGAAGAAGTACGGCGGATTCGGTGGGCAGCTGGAGCGACAGCTGATCTCGGAGCTCGTGAAGTGCGACGGCGGCGACCCGGCGAAGATCGACTTCGTCGACGTCGGCAACGTCGACTACATCGCGGGGATGGATCAGCACCGTTTCGACTTCGTGTGGGTGTTCGAGGGTTGGGATGCGACGCGCGCGCGCGAGGTGCTGGGGCGCCCGGTGAACACGATCAAGTTCGCCGACTACCTGCAGTGCATCCCGAACTGGTACACGCCGGTCTTCATCGCGAGCGAGCAGACCGTGAAGAACGATCCCGCGCTCATCCGCGCATTCCTGGCGGCCACGTCGCGCGGCTACCAGTACGCGGCGGCGCAGCCGAAGGAGGCGGCGGACCTGCTGCTGCGCGCGGTTCCGGAGCTCGACCGCAAGCTGGTGACCGCCAGCGCTACCTCGCTTGCGCCGAAGTACATCGCGGCGGGCAAGCGCTGGGGCGAGCAGGATCCCGCGGTGTGGACGACGTTCGAGGCGTACCTGCGCCACGGCGGGCTGCTGAAGCAGCAGCTGGACGTGCAGGCGGCGTACACGAACGGGTTCCTGCCGGACGCCGCACCGAAGCGATGACCATCGGCGCGCCAATCGAGGTGCGTGGCGTCGCGCACGCCTTCGCGGGCAGTCCGCCCGTGGAGGTGCTGCGCGACGTCTCGCTCGATGTGGCGGCGGGAGCGTTCGTCTCGATCGTCGGGCCGAGCGGGTGCGGCAAGAGCACGCTGCTCCGCATGCTGGCCGGGCTGATCGAGGCGGACAGCGGCACCGCGCGCGTCGACGGGCGCGTTGCGTTCATGCCGCAGCGCGACCTGCTGTTGCCGTGGCGGCGCGCCGAGGGCAACGCGATCCTCGGTGCGACGTTGGGCGGCGTGCCAACGGCGACGGCGACGGAGCAGGCGCGCGCGCTCTTCCCGGCGTTTGGTCTCGAGGGATTCGAGCGGGCGTGGCCGGCGCAGCTGTCGGGCGGGATGCGCCAGCGACTGGCGATGCTGCGCACGTTCCTCACGCCGGGCGGCGCGCTGCTCCTCGATGAGCCGTTCGGGGCGCTCGATGCGATCACCAGGCGGCAGATGCAGCAGTGGCTGCAGGGGGTGTGGGCCGAGGATGGCCGCACCGTGCTCCTAGTCACGCATGACATCGAGGAGGCGCTGGTGCTGTCGGACGCGGTGTACGTGATGTCGCCGCGCCCGGGCACGATCACGGCGCGCGTGGAGGTCGACCTGCCACGGCCGCGCGGCACGGACGGCCTCACGTCGCCACGCTTCGTCGCGCTCAAGGAGCGATTGCTCCAGGCGCTGGGCGCCTAGCGCATCACGTCTGGCGGTACGTGCGAGGATTCACCGGACGTTCATGGCGCGTTTACAGTGGACGCCGACGCTCTCCCCATCGAGAAGTGAATCATCGAAAGAGGAGCTGGATGATTGCACGCTGGCGAACGCGCTCGCTGGTAGCGGGGATCGTGGTGAGTGCGGCGATGCTCGCAACCGCCTGTGGCGGCGGTGACGGTGGTGCGACGAGCGGCGACGGTGCGACGAAGCACCAGGAGCCGGCGAACAAGGCGGAGCTGGCGAAGCTCAAGGGCGACATCGTCATCGACGGGTCGAGCACGGTGTACCCGGTCACGCAGGCGGCGGCGGAGGAGTTCGCCGCCTACGCGAGGGATGTCCGCATCAGCGTCGGCATCGCCGGTACCGGCGGCGGGTTCAAGAAGTTCTGCGCCGGGGAGACGGACATCCAGGACGCCTCGCGGCCGATCAGCACCTCGGAGGCGGCGGCCTGCGCGGACAAGAAGATCGAGTTCGTCGAGCTGCCGGTCGCGTATGACGGGCTGGCGGTGGTGGTCAGCCCCAAGAACACGTGGGCGCAGTGCATGACGGTTGCGGAGCTCAAGAAGATCTGGGAGCCGGCCGCACAGGGGAAGGTCACGAACTGGAAGCAGGTGCGTGACTCGTTCCCGGATCGACCGCTGAAGCTCTTCGGCCCGGGCACCGACTCCGGCACCTTCGACTACTTCACGGAGGCGGTGAACGGCAAGGCGAAGGACAGCCGTGGCGATTACCAGGCATCCGAGGATGACAACGTGCTGGTGCAGGGCGTCTCGACGGACGAGAGCGCGCTGGGCTACTTCGGCCTCGCGTACTTCACGGAGAACGCCGCCAAGCTGAAGCTCGTGCACATCGACAGCAAGGGCGACGGCAAGTGCATCGAGCCCTCGATCAAGACGGTGAGCGACGGCTCCTACCAGCCCCTCAGCCGACCGCTGTTCATCTACGTGCGGAAGTCGGTCGCGGAGCGGCCCGAGGTGAAGGCGTACGTGAACTTCTACCTCAGCAAGAGCTTCACGCCCGCAATCGAGACGCGCGAGGTCGGCTACGTCGCCCTCTCCGACAAGCTGTACGAGGCGAGCACGAAGCGATTCGCGGCAGGCGCCAGCGGCACGCTCTTCCCGAAGGGCGCGGAGGTGGGTGCGACGCTGGATCGCTACCTCCAGTAACGATCGACAAGGGCTGAGCGTTGTGGCCTCGATGCATCATCGCGTCGAGGCCACTTCGCGTTCGGATGATTTCGTTCCTCATGCGCTGAGGCACGATGGGCGACCTCGCCTGCCTCGCAATCGCGCATACACGCGCGCATCCGGCGTTGCATTGCTGTTGCCGCGCACGCGCGTGATGCGATGTCCTGCTGCCACTCCGAGAAGCGCCCCGACGTGGGCGCGGGGGCAGGAGGTCATCGTGCTGCGTGTTGCCATCGTTCTCATCCTTATCACAGCGACCACGCTGGTCGCCGCACCACCGGGACACGCGACTGCTGCGTGCTACGGTTGGAGCGGACACATCTACTGGTGCTCATCGAGTTCCACCGTGCCGACAACATCGACGCCATCCGCCACGCCCGCATCGACCGCGACGCCGACTGCGACATCGCCGACACCGACGGCGGTGCCCACCAGCGTCTCGACCTCGGTGCCGCCCACGGCGACGCCCGTGCCGGCCCCGACCTCGACGCCGGCCGCGGCGCCGGTCGTCGCGCCGCAGCGGGGCAAGTACCTGCAGGACGTGACGATCGAGCGTTCCGGCAGCACGCTCACACTGCCGGTGTTCACCTCGCTGCCGCTGGGTGCGCCGGTGGCGGGCGTGACGCGCGCGGTGGTGATGATCCACGGCACGAACCGCAACGCCGTCGACTACTTCGACTACGCGAGCGCTGCGGTGCCCGCCGACGTGCTCGTTGTGGCGCCGCGCTTCAAGACCAGCAGCGACGCACCGCGTTCGACCGAGCTGCTCTGGAGCAGCAGCGGGTGGAAGCAGGGCGGCGAGTCGACCGGGACGCGCCCGTGGCACATCAGCAGCTTCGAGGCGGCAGACGAGGTGGTGCGTGATCTGCGCACGACCTTCCCCGACCTGGACGTGATCGTGGTGGCGGGGCATAGCGCGGGCGGTCAGTTTGTGCAGCGGTACGCCGCGACGAACGTTGATGCACGCATGCACTTCGTGGTGGCGAATCCCTCGTCGTACCTCTACTTCGGACGTGAGCGCCCGACTGAGGGTGGCGGCTTCGCGGTACCCGCGAGCGGGTGCAGTTCCTACAACCACTACAAGTACGGACTGCAGGATCTGGCGGACGACGCGCCATACATGGCGGAGGTCGGTGCGAGCGCCCTTACCTCACGCTATCGGGACGCGCGGGTCACGTATCTCCTGGGCGCCCTGGACACCGATCCGAACGCGGCCGACCTTGATGTCACGTGCGGTGCGGCACTGCAGGGTGCGAGCCGTTTCGAGCGTGGACAGCAGTTCCACCGACACCTGTCGATGGTGTTCGGGGAAGGTGTGACCGCGCAGCATCGACTGTCGGTCGTTCCCGGCGTGGGGCACGAGGCCCGGTCCATGTTCGGGTCGGCGGCCGGCAGGGCTGCGCTGCTGCCGTAGCACGTCACAGCGAACCTCGGCGCCGACGCGTGCACCTCGACCGACTGTTGCGGTCGAGGTGCACGCAGGCGCACGGCGTTCGGTCGTATTAGCGTGCAACTGCGCCTTCGTTGCGATGGAGGCGCGCACGATAGCGGTTCTGCAATGCCGCCCGCGCCACGCTGCCGCCGTCCGTACGACCGGACGCAGTGCGCGGAGGCAGTTCATGACTGGGGTACAGGATCGTGTCGCACGCGCGCTGGCCGCGCTGGGTGCCACGGTGGTCGACGGTGACGAGGCCGCTGTGGTCGCCCTTGAGGACGACGCGCTTGTCGTGCCATCCGCGCCCCCCGCGGGGCGCGTGAGTCGCGCGATCGTGGAGGCGCTGGAACCGACACGATTGGCACGGGCGCGACGCGCGTTCTCGACACGGCGGGTGCCACCTCACGCGTTCCGCACGCTGGTCAGCGGCGCCGTGCGTCCGCGTGCGGGCGACCTGGTGCTCGCGCGCATCGAACGCGTGCGCCAGCACCCGCGCATCGAGCTCCCAACCGGGCGGCGCGCGACGCTGCACGCGGGCGATGAGGTGATCGTGGCATGCGGCAACCGCTACGCCTCCGACCAGTTCGAGGCGTTCGTGCCGGAGTCGCTGGGTGCGGCGCACCTGGTCGCCGGTGGCGGGGTCGCCGCGACGATGGTCGAGCGCGCGCGCGGGATGCGCCCCGCGACCGAGGTTACGTTGCTGGGCCTGCTGGCGGACGATGACGGCGTCCCGGTGAACCTCGCACGGTTCGCGTTGCCGGAGCCGCGCGTCGAGGGCCCGCGGCCGCCGGTCATGGCGGTGTTTGGGACGGCGATGAACTCCGGGAAGACGACGACGGCGGGCGCGCTCATCCATGGCCTCGAACGCGCCGGGTACCGTGTCGGCTACGCGAAGCTCACGGGCACGGGATCCGGCAACGACTACTGGCAGATGGTGGACGCGGGCGCCGCGATCGTGGCGGACTTCACCGATGCGGGCCTGGTGTCGACGTACATGACGCCGCTGCCGGTGCTGGAGGAGGTGGGGATCCACCTCATCGGCCACCTGGCGGCCAGCGGGTGCGACCGTATCGTCGTGGAGATCGCGGACGGGCTGTTGCAGCGCGAGACCGCCGAGCTGCTGCATTCCGAGGTGCTGCACTCGCTGGTGGATCGCGTGCTGTTTGCCGCGGTCGACGCGATGGCGGCGGCGGGCGGCGTCGCGCTGCTGCGGGCCGCGGGGTTCGATGTCGCGGGCGTGTCGGGGCTGCTCACCGCCTCGCCGCTCCCGTTGCGCGAGGCACGCGCGGCCGTCGACGTGCCGGTGTTCACGCGCGACGAGCTCAATGACCCCGAGGCTGCGACGATGCTCCTGCGGGCGCACGCGCTGATCGCCTCGTGAGCCCCGCGATGTGGGCACGCGAGGAACCCGATCTCGACCTCAGCGGGCAGCCGACCGACATCGACGTTGAGGACTTCGACGACCTCGACGACGACGCCTCAGACGGGACGCGCGAGGGCTCTCCCACACTGCCGCGAACGGCTCGGCTGCAGCTGGCGACTCGCTGGACTGCGCTGCTGGCGCTGATCGGCGCCGCGGAGGGCGCGGTGATCATCGCGTACGCGTTCCTGCTGCGATCCGCGGTCGACGCACTGATCGCCGGGCAACTCGATGTGAGGACGATGGCCCCGCTCGTCGGCGGCGTGGCAGTCGTCGCACTCGCGGGTGCGGCTGTCCGCTCCGCCGAGTTTGCGACCTCCGAGTGGCTGGGCTACCGCTACGTGGCGCAGCTGCGGATGGCGATGTACGCGCAGCTGCAGCGCATGCCTCGGCGCTCGTTGCTCCAGCACAGCACCGGCGGCGTGCTGCTGCGCTTCCTGGGCGATCTGACGACGATTCGCACATGGGTCAGCCGCGGGCTGGGGCGTGCGATCGCCGCGGTCTGCACGCTCGCGGCGGGACTGACGGTGATCGGGCACTTCGACCCGCACATGGTGGTCGCGGCCTCGGTGGTGCTGATTGTGGGCAGTGCGATGTCGCTGGCAGAGGGGCGGCAGGTGCGACGCGCGACGCGGAGTGCGCGACGACAGCGCTCCAACCTGGCGACGAACCTTGCGGATCAGCTCGGTGGCCTCACGGTCGTGCAGGCGATGGGGCACGCGCGAGGTGAGTACGAGCGCTTCGGTCGCCAGAACGCGCGCTTGACCCGTCACCTGCTCCGCAACGCGATGGTGCGTGCGCTGCTCCGCGCGATCGCGGGCGCGACGGCGACGCTTGCCGTGGCGGCCGTGCTGTTCGCCGGTGCGATCGACGTGGCCCTCGGGCGCACCTCGGTGGGTGCGGTGGTGGCGGCGATGATCGTCGTGCGGCAGCTCATCCGGCCGGTGCGGACGCTCGGCCTCGCGCACGAGTACTGGCAGGCGGCGCGCATCTCGCGTGAGAAGATCGCGGCGTTCCTGCGCCGCCCGTACCGCGAGGCGTTCGGGCCGGAGCTTGCGAAGCTGCAGATCGCGGGTGGGCGCATCGAGTTCCGCGACGTGCACCTCGGCGGCGCGCTGCATGGGGTGCGCGCGGTGGCGCAGCCGAGGCGGATCGTTGCGATCGTCGGGCCGAACGGCGCGGGGAAGAGCAGCCTGCTCTCCGTGGTCGCGCGCATCGCCGATCCGGACGCGGGTGAGGTGCGCGTCGACGGACAGTTGCTGACGGCGTGCACGCTGCGCTCGTGCGCGGCGCGCATCTCGATGGTGGGGCCCCAGCTCCCGCTGATGCGCGGCACGCTACGACGCAACCTCGCGTACCGCTGGCCGACCGCACCCGAGGCGGAGCTGGCGCGCGTGATCCGCGTGTGCGGACTCGACGAGCTCATCGCGCGGCTGCCCGGCGGGCTCGACGCGGCGATCAAGGAGGATGGCGCGAACCTCTCCACGGGCGAGGCTGCGCGCATCGCGCTCGCTCGGGCGCTGGTGGGAGCACCGAAGGTGCTGCTGCTCGATGAGCCGACCGCGAGCCTCGATGCCGCGACGAGGGCGATGGTGCACGAGGTGCTGCGCCGCTACGGAGGCACGGTCCTGATGGCGACGCACGACCTGGACGAGGCTGCGCTCGCCGACGAGGTGTGGCGGATGGAGGCGGGGCGCGTGGTGGAGGTGATTCCCGGCGCGGTGTACCGCGACCGGGTGAGCGGGCGGCCAGCGGTGCCGGCGTGGGCGCGCGGGTGAGACCACCCGTCCAGTGAGCGGGCGAGGCGTGGGGCTCCGTGCTGCGGTAGCATCGACGCGTGGTGGAACGCGAGCCAGCTGAGCGCATTGAGCCCGTGCACGGCGGTGATCCGCTGCGTGCGCCGTTCGACCCTACGCTCGCCCGACTCGTCGACGGCTACCACGCCGGGCAGGTGACGCGGCAGTGGGCCGGCGTCCCTCGTGAGCTCATCCGCGCATACGACGCCACCTACGATCCCTCGCAGTCACCGACGTGGGCACCGGTCTATCGAGACGTCGTGCAGCGGATGCGGCAGGGCACGTACCCGAACCTCGTTGCCTACCAGCAGGACGACGTGTTCATCGTCGGCGACGACTACCTGGCGCTACGCGCGTATCGCGAGACGCAGGCGCCGTGGGTCGGCTGCTACCTGCTGGGTGAGGTCGACAACGAGGCGCTGCGCGGTCTGCGGCCAGGCCCGGAGGAAACGGCGCTGCGCGACGCCCACGAGCGGGGTCGCGACTATGAGCAGTCGCGCTGGCTGTACGAGTTCCTGCAGCGCAGCGACATCCGCGAGTGGAACGGCCACCCGCCCGCGACACCTCCCACGCCTCGTCCGTAGCGGGGGAGGCGTGCGGCCTAGTGGGTGAGCGTGGCCTCGACCGCGCGCGGCGCTCGGGCCTGCGGTGGCGGCGTGAACACCATGAACAGCGAGCCGAGCGCCGCCATCACCGCGAGGATGACGAACGAGAGCGTGTAGCTGCCGAGCGAGTCGTACGCCATCGCGGCGAGCACCGGGGCGATCACCGCGGCGACCGTGACGACGGACGATGAGATGCCCATGATCGCGCCGAACGACTTCGCGCCGAAGTACTCGGCGCGAATGGAGACGATCACCGGCACGCGCGCGCCCCATGCGAGGCCGTTCAGCAGCGCGAAGCTCGCGAGCATCCACAGCGCGTTTGCGAACGCGAGCAGCAGCAGCGCGACCGCGTGCACGATCATGCACATGATGATCACGGCCCGCGAGCCGATGCGATCGCTCAGCCAACCCCCCAGCGGGCGGCCAATCAGGTTGGTGATCGTCTGCAGCGTGACGATGCCCGCCGCTGCCGACAGCGAGTAGCCGAGGTTCCCCGTCGCGTGTGGCGTGAAGTGCACCGTCACCACGGAGACCACCAGTACGGATGCCGCGTGCGCGAGCGAGATGAACCAGAACGCGCGCGTGCGCAGCGCCTCGCGGGCGGTGTAGTTGATCTCGTCGCTGACGTCGCCGCGCGCGGCGGCGGAGGCGGCCTCCGCAGCAGCCTCGACCGGGTCGCGGCCGTCGGGCAGCATGCCGTGATCCTCCGGCCTACGGCGCATCACCTGCACCATCGGTAGGCCGAGGATGAGCACGATGGCGCCCGAGAGGTTGGCGACAGTGCGCCAGCCCCACATCTCCAGGCCCACGACGACGACCGGCAGCAGCAGCCCGCCGACGGCGGTGCCGAGCAGCGCGATGCCCATCGCCATCGAGCGCTTGCGGTCGAACCAGTTCACGATCGCCGTGGTGATCGAGAGGAAGCCGGCAAGGGACGCGCCGATCGCCATCACCATGAAGGCGAGGTAGAAGCCGAGCACGGAGCTGATGTTCGCGAAGATGAAGAAGCCGGCCGCGAAGACGATGGTGCCGATGCGCATGACGTTGCGCGGGCCGAAGCGGTCGATCATCCAGCCCTGCAGCGGGCCGAGGAGGCCCTCTTCGACGCGCACGACGGAGAATGCCCCGGACAGGACGGTGCGGCTCCAACCGAAGTCGCGCTCCAGCAGCACGACGTACGCGCCGAACGCCTGCTGGAGCAGGCCGGAAGGCAGCGCCTGCAGCACGATCGCCGCGCCGACCATCCACCAGCCGTAGAACGGGCGCTTGAAACCTCGCACGTGCGACTCCGGTTCGGTGGTCGGGCGGAAAGCGAGATTCTACCGCTGCCTCCCGGTTGGCGCTGCGAGCGGCGACGTGCTGCGGGCGGGTGGCGGGGACGCCGCGCGCGGGCGAGACTGGCAGGCATGAGGCTGCCTCGTCCGTCGCTCGCGCAGGCGATCGTGTTCTGGTGCATCGTCGCCACGCTGCTGGTCGTCACCGTGCTGGTGCCCGCGGTTGCGCGCTTCGACGCGCCGCGCGCGGAGGTGCCCGGCGCCGCTGAGACCGTCGAGGGTCGCGTGATGGAGGTGCTGGAGCGCACGAGCATCCAGACCAGCCGCGGCACCATCGAACAGGAGCGGCTGGCGGTCGAGGTGGGCGGCGCGACGGTGACGGTGTCGCGCAGCCGGAGCACGGAGGACATCGGCACGCTGCACGTGGAGCCGGGCGACCGTGTGCTGGTGGCGCGCGTCCCCGGTCCGGAGGGCGATGCGTATCTGATCGTCGATCGCGTGCGGTCGCAGGCGCTGCTGGTGCTGGCGGTCGCGTTCGTCGCGATGGTGCTGGCGACGGGGCGGCGGCACGGGCTGACCTCGCTGCTGGGCCTGGCGGCGAGCCTGCTGGTGATTGTGCGCTTCATCGTGCCGGGCATCCTGGCGGGGTACGACCCGGCCGTCATCGCCTCGATTGGGGCGTTTGTGATCATGGGGACGACGCTGTACCTGGCGCACGGTGTGAGCGTGAAGACGACCGTGGCGCTGATCGGTACGGGCGTGGCGCTGGTGGCGACGGTGCTGCTGGCGGCGCTCTCGATCCGCATGGCACGCATCTCCGGCATCGCGTCGGAGGATGTGGCGACGCTGCAGGTGCTGGCGGCGGGCCACGTCGATGCCGCGGGTGTGCTCCTCGGCGGGTTCGTGATCGGCACGCTGGGTGTGCTGGACGACATCACGGTCGCGCAGGCGTCGGCGGTGTTCGAGTTGCGCCGTGCGAACGCGGCGCTGGGGGCCATCGAACTCTACCGACGCGCGATGAACGTGGGGCGCGACCACATCGCGGCGACCGTGAACACGCTGGTGCTGGCGTACGCAGGCGCCTCTCTGCCGCTGCTCATGCTGCTGGTCGTGCAGGGTGAGGCGCTATCGATCCAGATCAACCGCGAGTACCTGGCGACCGAGGTGATGCGGAGCCTGGTCGGTGGGATGGGCCTGATCGCTGCCGTTCCGTTCACGACCGCGATCGCGGCACTGGTCGCGCACCGTGCTGCGAAGACGCCCACCGCCTGAGTGTGCCGAGGTGACGCGCTCGCGCGTATCGTGAACGCGGAGGCTCATGCACGTCACACGCCTCGGTCGCGTGCTTGCGTTGCAGGCGCTGCTCGGCGGGGCGGCGCTCGTGCTGCTGTTCGCGCGCAACGATTTGCTCGATGCGCTGCGGGGGCTGCCGCACCTGCGCGTTGGCTGGGCTGCCGTCGCGCTCCTTGCGTTCACGTCCTCGAAGGTGCTGCACGGGTCGCGGTGGCGCTTCCTGCTCCGGCATCGTCCCGACCTGCCGTACCGCTGGCTGCTCGGTCTCTTCCTGGTCGCGAACTTCGTGAACGCGGTGATCCCGTTCCGCCTGGGTGATGTGCTGCGCGTGGAGCTGCCGAGTCGCCGCTTCGGGGTGCCGCGCACCGAGCTGTTGAGCAACGTTGTGATCGTCGAGTCGCTGTTCGATGGCATGTCGTTCGTGCTGCTGTTGCTGTGCTCCCTCCTCCTGATCGACATGCCGCCGGTGCTACGACCAGCGCTCATCGCTGGTGCGATGACGGTGGTGGCGCTGTTCGTGATCGGGGCCGGCGCGGCTCGTGGCGGCGTCCGTCCCGATGGCGATCGTGTGGGCTTCCTCGGGCGGTTGCCGCGACGCGTGCGGGCGCGTGTCGGCGACGTGCTGGCGGGCATGGCGACGCTGCGGTCGACGCGCGACGTGTTGATCGGCCTCGGGGTGTCCGTGGTCGGCTGGCTGCTCGAGGTGTCGACGTACTGGCTGCTGGCGCGCGCATTCACCATCGACCTCTCGTTCGCGCAGACGCTCGTCGTGACGGTCGCCGCGAACCTCGCGACGGCGATCCCACTGACGCCGTGGAACGTGGGGCCGTATGAGTTGGTGGTGAGCGAACTGCTGGTGCTGTTCGGCGCGGAGCGAGGCGCGGTGAGCCAGTACGCGGTCGGGTCGCACGTGCTGCTGGTCACGTGGATCTCACTGACCGGGATCGTGGCGATGCTCTCGATTGGCCTCGGTATCGGCGACGTGCGCGCGCGGGTGCGGGAGCTGCCTCGCCCTGTGGAGGCGGAGTCGGCCTCAGCGCGCGAGTAGGAGCGCGAGCGCCGCGCCGGCGGCGATCGCCGGTGCGTACGGCATCGTCTCGCCTCGGAGACGACGCGCGCGCAGCGCGAGCACGAGCACGCCGACACCCCCCGCCATCGCCATCCAGAACAGCAGCGGCAGCACGTGAGCGAGGCCGACCGTGGCGCCCGCAACCCCCATCGCCTTCACGTCGCCGACGCCGTAGGCGCCGCGCGCTGTGAGCAGCATCGCGACGCCGACCGCAGCAGCAACGCCGCCACCGAGCAGCACGCCGGGCGCAGCAGCGGCACTCGCGAGCGCGAACGTGCTGCCCGCGGCGGTGAGCCAGTTCGGCACACGCCTCGTGCGCAGGTCGACGAGCGCCGCCATCGCGAGCGCGGCGAGGAGCATCGGCTCGCGCACGGCGGGCGCGAGGATGAGGACGAGCGCACCGCAGACGGCCCCGAGGCATGCAGCGAGCAACGTGCGGTATCGGTGCGGTGCATCGTGTCG
>JBAYUZ010000056.1:0-13565 GCA_041674885.1 Dehalococcoidia bacterium
CGACGCCCAGCAGGAACAGCAGCGCCTGCACCACGGCGAGCGCCATCAGCCCCTGGCCCAGCTGGCGAGTGCGCTCCGGATCCACTAGTGGCCTCCCGGGGTGCTCTCGGCGGCGGCCATGGCGTCGCGCACGTCGGGTGGGAGCAGGTTCGGGATGCCGTCCGTGATCGGGTAGTGCTGGTTGCACGCGGCGCACGCGAGGTCGCCGGTCAGCACCTCGTCGTCCTCCGTCGCGACGATCGAGAGCGTCAGATCGCCCCGGCACACCGGGCAGACGAGGATCTCCATCAGGTCCTGGCGCATGCAAGCCTCCGATGCGCGATGATAGGGATGCGCCCGTTCGCGGCGCAAACTCGCGGCGCCGCTGGCCGCATCACACACGTTACAGCCTGCCTTCCGCAGCCTTCGAGGACGCCGTGGCGACGAACGAGCACATCCCGTTGCAGCGCGCCTTCGCGGTGATCGAGGCGGATCGCATCGCGATCTACCCCTCGCGCGCTCAGATCGTCGGCGCGCTCATCGAGCTGGCGATCGCCGGCCTGGCGATGACTGCGCTGCTCACCCTGTTCGACGTGCTGCCGATGTTCGTGATGATCGCGCTGCTGCTGGTGGCGCTCCTCCTCGGCCCGATCGGGACACTGGGGCTGGTCTTCAGCATCGCCGGCACCGCGTTCGTGATGGAGCGCGGGAACCGCGCGGCGCGGTGGCAGCAGGGCTTCCTCGGCATGGGCATCGGCACCACCGACGGCGTGCCCTTCAGCCGCATCAAGGCCGTGGAGGCCGTCTCCGACGCCGACCTGCTCACGCGCAGCGGCGAGCGCCAGGACATGGTGACGTTCGAGGTCGTGATCGCACGCGACGACGAACGCCGGACGCCGGTCGCGAGCGTCGTCTCCGCGCGCTCGCTGGCCGCTGAGGGCGCGGAGCGCGTGAACCGCCTCGCGACGGTGCTCGCCGAGATGGCAGCGGTGCCGGCGGTCCTCGCCGTGGCGCCGGTGGACGAGGACGACTGGGACGACGAGGAGTGGGACGACGATGAGGCGGAGGAGGCCGTCGAGACGCCTCGGACGCCCGCGGAGCACCGCCGCCGCTCCCGCAACGACCGGCGCCGCACCCGCCGTCGGGGCGCCCGATGACCGCCGCCGACGGCGCGCTGGCAGAGCGTCTCGTCCGCGAGGCGCGCGTGATCGCCGTCTACGGCGTCGCCGCTGACCCCTCGCGCCCCTCGCATGAGGTCGCGCGCTACCTGATCGAGGCGGGGTACGAGGTCTACCTCGTGAACCCGACGGAGACCGAGGTGCTGGGCAGGCCCGTCTACCCGCGGCTCCAGGACGTCCCGGCGCACATCGATGTCGTGGACATCTTCCGCCGCGCCGAGTTCATGCCGGAGGTCATCCGCGACGCCATCGAGGCGGGCGCGGGGGCGGTCTGGATGCAGCTCGGCCTGGTCCACGAGGGTGCTGCCGCCACCGCCCGCGCCGCCGGGCTGGAGGTGGTGATGGACCGCTGCATGAAGATCGAGCATGCGCGGATCGCCGCCGCGGGGCCGGCCTCGGGGGATGCGTAGTCAGCACCGCTCGCGGTGGTACACTTGGTACTCAACCGGAGCCAGCCGGGGGTGGCCATCGGTGATGCCGACTCTGCGCGAGAAGTGCGGAATCTTTGGCGTCTTCGCTCCAGGCGAGGGCGTCGCTCGGCTTACCTTCTTCGGTATCCACGCACTCCAGCACCGCGGACAGGAATCGGCCGGCATCGCCGCGACCGACGGGCGCAGCATCACGATGCGCGGCGGGATGGGCCTCGTCTCCCAGGTCTTCACCGAGGACCACCTCGAAGACCTCGAGGGGGTGGCGGCGATCGGCCATACGCGCTACTCCACCACCGGCGCGAGCATCGAGTGCAACACGCAGCCGCTGGTGGTGAGCGATCAGGGCGACCACCGCCCGCTCCTCGACGGCGAGGTTCGCCAGCTCGCGCTGGCCCACAACGGCAACATCGTCAACGCCGACACCCTGCGCGCCGACCTGGAGTCGCAGGGCATCACCTTCGAGACCACGACCGACTCCGAGGTGCTCGCGCAGCTGCTCGCGACCGCGCCCGGCGGCACCTGGGACGAGCGCTTCGCCGTGCTGATGCGCCGCGCCGTCGGTGCCTACTCGCTGACCGTGCTCACGCGTGACGCGCTGTTCGGCGTCCGCGACCCGAACGGCATCCGCCCGCTGGCGATCGGCCGCCTCAACAACGGCGTCGAGCGCTACGTGCTCGCTTCGGAGACGTGCGCGCTCGACCAGATCGGCGCGAAGTTCCTGCGCGAGGTCGAGCCGGGCGAGGTCGTCCGCATCGATGAGGCCGGCCTCACCTCGTGGTTCCCGGCGGAGCCGCAGCGTCGCGCGCTCTGCCTGTTCGAGTACACCTACTTCGCCCGCCTCGACTCCCGCATGCGCGGTGAGCTGCTCTACCAGTCGCGGATGAACCTGGGCGCGGAGCTGGCACGCCAGCACCACGTCGACGCGGATGTGGTCATCGGCGTCCCGGACTCGGCGACCGCGGCGGCGATCGGCTACGCGCGCGAGTCCGGCATCCCGTACGTCGAGGGCATCATCAAGAACCGCTACGTCGGCCGGACGTTCATCCAGCCCGACCAGCGCCTGCGCGAGCGCGGCGCTCGGCTGAAATACAACCCGTTGCCGGAGATGCTGGCCGGCAAGCGCGTGATCGTCGTCGACGACTCGATCGTGCGCGGCACCACCACCCCCCACGTTGTCGCGATGATCCGCGCCGCCGGGGCGACCGAAGTGCACATGCGCATCACGACCCCCCAGATCCAGCACCCCTGCTTCTACGGCGTCGACATGGCGACCAAGGATCAGCTCATCGGCGCGCACATGACCGTGGAGCAGGTTCGGGTGCACATCGGCGCGGACAGCCTCGGCCACCTGACGCTCGACCGCACGATCGCGGCGACGAACCAGCCCGAGGGCGAGCTCTGCACCGCCTGCTTCAGCGGCCAGTACCCCGGCGTGGTGCCGCTGCAGCTCGACAAGCTCGCGCTCGGCACTGCCGAGGCCGCAGCAGCGGCATCCGAGGTGCCCGCCGCCGCGACCGTCTAGCCGCGGAGGGGGCGCGCCGCCCGCTTCCGCGAGTCCGCCCGGGCGGATACGCTGCTCCGGCAGCGATCCGGCCCTCTCCCCGCCGTTCGCAGCCAAGGATCACCGCGCATGACCGCGCCCTCCGATCGCCCCCTCTCCTACGCCGCGGCCGGCGTCGATATCGCTGCCGCCGACGCCACCGTCGCCCGCTACCGCGCGATCGCCGCACGCACCGTGCAGCCGCAGGTGATGGGCGGCGTTGGCCCCTTCGCCGGGCTGTGGAGGCTGGGCGCGGGCTACCGCGACCCGGTGATCGTGAGCAGCGCCGACGGCGTGGGCACCAAGCTGCGCATCGCGATCGCGGCGGGGCGCTACGACACCGTCGGCCAGGATCTCGTGAACCACTGCGTGAACGACATCCTCACGACCGGCGCGAAGCCGCTGTTCTTCCTCGACTATCTCGCCACCGCCGACCTGCCGCAGGAGCTGCGCGCCGAGGTCGTCGCGGGCATGGGCAAGGCGTGCGAGGAGCACGAGATGACGCTCATCGGCGGGGAGACCGCCGATATGCCGGACATGTACGAGCCCGGTGACTTCGATGTCGCCGGCTTCATCGTCGGCGTCGTGGAGCACGACGAGGTGATCGACGGCACGAAGATCGCGCCGGGCGACGCGCTGATCGCGCTGCCCTCGACCGGCCTGCACACGAACGCCTACTCGCTGGTGCGCTCTGCGTTCGGCATCGCGAAGGGTGGCGACCCCGCCCACGACCGTGCCGTGCTCGATGAGCGGCCCGAGGAGCTGGCCGGCGCGAGCCTCGGCGAGGCGCTGCTGGCCGTGCACCGCTCCTACTTCCGCGAGATCTACCCGCTGCGCCCGCTGCTCCACGGCTGGGCGCACATCACCGGCGGCGGCATCGTCGGCAACCTGCCGCGCATCTTCCGCGACGGCATCGGCGCGGAGCTCGACGGTGCCTCGTGGACCGTCCCGCCGCTGTTCCGCCTCATCCAGCGCGCAGGCAACGTCGAGGACGCCGAGATGTTCCGTGCCTGCAACATGGGCGTGGGCGCTGTCCTCGTCGTCGCGGAGGCGGACGCCGCGCGTGTCCTCGCTGCCGTCGAGGGTGCGTGGCGCATCGGCACGATCATCGAACGCCGCCCCGGCGATCCCGCCGTGCGCGGCCTGCCGGCCTGACGCCGGAACGCATCGAGCAGGAAAGGGACCGACGTGCGAGCGCTCCTGAGCGTCTATGACAAGACCGGCATCGCGGACTTCGCGCGCGACCTCGCGACGCTGGGGTGGGAGCTGTTCTCGACCGGCCAGACGCAGGCCGTGATCGCCGCCGCCGGCGTGCCGGTGACCAGCGTCGCCGACCTCACCGGCAGCCCGGAGATGCTGGGCGGCCGCGTGAAGACGCTGCACCCGAAGGTGCACGGCGGCATCCTCGCCCGTCGCAACCGCGAGGACGACACTGCCGACCTCGCCGCGCACGGCATCGGCGCGATCGACATGGTCGTCGGCAACCTCTACCCGTTTGTCCAGACCGTGACCCGCGAGAACGCCCCGACGCTCGCCGAGGCGCTGGAGGAGATCGACATCGGGGGGCCGGCGATGATCCGCGCCGCCGCCAAGAACCACCCGTGGGTGATCCCCGTCATCGACCCCACTGACTACGCGGGCATCATCGAGGCGCTGCGCGCGGGCGGCCTCGACGCCGCCCACCGGCGTCGGCTGGCCGCGAAGGCGTTCCAGCACGTCGCGCACTACGACACCGCGATCGCCGAGTACCTGCGCGAGGATGAGCCGTTCCCGGAGCAGCTCACCGTCGGCCTCACCCGTGTGGGCGAGGTGCTGCGCTACGGCGAGAACCCGCACCAGCGCAGCGCGTTCTACCGCACGGACTCCGTGCGCGTGCCGGTCGAGGGCATCGGCGGGTACACGCAGCACCACGGTAAGGGGATGTCGTACACGAACTTCCTGGACGCCGATGCCGCCTACAACCTGGTCGCGGAGAGCCCGCGTCCCGCCGTCGCGATCATCAAGCACACCAACCCCTGCTGCTTCGCGGTCGCCGAGGACGGTGAGTCGCTGGCGCAGGTGTACGAGCGCGCGCTGACGCAGGGCGACCCGATCTCCGCCTACGGCGGCATTGTCGCGATCAACCGCCCGCTGGACATGGCGATGGCGCAGGCGCTGCGCGAGGTGCTGAGCCCCGTGGCCGGCGTGCGCATGTTCTTCGAGATCGTGATCGTGCCGGGCTTCGAGCCGGGCGCGCTGGAGCACCTGCAGCGGAAGTCGGCCGACCTCCGCATCCTCAGCGCACCCCTCGGTGAGTTCGGCCGCACCCGGCCGGAGCTGCGCAGCGTGCGCGGCGGCGTGCTGGTGCAGGACGCCGACGTCTCGCACGAGCAGGCGTTCGCGGTCACCAGCAAGCGCACGCCCAGCGCGCAGGAGGTCAGTGACCTCGAAGTCGCGTGGATGGTGTGCCGCCACGTGAAGTCGAACGCCATCGTCCTGGTGAAGGATGGCGTCATGGTCGGCATGGGCGCCGGGCAGCCGAACCGCGTCGAGAGCGCGCGCCTGGCGGTCGCCGGGGCGGGGCCACTCGCGAAGGGTGCCGTGCTCGCCTCGGACGCGTTCTTCCCGTTCCCCGACTCGCTCGAGGTCGCGGCCGCGGCGGGCGTTACGGCGGCGGTGCACCCCGGTGGCTCGATCCGCGACGAGGAGTCGATCGCGACCGCCGACGCGCAGGGCATGGCGCTGGTCACGTCTGGCGCTCGGCACTTCCGCCACTAGACTGCTCGGCGAGACTCACGAGGTATCGCGGGCGACCTCGCCCGCACCGCAGGACGGCAGGCGCGCGTGGCAACGGTCGACATCGTCATCCCGGTCTACAACGAGGAGCACGTGCTGGCGGACAGCGTCACGCGCGTGCTCGCGTTCCTGTCGGCCCACCCGGAGCACCAGTGGCGCGTGGTGGTCGCGAACAACGCCTCCACCGACCACACGCTGGACGTGGCGCGCCGCCTGGAGGCCGAGCACCCGGGGCAGGTCGCCGCACTGCACATCCCCGTGAAGGGCCGTGGCATCGCGCTGAGGGTCGCCTGGCTGACCTCTCCGGCCGATGTCTGCGCCTACATGGACGTGGACCTCTCCACGGACCTCGCGCACCTGCCTGCGCTCATCGATCCCCTCGCGGACAACGAGGCGGATCTGGCGTACGGCACGCGCCTCCACCGGCTCTCGCAGACCCAGCGCTCCTTCAAGCGCGAGTTCATCTCGCGCACGTACGTCTTCCTGCTGCGGACGCTCGCCGGGCTGAAGGTCAGCGATGCCCAGTGCGGCTTCAAGGCGATCCGGCGCGATGCTGCGCACGCCCTCGTCCCGCTGGTCAAGGACACGCGCTGGTTCTTCGACTCCGAGCTGCTGCTGATCGCCCAGGAGAACGGCTACCGCCTCCGCGAGGTGCCCGTCCGCTGGGACGAGGACACCGACACGCGGGTCAACATCATCTCGACCGCCACCGAGGATTTGCAGGGCATCTGGCGCCTGCGGGTGGGCGGCATCCCGAAGGCGCAGCGTGGTACAGACGCCTCTCGATAACGGGTTGCTGTCTCGCAGTGGACAGATCGCCGACTGTTTTTGTTGACGCTACTTGGGGCGCTGGCTAGTATCCCGAGGGTTTGTGAAAACAGGCACGGTTTTCGTGTGCCGGTTGAAGGAGCAGCGCCATGATCTTTGGCGAAGTCGGTGAGACGCTCGAACTGGTGGGCGTGGTCATCACCATCTTCTCGGCGCTCGCCATCATGGTCGCGCTTGGCAAGTACTGGGAATCCTAGGCCGCCCGTTGGCCTACAGGACGATGCGAGGGGATGACTGATGGCGACGACTGAGCGCCCGGAGTCGCGCAGCCTGGGAGACCGGCTGTACGACGCCCTCTTCCACAACTACTTCTGGCAGTCGATCTTCCGGAGCGGCTACCCGAACACCCCTCGGAACCAGATGTTGGTCGTCGCGACCAACGTCTTCCTCCACCTGCACCCGACGCGGATCCACCGCACGCACGTGAAGATCACCCACACCTACTGTCTGGGTGGCCTCTCGTTCTTCCTGTTCCTGGGTCTGACGATCACCGGCGTGCTGCTGATGTTCTATTACGTGCCGTCCGTTGAGCGGGCGTACGAGGACATCCTGCACCTGCACACGGACGTCCGCTTCGGCTTCCTGATGCGCAACATGCACCGCTGGATGGCGCACGGCATGGTGATCATGGTGCTCATGCACATGATGCGCGTGTTCTACACCGGCGCGTACAAGCCGCCCCGGGAGTTCAACTGGGTCGTCGGCGTCGTGCTGCTCGTCCTGACGCTGCTGCTCTCGTTCACCGGCTACCTGCTGCCGTGGGACCAACTGGCGTTCTGGGCCATTACCGTCGGCACGAACATGATCGGCGCCGCCCCGGTGCTGGGCCCGCCCAACAAGTTCGTCATGATCGGTGGCTTCGAGGTTGGCCCGAACGCGCTGATCCGCTTCTACACGCTCCACGTCATCGGCCTGCCGCTTCTGGCGGCGACCTTCATGGCGGTGCACTTCTGGCGCATCCGCCGCGACGGCGGCCTGGCCAGGCCGCTGTAGGCCGGAAGGAATCCGAGCATGGTCGCTACCACTCCCGATGCTGTTGCCTCGCAGGCCGTGCGCCAGAAGGCGCGTCGCCAGCGCGATGACGAGTTGCTGGTCTGGCCTGACCTCGTCTTCATCGAGTTCATCGCCGCCATGGTGTTCACCCTGGCGATCACGGCGCTCTCGATCGCGATCAACGCGCCGCTGCTCGACCGCGCCAACCCTGCGGTGACGCCGAACCCGTCCAAGGCGCCGTGGTACTTCCTGAACCTGCAGGAGTTGCTGCTGCACATGGACCCCGCACTCGCCGGCGTCGTCGTCCCGACGGTCGCGCTGGTCGCGCTGGGCGCCATCCCGTACTACGACCGCGATAACGAGGGCCAGGGCGAGTGGCTGTCCACGCCGAACGCGTGGCGGTTGACCTGGATCGGCTCGATCGTGGGCTCCGTCGGCAGCCTGCTGCTGATTGCCTGGGACGCGCAGCTGCACGTGCGGTCGTTCGTCGCGCTCACCGGCTCCGAGTGGCCTGCGGCGCTGAACTTCCTGCGCAACGCGCGCGCGATTCAGAACGACCTGCCGTGGCCGGACGCGATCAAGTCCATTCCACTGGGCAACATCCTGCGCCTGGATCTGCTGGGTCTCCCGGCGGCCGACATCACGCTCAACATTCCGGAGCTGATCGTCGCCCAGATCCTGCCGGTGAGCCTGATGATCGGCCTGCCGATCATCTTCTCCATCGTGCTCTGGAAGACCGGCGAGGCGAAGACGCGGCGTGATCACATGATCGCCCAGTTCTCCGGCTTCATCGCGACCTACATCGTGCTGACCATCATCGGTACTGCCTTCCGCGGCCAGGGCATGGAGCTCATGCTGCCGTGGCAGGTGAAGATGCCGATCTCCTAGCGCGCGAGACGGAGTCGAAGACATGACCAACGCACCCAGGTCCGCGCCCTCCGACATGGGCCAGTCGCCCGCCGCGGGCGAGTCCATGGACACGTGGCGCGAGGCGCTCTCCGCTCGCAAGACGGTCGCCGAGACGGCGAACGTCCCGGGTGCGCTCGCCTCGGCACCGGACATCGAGGCGAGCCGGCGCAGTTTCATCCGCGGCTCCTTCCTCGGCGGTCTCGGGCTGGCACTGCTCGGCTCCGTCGGCCTGATGGTCGACTACCTCTACCCGCGCAACGTGCGCGGCTTCGGTGGCCCGGTCCCTGCGGGCAAGGTTTCCGACTACAAGAAGGGTGGCGAGCCGAAGGCGTTCCTGGAGGGCCAGTTCTTCCTCGCAAACCTCGACCCCGCGGACTCGGGCGTGAACGGCACCGGTGGTGCCGCCGGCCTGCTGGCGCTGTGGCACAAGTGCCCTCACCTGGGCTGCACGGTGCCGTGGCGCAAGGAGTTCGACTTCGAGGGCGCAAAGGGCTGGTACCGCTGCCCGTGCCACGGCTCCACGTACACGAAGGCCGGCATCCGCGTCTTCGGTCCAGCTCCGCGTTCCATGGACACGATGAAGATCGATGTCGATGGCGCCGGCAACGTTGTGGTGCAGACCGGTGTCCGCGAGTTTGGCGGCCCGGACAACCCGAAGCGTGCGATTCAGCCCCCCGGGCTTCCCTCCTAGTCGGGGCGGTCACCGAGGACATCTGACATGGCGGCGTGTGGAATGGCAGGGCGATGAACACCAGCAAGCAGGTCAACATCATGATCGGCACGGTGCTGCTCGCCATCCTCGTGTTTGGCGGGTACATCGGGTACGAGAGCACGCGCCAGGCGCATGAGCGCGAGGAGACCACGCTGCGTACCGCAGAGCGTGGGGCTCGCCTCTACATTGCGAACTGCCGCTCCTGCCACGGCATGGAGGGCGAGGGCCACATTGCGCCCGCGCTCAACAAGCCTGGCTTCCGCATCATCGGCGAGCACGACCCCTCCGGTGCCGCCCCCACCCCGCAGGGTGAGGCGGACGCGGTGAATGCGTTCCTGTTCAACTCGATCGCGTGCGGTCGTACCAACACCTTCATGCCGGTGTGGGCGCAGCGCTTCGGCGGTCCACTTGCCGATACCCAGATCCGACAGCTGACCACCCTCATTGAGGAGGGGCGCTGGGATCTGGTGAAGGAAGAGGCGGCGATTCACGACGCGCAGACCGGCGACACGAAGGAGACGATCCTCGCTGATGCCGCGACGCTGTCGCTGACGGAGAAGAACTGCGGCCAGTTCACCGCCGACAACGCCGCGCAGTTCCGCGAGCGTGACCCGTTCACTGCGGCCCCCGCCGCTGCGGCTGCTCCTGCTGCTTCGGGCGGTGGTGCGGCACCGGCGGCCGGCGGCAAGGCTGGCGAAGGCAAGACGATCGCCACTGCGCAGGGCTGCGCCGCGTGCCACTCCGCTGGTGGCGCTGCGGGCGTCGGCCCGACGTGGAAGGGCATCGCCGGTCGCCAGACGACGCTCGCTGACGGCACCACCGTCGCGGCGGACGACGCGTACCTGAAGGAAGCGATCGTCAGCCCGGACGCCAAGGTCGTGAAGGGCTTCGCTCCCGGCATCATGCCGAAGGGCTTCGGCGACAAACTGAAGCCGGATCAGGTCGACGCCCTCGTCGAGTACATGAAGTCGCTGAAGTAACATCGAAGTTCGGTTCGCAAGGTTGGTTCCCGGCGGAGCGCCGGTGAAGGGGGAGACAGATGGCTGTGGTCACGGGTAAGCGCTACCGCTGCCCCAACTGTGGTTCCGAGTTCATTGCGACCAAGGGTGGCGACGGCGCGCTGCGCTGCCACGACGCCGAGCTCGAGCAGATCTAGGCAGAGGGAGAACACAGCAATGGCGGTCGCACTCGGCAAGCGCTACAAGGAAGACTCGTCCGGCATCGAGCTGCTCTGCATCAAGGCCGGCACCTGCGAGCTGAACATCGACGGCAAGGGCATGGAAGAGCTCCAGCCCAAGGTGCTGCCGTCCGCCGACTAGTCTCGGTAGATTCGCACAACTCCGGGCGAGCCTCGCGGCGCGGTTTGACGCGCACGTGAGGCTCGCCTAGGCTTTGTAGCCCGGTTCGCCGCACATCGGTCGCCGGGAATCTTCGCGGGGAGGGGGTGATGTTCTCCAGTGAGTGATGTCCAGGTTGGTGAGATGGAGTCCCTCGAGTCTGCCCTGAAGCGCTTCAACAAGCGCGTCCAGGCCGACGGCATCCTTGCCGACGCGCGCAGGCACGAGTACTACGAGAAGCCCTCGGTCCGCCGCAAGAAGAAGGAAGCCGCGCGCATCCGCAAGCTGCGCAAGGCGATTCGCACCCAGGCGGCCCGCCAGCGCTAATCGCGCTTGGCTACGCACCACACGACGAACCCCGGCCCAGCCGGGGTTCTGTGTTTCCGGCCCCGCCTCTGCGGGGCGAGGTGCCACCGTCGCGCGACCGCGATACCGAGGCTCTGGCACAATCGCAGTCGATCACCGCGCACCCATGCCCCCGGAGGCCGTCATGCCCCTTGTTCAGCAGATCCAGGCCGAGCTGCCGGTGGCGATGCGCACCGGGGACACCCGGCGGCGCGACATCCTGCGGCTGCTCATCGCCGCCTTCAACAATGCGCGCATCGCGCTGGGCCACGAGCTGTCGGACGACGAGGCCATCGCGACGCTGCAGCGCGAGGCGAAGCAGCGCCGCGAGTCGATCGAGCAGTTCACGGCGGGTAACCGCCAGGATCTGGTCGACCACGAGCAGGACGAGCTCGACCTCATCCTCTCCTACCTGCCGGCCGACCTCAGCGACGACGAGTTGCGGGCGCTGGTGCAGCAGGCGGTCGCCGAGGCGGGCGCGACCTCCGCGCGTGACCTGGGCAAGGTGATGGGGCCGCTGATGAAGCGGGTCGGCGGTCGCGCGGACGGCACGCGCGTGAACGCGCTGGTGCGCGAGGCGCTGGGCGGCGCATGACCGCCGCGCGGCCGACTCCCGGTTCGTCGTCGCGCAGGCGCCGCGACGGCGCGATCACGCTCGGCGCGCTGATCGCCGTACTGGTGGGGGCCGTGCTGTTCCCGTGGTTCCCGGCGCGCACGGCGCTCCGCGAGGGGATGCGCGCGCCCTGGACGCTCACGGCGCCTCGCGCGATCTCGTACGACTCCGAGGCACGCACCGCTGAGGTGCGCGCCGAGGCGGCGAACGCGGTGCCGGAGGTGCTGGTGCTGGATCCCGCGATCCGCGATCGCGAGATCGCGGAGCTCGACCGCCAGTTGGGGGTCGTGCAGGCGGTGCGTGCGGATGATTCGCTGAGCGCCTCCGGCCGTGAGGCCTCGGTGCGCGCGCTGCCAGCGCGGCCAAGCGCTGCCGCGGCCACGGCGCTTGTGGGGGCGGATGAGGTCGACTTCGCGCTGCTCACCGCCGAGGCGCGCGCGGCCCTGGGGCGCGTGCTCTCCGGCACCCTGCGCGCGGAGGATCTGCCCGCCGCTCGGCAGCGCGCCGCGGGCTTCCTCTCCCCGGCGCTGCGCCCGGAGCAGGCGGCGGCGGTGAACGAGCTGCTGGCGCCGCTGATCGTGCCGACGCTCGTCGTCGATGCGCAGCGCACCGCCGCCCTCCGCGCGGAGGCGCGCAGCAGCCAGCCACCCGTCCACGTCAGCCGCGCCCGTGGCGACGTGCTGGTCGTCGAGGGGCAGCCGCTCACGGCTGCGGATATCGAGCTGCTGCGCCAGTCCGGCCTCTGGCCCGACCGCATCCGGACGACCGATGCGGCCGCGGCGGCGGTGGTTGCGCTGCTCGCGGGCGCGCTCGTCGCCGGCTACACGCTCGCCGTGCGGGGGGCCGCGACCCGCGACGGGCGCGGCGCGTTGCTGTTGGGCGCGCTGGTCGCGCTCCCGCTGCTTGCGGTGAAAGTGGCGTTCGCGTTCGCGCTGCCCGACCTGGGGCGGCACTTCGCGATCTACGCGCTGCCGCTGGCGGCGGCGCCGATCGTCGCGGCGATCCTGCTCGATGCCAGCCTCGCGCTGCTGCTCGCCACGCTGCTGCCCGCGCTCGCCGCCTTCGTCGCCGCCTACCTGCCGCTGATGCAGGGCGACGCGACTGCGGGACTCGAGGTGGCGCGCGTCTGGCTCGCCTTCAGCGCCGCGTCGCATGCAGGTGTGCTGGTCGTTGCCGGTGCCGATCGCCTGCAGCGCTTCGTCGTCGCCTGCGCTGTTGCCGCCGCGAGCGCATGTGTTGCGCTGGGTGCGGTCTGGCTGATCGATGCCAACCGACGCCTCGTGGATCTCGCATGGTTCGGCGGCGCGTCACTCGCGGGTGGGCTGCTCATGGTGGCGGTCGTGCTGGGCGTGTTCGCGCTGCTGCGCCGCCGCTTCGGCGTGCTCACGCGCGTGGAGCTGATGGAGCTGACGCAGCTGAGCCAGCCGCTGCTCCGTCGCCTGCAGGACGAGGCGCCCGGCACGTTCCAGCACGCGATCATGGTCGGCAACCTGGCGGAACGCGCTGCGGAGCGCATCGGTGCCGATCCGCTGGTCGTGCGTATCGGCGCGTACTACCACGACGTCGGGAAGCTGGTGGCGCCGCCGTTCTTCGTGGAGAACACGCGCGAGGCGAACCCGCACGACACGCTCGACCCGCTCCAGAGCACGCGCGTGATCCTGCGCCACGTCACCGCCGGCATCGAGATCGCGCGTGAGGCCGGTCTGCCGCAGGCGGTCGTCGACTTCATCCCGCAGCACCACGGCACGCGGCTGGCGGCCTTCTTCTACCGTCGCGCCGCCTCGGTCGATCCGAACGTCGACCCGGAGCTGTTCCGCTACCCGGGCCCGCGCCCGCAGACACGCGAGGCCGCGCTCGTGATGCTCGCCGACGCGACCGAGGCGACCGTGCGCGCGAGCGCCGACCGTTCCCCGGAGCGCATCCGC
>JBAYUZ010000057.1:0-13104 GCA_041674885.1 Dehalococcoidia bacterium
GCGTTCACGGCTGCGCCGGTGCGGCGGTCTCCTGCCCGAGCCACGCGGCGAGGTCGTCGATGAAGCGGTTGCGGCGGTCGAACGCGTCGCCGACGTGGCGCGCGAGCATGATCTGCTCGAACTCTGCGGCGTCCGAGGATGGCGGCATGTGCAGCACCTCGTCCGGGTCGCACGCGAGCGTCTGCTCGTGGTTCTCCTCGAAACGCTCGTTCACCGGCAGGCCCAGGCGCGCCGCGGCGAGCGGCCAGGTCGCGTCGATGGTCATCCAGTCACCGTTGATGTGCAGGCGCAGGAACATGTGCACGTCCGGCACCGGCCCGTTGCGCGCGATCTCGTCGAGGAGGTGCGGAGGCAGCCATGGATGCGAGGCAGCGGTGAACTCGTGCGCCGCGCAGATCAGCATCGCACCGAGGCCGAACTCCTCGTAGAGCGCCTGCAGCAGCGCGTGCTTCGCGGGGCCGGTGCCACGCCACTCGGCCATCGCCGCTTCGGGCGTGGTCTCCGAGGGGCGCTCGAACGGCATGTCGCGCACGAGCGTGAACAGCGCGGCGTTGGTCAGCCGCTCGTCGTCCGGGAAGCGTGCGCGCTGCACCGCGGCGGCCTTGAAGTCCTGTAGCAGTCCCATGCGAATGATCCTACGACGCCGCGCGCGGCTTCGGGAGCCCTCGACTGGCTAGGTACAGCGCGAGTAGCCGCACGACTCGCAGAGCAGGCAGCGCTCCACGTAGGCGAGCTGCAGGCCGCAATCGGGGCAGGCGATGCCGGACGCGCTCGATGCGCCGCTTGCGGCGGTGGGGTCGCCGAAGTGCAGCCGCAGCCAGCGGAAGATGTAGTCGAGGACGCTGGTGGCGAACGGCAGATCGGCGTTGCCGGTGGCGCCGTACGGCTCGAAGCGGGTGTGCTCCAGCTTCTCGGTGAGGCGGTCGACGGTCACGCCGTACTGCAGCGCGATCGAGGTGAGCAGCGCGACGGCGTCGGTGAGCCCGGCGACCGTGGAGCCCTCCTTCGCCATCTTGATGAAGACCTCGCCCGCCGTGCCGTCGTCGAAGAGGCCGACGGTGACGTAGCCCTCCTGCTCGCCGACGCGGAACTTGTGCGTCACGGCGGGCCGCTCATCCGGGAGGCGGCGGCGGTGCGGCTCGATGGTGGGGGCTGCCGAGGATGTGACGGGCCGCGCAGCCTCGTGTGCGAGCACCTGCACGGCACGCGAGCCGTCGCGGTAGACGGTGACGCCCTTGCAGCCGAGCGCGTGCGCGCGCTCGTAGACGGCGCGCACCTCGTCAGGCGTCGCGTCATGCGGCAGGTTCACCGTCTTGGAGACCGCGAGGTCGGTGTGGGCCTGGAACGCCGCCTGCATACGGACGTGCGCCTCCCAGCCGATCTCGTGCGCGGTGGCGAAGCGCCGCTTCGCCTCGGTGGGCACGTCGTCGCGCGCACCCAGGCGAGCGCCGCGCGCGAGGGCGGCCAGCAGCTCGTCGCTGTGGTAGCCGCCCTCGCGCGCGGCCTGCTCGAAGGCGGCCGAGACCTCCGTGAGCACGGTGCCGTCGCCCATCCGCCGCGCATGGGCGAGCGAGAACAGCGGCTCGATACCGGAGGAGGCCCCCGCGATGATGGCGATGGTGCCGGTCGGCGCGATGCAGGTGCGGGTCGCGTTGCGATACCTCGGCCCGCCCGCGTAGATGGAGCGCTCCCAGTTGGGGAAGACGCCCTTCTCTGCGCCCAGCGCGGCCGACGCGGCGTTGGCGGCATCACCGATGGTGCGTGCGAGGCGGCCGGCGAACGTGAACGCGGCCTCCGAGTCGTACGGCACGCCGGCGGCGATCAGCAGGTCGGCGAACCCCATCACGCCCAGGCCGATCTTGCGGTTGCCGCGCACCGCCTCGGCGATCTCCGGGAGCGGGAACGTGTTCGCCTCCACGACGTCGTCGAGGAAGCGCACGGCGAGTGCGACCAGCTCGCGCAGGCCGTCCCAGTCGAGGTCGCCTGCCTGCGCGTCCCAGAAGCGCGCGACGTTGATCGAGCCGAGCGTGCACGCCTCCCAGGGCAGCAGCGGCACCTCGCCGCAGGGGTTCGTCGACTCGATCGGGCCGAGCGCGGGGGTGGGGTTCGATTGATTGATGGTGTCGAGGAACAGGAGGCCCGGGTCGCCGGTCAGCCACGCCGACCGCGCGATCTCCTCCAGCAGCGCGGCCGCGTCGACCTCGCCTCGGGGGGAGCCGTCGCGGGGGTCGCGGAGGGTGAAGGCACGGCCCTCGGCGGCGGCGCGCATGAACTCGTCGGTGACGGCGACGGAGATGTTGAAGCGCTGGGCGCTGACTCCGTCGTCCTTCGCGTGCACGAACGCGCGCACGTCGGGGTGGTCGACGCGCAGCACGCCCATGTTCGCGCCGTCGCGCTTCCCGCCCTGCGTCACGAGGCGTGAGACATCGTCGTAGTGGCGCAGCACGGAGACCGGCCCGCAAGCCGCGCCGTGGGTGGTCGCGATCGGCTCGCCGATGCCTCGGAGGCGGGAGAACGAGAAGCCAGTGCCGCCGCCGTACTTCTGGACCATCGCGGCGGCCTGCGCGGTCGCCATGATCGACTCGAGCGTGTCCTCGACCGGCAGCACGAAGCAGGCGGCGAGCGTGCCGCGGCCGGTGCCGGCGTTCATGAGCGTCGGCGAGTTGGGGAGGAAGCGCAGGCCGGCCATCGCGTCGTAGAAGCGCTGCGCCCAGGCGGCGCGGTCGGCCTCGACCGGCTCCACCGATGCGATCGCCTCGGCGACGCGGGCGAGCAGCTGCTCCGGCGTCTCGACCACCGCACCGGCGGCGTCGCGCAGCAGGTAGCGCCGTTCGAGGACGGTGCGAGCGTTCTCGGAGAGCGCGACGGGGTGCGTGAGCAGGGTCGAGGCGACCATGGCGACCTCCGCGGGCGGGGAGCCGGGACAGTGGAACATATGTTCCATCCATCCGCAAGCCCCGCGGGTCAGGGATCGATCTTAGCCCACGTTGGGGGCGGACTGTGCTACATCACCGCGGGGAGGTGCGATGCAATCAGGGCAGATACCCGCTGACTGGACTTCGCGCTTAGCCGCACACGCTCGCGAAAGCGCGCGTCTGATCACGCATCCAATGAGCGAGGCGGATACACGCTCCCGGCTCATCGACCCCGTGCTTGCTATCTTCGGGTTCGGCGACTGGACGACGTTGCAGCGTGAGGTCCGCATCGGCGCCACTGGGCAGTACGCGGACTATGTGTTGTCACGGAATGGTCAACCTTGTTTCGTCGTTGAGGCGAAGGGCAATCAGGTATCGCTCTCCGAAGCACATGTCGCGCAAGCGATGCAGTACGGCGTTGTCCTTGGTGTCCCGCTCTGCCTCGTGACAAACGGGATCGAGTGGCGCCTGCACGACATCCGGCTGGCCGGAGGGGTGAACTCGAGTTACGTGGCTAGCTTCGACCTGCGGAATCCGCGATCGTTCGCGAGCGCGGCCACCTTGCTCGATCCCGGTGCGCCCGCTCGAAACCGAAAGTCTTGGGTATCGACGAATCCCGGAACTCTGAAGAAGTGGCTTGTCATCATCACCCTGGTGCTGCTTCCCCCCATTGGCCTGTTCCTGCTGCCGCTCCTCGGATGGCATCGGTCATCGGCTGCCATTGGTATCACGCTCCTATTGCTCCCTCCGCTCGGGATGTATTGGGCTCACTTGCGATGGCGCTGGGGATCATCCCCGGAAGAGACAGTCCTCGGCAGCCTCATCACGCCCCTTGGGGCTTGGTGGATGTGGCGCCGTCGAACTGTTCCTGACTGGGTGCCCGTGTTGGGTGCAATTGGGAGTGCGCTGTTTCTGTGGGCTGAGGTCGGGCAACCCCTGATCAATCTCCTGATCTCCTAAGGCTCTAGTTCGCCACAGCCTCGGTCTGTTCCACGCGCCGGGCGGTGCTCGCTGGGTTGCCTCGGAGGGCACCGCCGGCGGAGGTCGGCGTCCCCCAGACGCGCAACGAGCGCCCGGAGCCTGGCTCGCGAGCGCTCGTTGTCGGTGTCGTACTCGGGCATGCGCGCAGTCGAGCGCGCTGCCTTGGAGGCTGTGGCTAGCGGCGGCCCATCGCCGACGGCGCGTAGCCGATCGGGGTCGGGTCGTTCGCGGACGGGTCGGTCGAGTCGACCGGCAGATCCTCGGTGCCCTCCAGCAGGCGGGCGAGCTCGTCCTCGAACAGCCGAGGCTGCTCTGCGGGCGGGACGGGGTTGAAGGTCAGCTGGTCGAGCTCGTGCAGCATGTCCTCGACGGACACGAACTGGCGGTAGACCGACGCGAAGCGGATGTAGGCGATGGGGTCCAGCATCTTGAGCTGCGTGATCACCATCTCGCCCAGCACGCGGCTGGGCACCTCCGGGCGGCCGGAGGCCATCAGGCGGCGCTCGATGTCGTCCACGATCGCCTCGACGGCGTTCGCGGGGAGCGGGCGCTTCCGCGTGGCGACGCGCAGGCCGTAGAGCAGCTTCTCGCGCTGAAACTCCTCGCGGCGTCCGTCCTTCTTCACGATCATCACGACCGTCTGCTGATACTGCTCATAGGTCGTGAAGCGCTCGCCGCACTCCTGGCACTCGCGGCGGCGGCGGATGCCGCGGTCAGCGGTGCGGGAGTCGACGACACGCGTGGTCATCTGGCCACAGTACGGGCACTTCATAGGTGCGGTGGTGCTTTCGCCTCGGGGGAGTGCGGTTCGCTTGCCGGGGTGCAGGCATTACAGCACCGCAACGTGTCGCGCCGAGGCGTCGTCTCCACAGACTTGTCCACGAGGCGCGAGCCGCCGCACACATCCGCAGGCAACAACGAGGGCTGCCCGTGTGGGCAGCCCTCGTAACGCTTCACAACTCGTGGATAGCTCGGGCCGGGAGGCCCTAGCGCGCCGCCTCGACAGCCTAGCGGCTGGGGAAGGAGCGGCGCAGGAACGTCGGCAGGTCGGCCTCCGACAGCGCGTCGAAGTCGGAGGAGCTGTTCGAGGAGGGCTGCATCACGTCCGACTGGCGGATGCGCTCCGGCTCGTGGACGACGCCGTCCAGGACGCTGCGCATCGTGATGCCGCGGTTCCCGGTGAAGCCGGTGCCGATGACGGTGATGCGCACCTCGTCCGCCAGGGACTCGTCGATGGCGGTGCCGAAGATGATCTCGGCCTCCGGGTCGACGACCTCGGCGATGACGCGGGCGGCGGCGTTGAGCTCGTGGATGCCGAGGTTCGCCGGGCCGGTGACGTTGAAGAGCACGCCCTTCGCGCCGGTGATGTCGACCTCCAGCAGCGGGCTGGAGATCGCCATGCGCGCGGCGTCGGTGGCGCGGTGCTCGCCCTTGCCGGTGCCGATCGCCATGAGCGCGGGGCCGGCGTCCGACATGATCTTGCGCACGTCAGCGAAGTCGAGGTTCACGATGCCGGGGACGGTGATCAGCTCGCTGATGCCCTGGATGCCCTGGCGCAGCACGTCGTCCGCGATCTTGAACGCGTCGGCCATGGAGACCTTCTCGTCGCAGATCTGGAGCAGGCGGTCGTTCGGGATCACGATCAGCGTGTCGACCTTCTCCTGCAGGTCGCGGACGCCCTCCTCCGCCTGCTGGCGGCGCTTGGCGCCCTCGAAGGTGAAGGGCTTGGTGACGACGCCGATGGTGAGCGCGCCGATCTCGCGCGCGACCTCGGCGACGATCGGGGCGGCGCCGGTGCCGGTGCCGCCGCCGAGGCAGGCGGTCACGAACACCATCTCCGCGCCCTGCAGGGCCTCCGCGATCGCCTCGCGGGACTCCTCGGCGGCACGCGCGCCGCGGAGGGGGTCAGCGCCCGCGCCGAGGCCCTTGGTGAGCCGGTCGCCGATGCGCACCTTCATCTCGGCCTGGCAGTGCTGCAGGGCCTGCATGTCGGTGTTCAGGGCGACGTACTGCACGCCCGGCAGCCGCGCCGAGATCATGCGGTTGACGGCGTTGGAGCCACCGCCACCCACGCCCACGACCTTGATCGGCGGGAGCGTGTTGTCCAGGTTCGCCATGGTGGTGTCCTCCGAGGTCTCCCGGTCCGTCCGGGTGTGCGCTGCGCCAGATGCCGATGCGGCCGTATCACGCGTGGCAGCCTCGCGCGATACGGAGGTGGGGGAGGTGCGCATGGAGTCGTCGAACGCACCGGCGTGCGACGGCCCGATGTGGTCGTACTCGGACGCCGTGCCCACGGGCGGGCGCTCGGCGCGGAGGTCAAGCGGCTCGTGCGGCGTCGCGGTGGGATGCGGCGCGTGCTGGCTCGATGCCTGCTGCGCCGTCGCCTGCGATCGTCGCTCCGCTGCCTCCAGGTAGTCGAAGAGCGTCTCGGCCCCCTGCGTTGGGCGTGCCTCGCCGGGGGCCGTCTGGCGGGGCTGATCCTGTGCGTTTGTCATTGCGGCAGTACCACACGCATCAGGTTGGCCACCTTCCTCATCAGACCGCTCAGTGATGCGGTGGGGAGCACGGGGGCGGAGCGCGTCAGGATCTCGCGCTCCTTCAGCGACCAGCGCAGCAGGCCCACGGCCGTGGCGTACGCGGGGTCGTGCAACAGGTCGGAGAGGCCCGCGAGGTGGCGCGGCCGACCGATGCGCGTCGGCAGCCGCAGCACGTCCTCTGCCAGCAGCTCGATGCCGGGGAGGCTGGCGGCGCCGCCGGTCAGGACGACGCCTGCGGACAGCACCTCCTGCGAGGCGCCGCGACGCACCTCGGCGGCGACCATCTCGAACAGCTCCTCGGTGCGGGCCTGCAGCACCTCGGCGATCATCCGGCGGCGGACGGTCTTCGTACCCTCCGAGCCGAACGCGTCGATCTCGACCTCTTCGTCGTCGACCATCGAGGGGATCGCGTGGCCGTAGCGGCGCTTTGCGAGCTCGGCGGCCGGCTGGGGGACGCGCAGCGCGACCACCAGGTCGCGCGTCATGTGCTGGCCGCCCACCGGCAGCACGGCGGTGTGCACGACGGCGCCCTGCGAGAACACGGCGATGTCGGTCGTGCCGCCGCCGATGTCCACCAGCACGACGCCCTGCTCGAACTCCTCCGGGTCGAGGACGGCCTCGGCGGAGGCGAGCGGCTCCAGCACGAGCGACTCGATGCGGACGCCTGCGCCCTCGATGCACTGCACGAGGTTGTGCATCGCGGAGGAGCCCGCGGTGATGACGTGCGTCTCCACGTCCAGCCGTGAGCCGAACATGCCCATCGGGTCGACGACGTGGTCCTGCGCGTCCACGACGTAGTAGCGCGGGATCACGTGCACAACCTCGCGGTTGTTGGGCACGTTCACGATGCGCGCGCTCTCCAGCGCGCGGTGCACGTCGCCGTCCGTGATCGGGTGGCGCGGGTCGGCGATCGCGACGATGCCGCGCGAGTTCATCGAGGAGACGTGCGGGCCGGCGATGCCGACGTAGGCGGAGAGGATGCGCGCGACGCCGGAGGCGCGCTCCGCGCGCTCCACGGAGGAGGCGATCGCCTCCATCGCCGCGTGGATGTTGTCCACCATGCCCTTCGTCAGCCCCGCGGAGGGGCCGACGCCAGTGCCGAGGATGCGAATCTCCCCGGCAACCACCTCGGCGACGACGGTGCAGACCTTCGTCGTGCCGACGTCGATGGCCGCGAACGTGGGGTTAGCCATTAGCGGACCACCAATTCCTTGCCGAACCGCAGGTCGATCTCATTCGCCGTCATGCGGTCCGTCCTGACTCGTGTGTTCGCTGCTACCCACGCCGCAACTTTGAACTCGTAGTCGTGTGAATCACCGAAGACCGCCGCAGGACCCCCATCCATGCGAACGACCAGGCCTCGGGACTTCTCGAAGTCAAAGCGCTGGGGCTTGAGCCCCAGGCGCATGAACGTGCCGTCGGTGAGCAGCCGTGTGACCAGCGCCACGCTGTCGCGGTCGACGGTCGCGCCCGGCTCCAGCGGCTGGGTCGCGCCGACCTGGTAGATCGTCGGTGCGTTGTCGGCGGGCTTGCGCGCGACATCGACGACGCGGCCGTCGGCATCGATGACGGCGCGGAAGCCGAGCACCTGCCAGTAGCCCCAGCCCTGGCGCTCGGAGACGTCGATGACGGCGCCGCTGGGCCAGTCGGCGTGGACGCGCGCCTGCGCGACGCCCGACAGCGCCTCGACGCGCTTCGCGGCGTCGTCGGTACCGAGGTTGAACAGCGAGCGGTTGCCGAGGTTTGCGGCGGCCTCGATCGCCTTCGCGTCGACGATCTCCGCGCCCAGCACCTGCACCTCATGCACGCGGAACAGGCTGCTGCGGGTGAGCGAGAGCACGCCGACGGCGAGCACGAGCATGACCGCGGCGGCGCCGAGGCCGAGCGCGACCAGCGTCCACGGCACGCGCCCGAGCGGGTTGTGGGACGGCTGGTGCATGCCCACCGGGCTGCCGGCGTAGCGCAGGCCCGCACGCGAGGGCGGGCGACGCGAGCCGCCGCCGAGGTAGAGCTGCGGAAGGCGGAACCTAGGCATGGGCGCGCGCCTCCTCGAATCGATCGAGGGCGAGGTCGACCAGCCGCGAGATGAGCGCGGGGTAGGTGACGCCTGCCTCCTGCCAGAGGCGCGGGTACATCGAGATCGGCGTGAAGCCGGGGAGGGTGTTCACCTCGATGATCTGCACGGAGTCGGGCGGGTCGACGAAGAAGTCGACCCGCGCCAGGCCGGCGCAGTCGAGTGCGCGGAACGCGTCGAGCGCGTAGCGCTGCACGCGCTCCGCGGTCGCGGCGGGGATCGGCGCGGGCACGGTGAGCTCGGTGGAGTCGTCCGCGTACTTCGCCTCATACGAGTAGAACTCGGCGCGCGGGACGATCTGGCCGAGCGGCGAGGGCTGCGGGTGGGCGTTGCCGAGGACGGCACATTCCACCTCGCGGCCGGTCATCGCGGCCTCCACCAGCACTTTGCGGTCGAAGCGGGCGGCGTGTGCGACGGCGTCGAGGAGATCCTCGCGCGTCTTCGCCTTGCTCACGCCCAGGCTCGACCCGCCGTTGGCGGGCTTCACGAAGCACGGATAGCCGATCTCTCCCTCGATGTCGCGGAGGAGGTCGGCGGCGGGCTCGCGCGCATCGTCGTCGCGGAGCACGGCGTAGCGCGGCTGGGGGATGCCCGCTTGCGCGAACGCGCCGCGCATCTGCTCCTTGTCCATGCCGAGCGCGCTCGCGCCGACCCCGGAGCCGACGTACGGCTTGCCGGCGAGCTCCAGGAAGCCCTGCAGCGTGCCGTCCTCGCCGGTCGGGCCGTGGACGATCGGGAACACCACGTCGACAGCAGCGAGCGCTACCAGCACCTCTGGCGAGGCGAAGAAGCCACGCGGCTCCTCGCTGCCGAGGTCGTCGGTCTCGCCTGCCTCGACGCGTGCGAGGCGCGCGCGGGTCTCGTCCGGGGTGAGCCACATGCCGCCGCGCGTGATGCCGAACGGCACCACCTCGAAGCGGGCCGGGTCGGCCTCGCGCAGGATCGAGCGCGCGGAGACGACGGACACCGGGTGCTCCGGCGACTTGCCGCCGCAGATCACGGCGAGCGTCAGGCGCGGCGTCGAGGCGGCGGACGTCATCGGCGCGCCTCCAGCGTCTCGCGCAGCAGCGGGCCGAGGCGGTCGACATCTCCGGCGCCGATCGTGAAGAACACATCGCCGGGGCGGAGCTCGTCGCTGATCTGCGCCACCGCGTCCTCGAACGTCGCGAGGTAGCGCGCTTCCGGCGAGTGGATCTCGGCGGCGAGCGCCTCCGCGTCCATGCCGGCCGAGGCGGGCTCGCGCGCGGCGTAGGTGCCCAGGATGTAGAGCGCATCCAGTGCCTCGAAGCAGGTCTTGAAGCCTTCGAGGAGGTACTGGGAGCGCGAGTAGGTGTGCGGCTGGAAGCAGCCAACCAGGCGGCGGCCCGGGAAGCGCGCACGGGCGGCCAGCAGCGTCGCGCGAACCTCGGTCGGGTGGTGGGCGTAGTCGTCCATGAGCGTGATCGGGGGCGTGTCCGCCCCGGTCGACACGTCGGCGACGTGCTCGAAGCGGCGCACGGCGCCGGTGCACTCCTCGGCGGCCTGCGCCGCGCGACGGAAGTCGACGCCCGCGCGCATCGCCATCGCGAGCGCGCCGAGCGCGTTGAGCACGTTGTGACGGCCCGGCATCTGCAGCGAGATGCGGCCAAGCTCGGCGCCTTCGAGGAGCACCGTGAAGTCGATGCCGCCGCGGTCGTTGCCACGCCACTGCACGGCGCGCCACTCGGCCTCGGCGTCGATGCTGTAGCGCTCGACGCGCATGCCAGCGGCGCGGCGCTCCGCGCCGATCGCGGCGGCCTGCGGCGAGTCGGCGCAGACGAAGAGCGTGCCGTCCGGGACGACGCGCTCCGCGAACGCGCGGAACGCGCCGATCAGGCGCTCCTCCGTGCCGTAGTAGTCGAGGTGATCCGCCTCGATGTTCGTGATCAGCGCGAGCTTCGGCGCGTACTGCAGGAACGCTTCCGCGTACTCGTCCGCCTCGATGACGGCGATGCGGCCCGCGCCTTCGCGGGCGTTGCCGCCGAGGTCACGCGAGTCGCCGCCGGAGAGAATGAGCGGGTCGAGTCCGCCTCGCACGGTCATCAGCGAGAGCAGCGTCGTCGTGGTCGTCTTGCCGTGCGTGCCGGCGACGGCGAGCACATCGCGGTCGGCGATCAGGCGCTGCACCATCTCGGCGCGCACCATCACGGGGATGCCGCGCTCGCGAGCGGCGCGCAGCTCGGGGTTGTCGTCCTTCGCGGCAACCGTCGTCACCACCAGCTCGGCACGGCCGAGGTTCGCGGCGGCGTGGCCGAGGTAGATCGTCGCGCCGTGCTCCTGCAGCCGCTGCGTGTGCACGGAGGTCGCGATGTCGGAGCCGGTGATGATGTGACCGCGCGCCAGCAGGATCTCGCCGATGGCAGACAGGTGCATGCCACCCGCACCCACCAGGTGGACGCGCTGCGGGATCTGATTCCCCTGCTGCTGCCGCTTCTTGAGGGCCATCACGCAGCGATCTCCTGCATCAGGTCGGCAAGGCGTTCCGCCGCGTCCGGACGCGCGAGGTCGCGCATCGCGGCGGCCATGCGCTCACGCGCGGCGGTGTCATCCAGCAGGCGCGTTACCTCAGCCTCGAGGCGCGCGAGGTCGGTCTCGGGCAGCAGCACCGCCGCGCCGCGGTCGGCGAGGTAGCGCGCGTTGTGGTGCTGGTCGGAGAAGCCGCCGGGGATGACGATCGCGGGCAGTCCCGCCGCCGGCAGCTCGCCGAGCGTCGATGCGCCCGCGCGGGTCACGGCGAGGTTGGACGCGGCCATCGCCCACGCCATCTCCTCGGTGTAGGGGACGAGGTGGTAGCGATCGCGGTGGCGGTCGGACAGCCGGTCACGCGCCTCGGTGAGCCACGTCGCCTCCTCGCGGCCGGAGACGTGGAGCACCTGCGCGTGGTCGAGCAGCCGAGGCAGCATGTCCGCGACAGCGACGTTGATGCGATGCGCGCCCAGCGAGCCGCCAGTGACGAGCAGCGTCGGTAGCGAGGCATCGAGGCCGAAGCGCGCGATGCCCTCGGCGCGGGTGGCGCGCGTGAACTGCTCGCGCACGGGGTAGCCGGTCACGACCGCCTTGCCCGCCGGCAGCGCGGCGATCGAGGCGTCCACACTGCAGGCGACCTTCGTCGCGTGCTTGCCCAGGAAGCGCACGGCCCAGCCGGGGACGACATCGGGCAGGAAGACGAGCAGGGGGACGCCGGCGGCAGGGGCTGCCCAGCCGACCGGCGCAGCGGCGTAGCCACCCGTCGCGAACAGCGCACGCACGCGATCCTGCCGCAGCCGGCGCTGCGCCAGCAGGCGACCGCGCAGCAGGTTGAGGCCGCCGAGGAGCATGCGCTTCGGGCCGCCGCGCACCTGCGAGGCGGGGATGGCGCGGTACTCGATGCCTGCAGCCTGTGCGAGCGCGCGCTCCGGGCCATGCGCGCTGCCGTAGTAGACGAGGTCGGCGCCACGGCGGCGCAGCACCTCGCCCACGGTGATCGAGGGGTAGGCGTGCCCGCCCGTGCCGCCGCCCGCCAGCGCGTACCTCATCGCGACCTCCCCAGTTGGAGGGAGCGAAGGACGCCTCGGGTGGGCGCGGCCTCCTCGGTTGTCTCGATCGCGGCCTGCCGCGAGACGGAGAGCACGATGCCGACGCCGGCGAGCAGGGTGAGCAGCGCAGAGCCGCCGTACGACAGGAACGGCAGCGGAATGCCGGTGAGCGGCATCGACCGCGTCACGCCGCCGACGTTGATGATGAGCTGGAACGAGATCCACGCGAGCACGCCCACGACCAGCAGCGAGCCGAAGCGATCCGGCGCGCGCCGTGCGATGCGCAGCCCTCGCCAGAGCATGAAGCCGAAGAGCAGCAGCACCACGGTGACGCCGATGAAGCCCAGCTCCTCGCCGACGATCGCCAGGATGCCGTCCGTGTGCGATCCGGGGATGTAGAAGAACTTCTGCCGCGACACGCCCAGGCCGAGGCCGGTGAAGCCGCCCGACCCGAACGCGACCAGCAACTGCAGCGTCTGGAATCCGAGCCCTTCCGGGTCAGCCTCAGCGTGCGTGAACGAGAGTAGGCGCTCGGCGCGGTAGCCGGAGGTCACGAGGAGGATGGCTCCGCACACCAGGCCGGCCGAGCCCAGCGCGAGCACGTGCGTCAACTTTGCGCCGGCGACGAAGAACAGCGTGCCCGTGATCACCGCGACCATGATCGTCGTGCCCATGTCAGGCTCGAGCATGATCAGCGCGGCAATGAAGCCGACCATGCCGACGAACGGCATCACGCCCAGGCGCATGTCCTCCACGATCTCGCCCTTGGCGGAGAGCCACGCCGCCATGTAGACGAGCACGGCGAGCTTCGCGAACTCGCTCGGCTGCAGCGCGGGTAGCGGGCCGAGGTTGATCCAGCGGTGCGCGCCGTTCTGGTTCACACCGATGCCCGGTACGAACACGGCGGCGAGCGCGATGACCGTGCCGAACATCAGCAGCGGGCTGAGCCGGAACAGGATGTGATAGTCGAGGCGCATCAGCACCGCCGCGATGACGGTGCCGAGCAGCAGGAACGTGAACTGCCGCTTCACGAAGTAGTTCGCGTCGTCGTACTGCGCGTAGCC
>JBAYUZ010000058.1:0-12654 GCA_041674885.1 Dehalococcoidia bacterium
CAACCGCAACCTCGTGATGGAGTACGACCACACCGCCGCCGTCGCCGACGGCGTGAACGTCGACTTCGACGTGTACCGCATCCAGACCCGCATCACCGCCGAGGGTTCCACGGTCGCCGAGGGTGACTATGTGGGCTTCCGCGACCGTGCCACTCGACGGCTGCGCTGGGAGACGGCCGACGAGCCGTTGCAGTACGACCCGAGCGACCTGGATCGCAAGGTGGTGGCGCGCGATCAGATCCGCACGGTGATCCGCGCGTTCAAGGAGCGGCTGTTCACCGAGATCTTCCCGCGCCGCACGGTGGTGCCGAAGACGCTCATCTTCGCGAAGGACGACAGCCACGCGGATGACATCGTGCAGGTGGTGCGCGAGGAGTTCGGGAAGGGCAACGACTTCGCGCGGAAGATCACGTACCGCACGACCGAGGGGAAGCCGGAGGACCTGCTCTCCGCGTTCCGCAACAACTACGACCCGCGCATCGTGGTGACGGTGGACATGATCGCGACGGGCACCGACATCAAGCCCCTCGAATGCGTCTTCTTCATGCGCGCCACGAAGTCGCGCACCTACTTCGAGCAGATGAAGGGCCGAGGCGTCCGCGTCATCTCGGACGCCGAGTTCCAGGCGGTGACGAACGACCCGGAGCACCCCTCGAAGACGCACTTCGTGATCGTCGACGCGGTGGGCGTCACCGAGTCGGAGCTGAACGATTCGCAGCCGCTGGAGCGGCAGCGGCGCGTCTCGCTGAAGGCGTTGCTGGGCAGCGTCGCCGTCGGGCAGCTGTCTGAGGACATCGTGTCATCGGTGGCGTCGCGCATCGCGCGCATCGAGCGGCTAGTGTCGCGCGAGGAGCGGGCGGCGCTCGATGACCTGGCGGGGATGCCGCTCGACGACCTCGTGCACGCGCTGGTCGAGGCGACCGACCCCGACCGCGCGATCGAGACGGCGCGCACGGCGACCGGCAACGATGACCCATCGCCTGAGGCGGTGGCGGAGGCGGCGCGCGCGCTGATGGACGCCGCCGTGGAGCCGCTGGCGACGCGGCCCGCGCTGCGCGACCGGCTCATCACGGCCGGCCGCTCGCTGGAGCAGACGATCGACGACACGAGCATGGACGAGGTGCTGGAGGCCGGCTTCTCTCGCGCCGCCGCCGACCGCGCTCGCTCCTACGTCGACGGCTTCCGCGCGTACATCGAGGAGCACCGGGACGAGATCGAGGCGTTGCAGTTCTTCTACAGCGTGCCGTGGCGCGAGCGCCCGACGTGGGAGCAGATGCACGCCCTGGCGGACGCGCTGCGGCACGGCCCGCAGCAGTGGACCGCCGAGCGGCTGTGGGAGGCGTACGAGGCGCTGGACCGCTCCCGCGTGCGTGGCGGGACGAAGGGCGTGCTGACCGACCTGATCTCGGTGGTGCGGTTTGCACTGGACCTGACGCCGGAGCTGGTGCCCTACCCGGACGTAGTGAACGAGCGCTTCGAGCGCTGGATGGAGCGCCAACGGCAGGCGGGCAGCGAGTTCACGGAGGAGCAGGTGCGCTGGCTGGAGATGATGCGCGACCACCTGGCGGGCGCGCTGGCGATCGCGCCGCGCGATCTGCTGGAGACGCCGTTCGTGCAGCGCGGCGGGCTGGGCCGCGCCTCGATGCTGTTTGGTGAGCGCCTGCCCGCGCTGCTCGCCGAGCTCACCGAAGAGCTGGTGGCGTGACGTTCCCGCCGGGCTGGGTCGCAGTGCGAGTGGGTGATGTAGCTCGGTACATCAACGGGCGAGCATTCAAACCGGAAGATTGGGAGAGCGAAGGCCGCCCGATCATTCGCATCCAGAATCTCAGCCGCGACGGCGCGCCCTTCAACTACACGACGAAGGATGTCGAGGAACGCTACATCGTTGAGCCCGGATCACTGCTTGCGAGTTGGTCTGCGACGCTCGATGTGTATGTCTGGAGCGGCCCTCAGGCCGTCCTGAATCAGCACATCTTCAAGGTCGAACCAGATCTACGCCTCGTGACCGATCGGTATATCCGCTGGGCGCTCACGAATGCGCTCGCCGAGATGCGCGCAAGCGAAGCAACGCACGGGACGACGATGCGACACATCAATCGCGGCCCATTCGTGGCGCATCCTTTCCCCCTCCCCCCGCTCGCCGAGCAGCACCGCATCGTCGAGGCGATCGAGGAGTACACGTCCCGCCTCGATGCCGGTGTCGCCTCGCTGCGTCGCGCGCGGCGGAACCTCGCCCGGATGCGGGCCTCGGTGCTCGCCGCGGCAGTCGAGGGTCGCCTCGTGGAGCCGGAGGGTGAGTGGGCGACGGTGACTATGGGGGAAGTGGTCGCAGACTCACTTCTCGGGTTGGTCCGCTCGCGCGCAGAACAGAGAGCGACGCCCCCTGGTGTGCCTTATCTCAAGATGGACGGGATCCGTACCGACGGGCGGATTCTCTGGGACGGCATGACATACGTGTCAGCCGGGCCAGGGGAGGTAGAGCGGTTCGCCCTGCGCGATGGCGACATTCTGTTCAATACAAGGAACAGTGCTGAACTCGTCGGTAAGACTGGACTTGTGATTCACCCGCCGCAGGGAACCGTCTTCAACAACAACATCATGCGTCTCAGGACAGTGCCGGCGGCAATGCCTGCGTACCTGAACGCGGTGATGAACAGCACCCAATTCAAAGACCAGATGCGTGCCTACAAGTCCGCCACAACCAGTGTCGCGGCCGTCTACGCGAAGGACTTGATGCGGTTGCCCGTTCCCCTCCCCTCACTCCCCGAACAGCAACGCATCGTTCAAGAGGTCGATCGGCAGTTCTCGATCCTCGACGCGATGGAGGCGGCGATCGACACCGGCCTCGCGCGCGCCGACCGGCTGCGCCAGTCGATCCTGCGGGACGCATTCGCCGGTCGCCTCGTCCCGCAGGACCCGGCGGATGAACCCGCCTCGGCGCTCCTCGACCGCATCGCAGCAGGACGGACGGCCCGATGAACAACGACGCGCAGACGCTGGTCCGCCGCCTGTGGAACTACTGCGACATCCTTCGCGACGCCGGACTCTCGTACGGGGATTATGTAGAGCAGCTCACCTACCTGCTCTTCCTCAAGATGGCCGACGAGCAGGTGCACCTCCTCGGCGAGCCGCCGATCGTCCCCGCCGGCCTCGACTGGCCCTCGCTGCTGGAGCGGCAGGGCCCGGAGCTAGAGGCGCACTACGTCCACATCCTCCAGAGCCTGGGCGGGCAGCCGGGCATGCTGGGCCTCGTCTTCCGGAAGGCGCAGAACCGCGTGCAGGACCCGGCGCTGCTCCGCCGCCTGATCGTCGACCTCATGGACCGCGAGCAGTGGATCACCCTCGACGCCGACGTGAAGGGCGAGCTCTACGAGGGCCTGCTCCAGAAGAACGCGGAAGACCTGAAGTCCGGCGCGGGGCAGTACTTCACGCCTCGGCCGCTCATCCGCGCGATGGTGCAGGTCATGCGGCCCGCGCCCGGCGACCGCGTCATCGACCCCGCCTGTGGCACCGGCGGCTTCCTCATCGCCGCGCACCAGGCGATGCGCGAAGGTCGCATCCTCGACCCCGGCCTGCGCAAGCAGCTGGAGGACGCCATCCACGGCGTCGAGATCGTCGACAACACCGCGCGCATTTGCGTCATGAACCTGCTGCTCCACGGCATCGGACACCCGGAGGACGACAGCCCCATCAACGTCGCGGACGCCCTCGGCGCCACCCCCAGCACGACCTACTCGATGGTGCTCACGAACCCGCCGTTCGGGAAGAAGTCATCCTTCACCATCATCAACGAGGACGGCGAGACCTCCCGCGAGAGCATGACGATCGCCCGCGCCGACTTCTGGGCCAGCACCTCCAACAAGCAGCTCAACTTCGTGCAGCACGTCCGCACGTTGCTCGAGCAGAACGGCCGCGCGGCGATGGTCGTCCCTGACAACGTCCTCTTCGAGGGCGGTGCGGGCGAGACCGTGCGCCGCAACCTCCTCGACACCTGCGACGTGCACACACTCCTGCGCCTGCCGACCGGCATCTTCTACGCGCAGGGCGTGAAGGCGAACGTGCTGTTCTTCGACCGCAAGCCCGCCGCCGACCACCCCTGGACGCGCAACCTCTGGGTCTACGACCTGCGCACGAACCAGCACTTCACCATGAAGCAGAACCCGATGACTGAGGTGCACCTCGACGAGTTCATCGACGCGTACCGCCCCGGCAACCGCGCCGCCCGCGAGGAGTCCGAGCGCTTCCACCGCTTCACATACGCCGAGATCGTCGCGCGCGACAAGGCGAACCTCGACATCTTCTGGCTGCGTGACGACTCCCTCGAAGACGCCGACGCCCTCCCCGCCCCCGAGGTCCTCGCCGCCGAAATCGCCGAAGACCTCGAAGCCGCTCTCGCGGAGTTCGCCGAGATCGCCTCGTCACTGGCGTCGCGGAACGTGGAGCCCTCAAGCGGGGCTTGAGAGCAGGCTTGAGGCTTCTTGAGGGCAGGCCTGAGAGCATTTCTGAGGCCCCGCGCAGGCCTCAAGGCGATCCCCTGAGGGCATCTGACGCCACCTGAGACCTCAGCGCCCTGCCCCGTCCACTGCCGAGCCTCGTCGAATCACGACGTACTCATCGCGGGCAGGTGTTCTGAGCTGCCTGCTTCTGGAGCGCATTGGAGATAACGAGGGTGGAATCTCCCCCGTCTCCACCACAGCCGAACCCCGGGGCGCCGAGAGGCGCCCCGGTTCGTTGTCACACCTCGATCGCCTGAAGCACACCGACCCCTCGTTTTCCGAGGGGTCGGTTGAACGCCGCGTGGACGAATGGTCGTTGCGAGGGCTAGTGTCCGAGCACCTTCCCAAGCCCGGTCGTGCCTGCGACACAGCGGACGTACGGGTTGCCGTCCGCTTCTGTGAAGCCTGCGCGACGAAGGCCTGCCAGCACCGGGTCGTCACTGCTCAGGCACTCTGTGTAGAGGTGGTCGCCGTCGCGTGTGAACGAGGGGCCGGCCGCTGAGGCCGCCATTGGCATCGCCGCGGCGGACAACGCTACGACCACCGCGATGGAACCGAGCACACGCTTCACCTGCGCCAACCTCTCATACGCGCTCTTACGGGCGACCTCGTGCTGCCTGGTCGGGCGTTGGAGGTGCGAGGTCACAATAGCGCGTGTTTCTCACGCCTGGTCGCATCTGGTCGCGTGTGTTTCACATTTTCCCTTACTATCACCCTCCACCGGGCCCACTCTTCCCACTCGTTGGCCCGCGTAGAGGGGGTTCACACATGTTGCGACGCTTGATGGAGGCGGCTGCGGTAGCCGCCGTACTCGCCGTGGCCTCCCTGCTCCTGGCGACGGATCGCCCGGTCGAGGCTGCCGGCCCGACCACCCTGGGCAGGACGCCCTGGCAGGTGCTGGCTCCGGCGACCTACGTGGCACCCGTGCCGGACTACGGCTCGCACGGCGCCGTCGCGTACTACGCGCACGCGCCGGCGATCCCGCCGGCGAACGATCCGGGTTGGGCCGCTTGCGGCCCAACCTCGCCGCTCCGTTCGAGCCCGTACAGCTCGACGAACCCGCTATGTCCCAACAGTTCGACGATTGGCATGACCGTCGGCTCCCGCCTGCCCGGCTGCATGACCAGCGCCGATTTCACATTCTTCCAGACGCTCGTGGACATCCCAGCGGGCACGACGCTCAACTCGTTCACGATCGCGATGAGCGGTATGGACGACGGTGCGCGGATCACCGTGTTCAACTCGCTGAACATTGGCGGGCTCGTGGTGCCCGCCTCATACGTGTTCTTGGGCGGCAGCGGCACGTCGAACCTCGCCCCGTACGTTGTGGCAGGCGAGACGAACCGTGTCGTGATCACGCAGGTGGATGACTGTCGATATGCGAACAACCTGCAGAGCGCGGTCGTGAACCTGAATGGCACCGTGGTGCCGCCCGTGCCCGTCGACCTCGCGGTGAGCGCCTCGGCGCCCGCGTCGGCCGTCGTCGGCTCGAACATTGCCTACAACGTCATGGCCACGAACAGCGGCGCCTCGATCACCGGTGGCACGCTTACTGTGGCGCTGCCGACCAACGTGACGATCGCCCCGACGCCGGGCTGCGTGCACAACGGTGTGAACCCCGGTGGCACGCTGACCTGCGCGATCCCGCCGATGGCATCTGGCGCCACGCTGCCGTGGACCATCAACGTCACCGCGCAGACCGCGGGCGTTGCGTCGGCCCAGTTCAACGTTGCGCTGCTGGCGGGCGTCGTGGATTCGCAGCCCGCAAACAACGCGGCGACCGCATCGACCACCATCACCGCGGCGACGCCGCCGCCGTTCTCGCAGCCGGGCACGGTGCCCGTCCCGGGCACTTGCCTGTGCCTGCCGCCCTACATGCTGCGTGACCTCAGCCCGCAGGACTGGTGGGTGCGCGCGGCCGGCTCCGGCCCGCTGGTGATCACCGGCAAGGGCTTCGGCGTGAACCCGGCCGAGGCCGGCACGCTGACCTTCCGCCTGTACGACCCGTCGAACGCGCTGCTGGCGACCGAGACGGTCGTCCAGCCCGCCTCCGGTGAGGTCTCGACGCCGCTCATGGTTGCGGGTGCACCCGTCGCGGGCGCGCTCTACCGCGTGAACGTCAGCGTCGCGTCGGTGCCGTCGACCCCGGTCGCGCGGCACTACCGCATCGAGGCGCAGAATGCCACGCTGCTCGGCACGAACAGCCCCACCCCCTCGCAGGCCGAGCACGAGCCCGCGAAGTGGCTCGTCGCGGTGGCCCCGGGCGAGACCAGCGGCGTGATCGTGGTCCCCGGCGTTGAGGCCGGCGCCACGGGCGGCTCGATCGAGATCTTTGATGCGACCGGCGCCCTGCGCGAGACGCTGGCGCTGGGTGTGACTTCGACCGCAGCGGCTTCGGCGAGTGACGCCGGGCTGTGGACCGTCGCGGTGCACGTCGATGGCCACTACGCGGTCGCCCGCACCGCGGGCACCGACCGTGGCGTCTACGTCGACTGGCGCACGTGGGGCGAGGGCTCCGCGACGCTGACGATCAACCAGTTCGGCGGCGCGCCGAACACGACGCCGCTGCTGGTGGAGCTGGTCGACGCACTGACCGGCGCCGTGGTTGCCTCGCAGCCCGGTGCGACCAGCAGCGCGAACTTCCCGAAGGTGCCCGCGGGTGAGTACCGCGTGCGCATCGCCTCGGAAGGCATCGACCTCGCGTTCTTCGTGACGTGCACGCGGAACACCGGCATGGTCATCGGCCTGCCGAACCGCCCGCCCGTCGCGGTGGATGACGCGGCGACCACGAACGAGGACGCGGCGGTCACGATCGCCGTGCTCACCAACGACTCCGACGCGAACGGCGGCACGCTCAGCGTGACCGGCGTCACGCCGGGCACGAAGGGCACCGCCACCATCAACGGTGACGGCACGATCACCTACACGCCGAACGCCAACGCGAACGGCACCGACACGTTCACCTACACGATCTCCGACGGCCAGGGTGGCACCGCCACCGCGACCGTCATCGTGACGATCGTGCCGATGCCGGACGCCCCCGTGGCGCAGCCGGACTCGGCGACCACGAACGAGGACACCGCGGTCACGATCGACGTGATCGCGAACGACTCGGACGCGGATGGTGACGCGCTCACCGTGACTGCGGTCACGCAGGGTGCGAACGGCACGGTGGTGATCGTCGGCAACCAGACGCAGTACACGCCCGCCGTGAACTGGAGCGGTACCGACACGTTCACCTACACCGTGACGGACGGCACCTCGTCGGTCACCGCGACGGTGACGGTGACGGTGACGCCGGTGAATGACCCGCCGGTGGCGGTGAACGACGCCGCGACGGCGGAGACCGGCTGGCCGGTGTCCGTCCCGGTGCTCGCGAACGACACCGATGTGGATGGCGGCCCGCTGAGCGTGATCGCAGTCACGCAAGGTGCAAACGGCACGGTCACCATCAACGGTGACGGCACCGTGACCTACACCTCGACGCTCGGCTTCGTCGGCACCGACACGTTCACCTACACGGTGAGCGATGGGAATGGCGGCACCGCCACCGCGACCGTCACGGTCACCGTGCGCGGCGTGCTGGGCGCAAGCCGGATGACCGGCGGCGGCAGCATTGACAGCGGCAAGGGCAAGGACGCGACTCGCGCGACGTGGGGCTTCGAGATCCGCTGCGACGCGTCGCAGGGGAACTTCCAGTACCAGGATCACAGCGGTGGCAACTTCCACCTCACGGCGCTGACCTCGGTCGTCTGCTTCAACGACCCGGCGATCGGATCGGGCGTGCCGCAGGCGGGCTTCGACACGATGCGCTTCAGCGGCACCGGCCGATGGAACGGGACGGCGGGCTACACCGTCGAGGCCGTCATCGTCGACGCCGGTGAGCCCGGCAGGAACGACCGCATCACCATCACCGTGAAGACGGGTGCTGGTGTGGTGGTCTCCTCGCTCACCGGGTCGCTGACCGGTGGCAACCACCAGGCACACAAGTAGCGCGCCACACGGAGCGTTCGACGAAGGCCCGCCACCCGGCGGGCCTTCGTCTTGCCCTGGCGATGCCGCGCCGGGACGGCAGTCTCGGTGATTCCTTCGCCGTTGTGTCATGATGTGCGTCACGAGGCGATGCACAAAGCAGGCTCTTCGTTACGACTCGTACGGAAGAAGCCTGTATGACCACATCCGGCACTCCCAGTGCCCGTTCCATGCGCTTCTCGCTCGATGAGGTGCTCGCGGGCATGCTCGCGACGGTGGAAGCGGATGACTTCACCGACGACCCTGCCCGAGTGGCCGCGCTGATCGAACGGCTTGCAGGCCAGTTCGCACTGTTTGCACCGCTCGCGCACGGCGTCGACGCCTCGGCGCTCAGTCAGGCGCTGGCGACGCTGGAGCAGCGCCAGTGCATCCAGCACGTGGATAGCCGGTACGTGCTCAGCGCGGAGGGCCGTGCCCAGTGCGTCGGCAGCAAGCGGACGCTGTTCAACCAGCAGGATCGGGAGCAGCTGGAAGCGGCGGCTCGCGAGTTCGCCACCCTGTGACGGGCCGCCCGCCACGTGAGCGATCAGCAGGAGGACATGACGCAACATGAGTGATTCCGCATCGACCGCGCCGTCGACCTGCGCGCACCACTGGGTGCTGAGCACGCCCCAGCACGATTCCACCCGCGGCGTCTGCCGCACGTGTGGCGTAGAGCGCCAGTTCATGGATACCTACCGCGCGCCGGCTGCACGCGGCACCTCGCGCCCGGTGCGGCGCGCACCTGGCGCTTCCGCCAGTTCGTCCACGGAGGCCTGAGATGGGTGACAAGAGCCCGAAGAACAAGAACGTCAAGAAGCCGAAGAAGGCCGCACCCAAGCCGGGTGTCGCACAGCCGCCCACCAGCCGCTCGCAGTAGCCGCCCTCGGTTCAGCAACCGCCATTGAGCGACGCGTTGCCTGCGCCGACGCCTCCCCGTGCACTGCTGTACGCTCGCAGGCGCACGAGGGAGGTCCAGGTGGCTGATCAGATTCGCGTCGGCATCGTGGGGGCGACGGTCACGCAGGGCGGCAGTGGCTGGGGCGCGAACGCGCACGTCCCCGCGCTGAAGGCGCTGGGCGAGTACCGGCTGCAGGCCGTCTGCACCGCGCACGAGGACACCGCGAAGGCATCGGCCGAGGCGTTCGGGGCGGAGCTCGCGTTCCACGACATCGATGCGATGGCGGCGCACCCGGACGTCGACCTGGTCGTCGTCTGCGTGCGCGTGCCGTGGCATCGCGATCTGGTCATGGCGGCGATCCGCGCGGGCAAGCCCGTGTTCTGCGAGTGGCCGCTGGGCGCGAACCTTGCGGAGGCCGAAGAGATGGCGAGCGCGGCGCGAGAGCGCGGGCTGCGCACCATTGTCGGCCTGCAGGGGCGTAGCGACCCCGCGGTGCGCTACGCCGCCGACCTCGTCGCGCAGGGCTACCTGGGCGAGGTGCTCGCAGCCAACCTGAGCGTCATGTCGGGTCAGGTCATCGACCGCGGCGCCGGGCGGCTCTGGCAGCGCGAGGCGAAGAACGGCGCGAACACGCTCACGATCTCCGGCGGCCACGGCATCGACGCCCTCTGCACGATCCTCGGTGAGTTCGCCGAGGTGTCGGCGCGCACCGCCACACGCATCACTGAGTGGCACGACACGGACAACGACACCTGGGTGCCGGTGGACTCCCCCGACGCGATCTCGGTTGCGGGACGCCTCCGCTCCGGTGCGGAGGTCGCCGTGCAGGTGGCGGCCGTCCCGGTCAGCCCCAGCGGCAGCCGCCTCGAGATCTACGGTCGCGAGGGCACGCTCGTGCTCGCCTCGGCGGGCGCGCTGTCGGCAGGGCCGAACCGCATCTTCGGCGTGCAGGGCCGCGGCACCGTCGCCGAGCTGACCGTCCCCGACGAGTACACGCTGGTGCCCGAGGGCACGCCCGCCGGCCCGCCGCGGAACGTGGGGCAGGCCTATGCCGCCCTGCACGACTCGTGGGGTGGCGACGCCTCGGCGCTGCCGGACTTCGACCTCGCGGTCGCGCGGCATCGCCTGATCGACGCGATCGAGCGTTCGTCGCGGGAGGGCCGCGCGATCGCGTTGTAGGCAGCGGCCTCCGCGTTCGCGTGAGCGTGAGGACTTGACGGCGCCTCGTGCGCTTGGGGTAATCCACGCGCGCACTTTTCGCGCGCAGGGACGGAGCAGGTACGTGCGAGTGGTGGCATTTGTCGATGAGCACGACGACCAGTCGTTGTTCCTGCAGCGCGTCGTCCCGGTGCTCCCTGCGGGCGCCCAGCTCCACCTGGTACACGTCGTGAACCCGATGGTCGATGCGGCCGACCGCTTCGCGCTGAGCAACGCCGAGGCGCTCGCTGGACTCATCGCCGAGTGGCGGTCGCGCCTCGACGCGCTCGCCGCAGGGGTGCCCGGCGCGACGACCGCCGTCGAGAACCTGCAGCGCGGCGAGGACATCGGCCCCGGGCTGCTCCGCGTCGCCGCCGACGCGGACGCGAGCCTCATCGCGCTCGGCACGCGGCGCGCGGGCACGATGCGCGGCATGATCCTGGGCAGCGTCGCCGACGCGGTGATGCGCGGGGCGCGCATCCCGGTTCTCGTCGTCAACATCGAGTAGTCGCGGGCCCGCGCTGCGATTACGGGCGATTACAAGGGTGGTCAGGACTCTTCCCGGCGCGTAAGGTGCGGGGGCGGCAGGGGCCGCAAGGAGGCTCCCGTGGCCGCGCCGCCGGTTCGCACGCCGTTCTTCTATGGCTGGGTGATCGTCGCCGTCTCCTTCTGGGCGAACTGGATCACGGCGCCGCTCAACCCCGTCGTCTTCTCGATCTTCATCGTCCCGATCCGCGCAGATCTGGGCGTCTCGCTGGGCACGCTGGCGTGGTGCATCACGGCGCGCCAGGTCAGCGCGGGCATCTCCGCTCCGGTGCTCGGCCACCTCGTCGACCGGTTCGGGCCGCGGTGGCTGGGCGTCGCCTGCGCGGCGTGGGCGGGGGCGTGCCTCGCCGGCCTCTCGTTCGCGCCGAACATCTGGTGGATGTACGCGCTGTTCTTCGTGTCCGGGTTCTCCGGCTTCGGCGTCTTCGGCGGTGGGCAGATCCTCACCGGCGTCCCGCCCGCGAACTGGTTCATCGTGAAGCGCGGCCGTGCCGTCTCCTATGCGATGACCGGCGGCGGCCTGGGCACCGCGTCGTGGGTCATCATCTCCTCGCTGCTGGTGACGACGATCGGCTGGCGCGCGGCGTGGCTGATGAACGCGGCGCTGATCGCGGGCACGCTGATCCCGCTCTACGGGTTCCTCATGCGCCGCCGCCCCGAGGACGTGGGCATGCACCCCGATGGCGCCGACGCCGTGACCGCCGCATCAGTCGGCGCCGCGCATGCGGGCGCGGCACCCGAGGTCAACTTCACGCTCCGCCAGTCCATGCGCACCTCCGCGCTGTGGCTGATCACGATCGCGTTCATGCTCCACACCTTCGCCACCAACGGCATTCTGTTCTCGCGCGTGCCGTACTGGACGGAGCTGGGCATCGCGCCGAGCGTGATCGGGCTCGCGGTCGCCTCGGACCCCTTCGTCGTCATGCTGTTCACGCTCGTCTTCGGGTACCTGGCGGAGCGCTACCCGCTGCGCCTGATCACCGCCAGCGGCGGCGTGTGGCGCGCGCTCTCGATGCTGCCGATGCTGTGGCCCGGGAGCGCGGCGGTGTTCGCGCACAACATCACGTGGGGCGTCGGGTCCGCGGGGATGGGCACCGGGCAGAACCTCGTCATTCCCGCCTACTTCGGGCGGCAGGCGCAGGGCGCGATCCGAGGCTTCACCTCGCCGATCATGATCGGCGCGGGTGCGATGAGCGCCCCGATCATCGGCGCGCTCATCGATGGCGGTGTCGCGCACCAACTCATCTTCGCCGTCGCCGGCGCGATGATGTTCAGCGCCGGCGCGATCTTCCTCTTCGTCCGCCCGCCGCGCGTCCCCGCCGTGACGCCGCCCGTGGAGGCGGCACGCGAGGCATCTGCGTAGCCGCCGAGGGCCCCAGCACGCGGCATCACGGGTATGCTCGCGTTTTCGTGCCGATCTCCCCTGCCATCGGGTGACGATCGTCCCGCAGTCACATCGATGCCCGTGCCCATCATGGATCGACGCCCGTAGCGCGTAGGGAG
>JBAYUZ010000059.1:0-12570 GCA_041674885.1 Dehalococcoidia bacterium
AGCGTGTCGATGAGCGGCCGGTAGCGCTGGTCGACGCGCACGAGGCGCGCCGCGACGCCCAGCACGCCGCGCTCGTTGAACAGGTTGATCGGGTACTGGTGCGCGATGCCGTCCAGCGGCAGCACGGTCAGCGACCCGCCGCCGTGCTCGCGCAGGTACTGCACCGCCGCGATCGCGTCGTCCGCGTGCTCCACGACGACCGCCGAGATCTGCTCGGCCAGCGCCGCCTCGATCGCCTGCTCCAGGCCGTCCGGCACGTGCAGGAGCCGCCGCACCACGCCCACGATGCCCTGCAACGTCGGCGCGCCGTCCTCCCCCGTCGCCTGCGAGGCGTCGAGCAGCGCACGACCGGCGTCGCCGGCGTCCTGCGCGGTCGCCAGCAGCGTCTCCAGCATCGCGAGCCGCTGCTCCAGCGCGCTCACGTCCGCCTGCGCCTGCCGGTGGGCGTCGTTCGCCTCCACCGCCAGCCGCAGCTGCTCCTCCAGCTGGCGCTCCGCGACCTCGCGGCGATGCCGCTGCTCGCCGGAGGCCGTCATCAGGCCCAGGCCCGCGTGGTGCAGCTCCAGTGCGCGCTTGCCGTAGTCGCGCAGCCGGTCCTTGCCACGTGCCGCCGATGCCTGCGCCTCGGCGCGCGCCGTCTCACGGCGCGCCGCCTCCGCCTGTCGCTCCGCGATGCGCCGCTCGAGGTCGGCGATCTCGCCTTCGAGGCGCGTGCGGCGTGCCTCGACCTCCGACAGCGAGCGCAGCAGCCCGCGCGCCGCCTCGTCCGCCGAGCGGAGCGCCTCGCGCTCCCGCTCGAGCGTTGTCTGCGATTCCAGCACGCGCGCGTCGAGCGCGCTGTCGTCCGCGGCCTCCTCGGCCTCGGTTGGTGCGGGCGCGGCGGCGATCTCCGCCTCGACCTCCTGCGCGCGCTGCGTGAGCAGCTCGAGGCGCTGCTCGGCAAGCGCAACGGCCTGCTGCAGCCGCAGCCCCTCCTCGGCGAGCGTTCGCTCCTCCGCCTGCGCGCGGTCGAGCACCATGCGGCGCTCCGTCGCGATCACGTCGACGCTCTCCAGCCGAGCGGCGACGGCCGCCAGCTGCGCCTGCGCGGAGGCGAACTCCTGCGACTTCTGGTCGTGCTCGGCGCGAGCCGCCGCCAGCGCCTCCTGCGCCGTGCGCAGCTCGTGCTCGTAGTAGACCTGCAGCACCTCGGACAGTTCCGCGTGCAGCGTCCGGTAGCGCTCGGCGCGCGCCGCCTGGCGGTCGAGGGATCGCAGCCGCGGCTCGACCTCCTTCACGAGCATGCGCACGTGGCCGAGGTTGTCGCGGGTCTCCGTCAGCCGGCGCTCCGAGCGCACGAGCTCCAGGCGGTGTCGATGGACGTCGGCGGCTTCCTCGATGAGGTCGCGGCGCTCGATCGGGCGCAGCGCCAGCACCTCGTCGACCAGGCCCTGCGTCATCATCGCGTAGGAGTTCTGGCCAACCTGCGCGCGCCGGAACAGATCCTGCACGTCCAGCAGGCGGACCTTCTGGCCGTTGATGAAGTACTCGTTGTCGCCGGAGCGGTGCGCGCGGCGCGTCACCGTCACCTCGCGGAAGTCGATCGGCATCCACCCCTCGGTGTTGTCGAGGGTGAGCGTGACCTCGGCCATGCCCATCGGTCGGCGCTTGTCCGACCCGGAGAAGATGACGTCCTCGGTCTTGCGTGCGCGGATCGAGCGCGCGGACTGCTCGCCCAGCGCCCAGCGGATCGCATCCGAGACGTTCGACTTGCCGGAGCCGTTTGGCCCGACGACCGCGGTCATGCCGGGGCCGAACTCGAACTTCTGGCGATCGGCGAATGACTTGAACCCGTGCGCCTCAACCTTGCGGAGGTACATCTACGCCTCCGTCCCGTTGCTCGCGTCGCTTGACCAGCTATCCCCGGCGGGGTCATCGAGGCGTGCACGCACCGCTGCGATCGCCATGCGCGCCGCCTCCTTCTCCGCCGTCTGCTTGCTGCTGCCGCTGCCCGCGCCGAACACTTCGCCGTCGATGCGCACCTCGATCGTGAACCGGCGCGCGTGCTCCGGCCCTTCCTCGTGCGTCGTCACGTAGTGCGGCCGGCCAAACCGTCCCTGCACGAGCTGCTGGAGCGCACCCTTCGGGTTGAGGACAGACGAGTCCTCGTCCAGCGCCGCGATCTCGTCGCGGAGCGCGTGGTGCGCGAAGCCGCGCGCCGCCTCCAGCCCCTGGTCGAGCATCACCGCGCCGACGATCGCCTCGAACGCGCGCTCCAGGTTGCCCTCGCGCGTCCTGCCCCCGGTCGACTCCTCGCCGCGCCCGAGCAGCAGCTCGTCGCCCAGGCCGAGGCGTGTGGCGACGCGCGAGAGCGTCGGCCCGCAGACCAGCTGCGCGCGCCACTCGGTCAGGCGGCCTTCTTCAACGGAGGGGTGGGAGGCGTACAGCGTCTCAGCCACGATCAGTCCCAGCACCGCGTCCCCAAGGAACTCGAGACGTTCGTTCGTCTCGGGCGAGTCCCCGGGGTGCTCGTTCGTGTAGGAGGAGTGCGTCAGCGCCGTTCGCAGGAGGCCGGGATCGCGGAAGCGCACGCCAAGGCGGGCCTCAAGCCCGTCCGGTGATGCCCCCGAAGGTGCAGTGGACGATGTGGACGCCATCGCGTCCCTCCCCTCACCGCACGCAGCGCCCCCGCCGTACGATGCCTGCCTGGCCGCCTCGACTCTCACGCCCTACACGTCCGCGCTGGGGTCGGACTGGCAGGATGGTAGGGGCCGCCGAGAAGGAGTGTCAAGAACGGCTCAACTGCTCATACGCCCGAGCACATCCTCGCTCCGGCGCGCCCTCCCACCCCCGCTCCGCCGCGTCCTCGACGCCGCGATCTCGGCTGCCGAGGCTGCGCGCGTGCCGCTCTGGGCGGTCGGCGGCCCCGTTCGCGACCTTGCCGTGGGGCTGCCCGTGCGCGACCTCGACCTCGCCACCCCCGACCCCGCCGCGCTCGCCGAGGTGCTGGCGGCCACCCTGGACGGTCGCGCGCATGTCGAGCCGCGCTTTGGCACCGCCAGCGTCACTGGCAGCCCTGCCAAGGCGCCGTGGCGCGTCGACCTCGCCGCACTTCGCACAGAGCATTATGTCAGGCCTGGTGCCCTCCCGACCGTCCGCCTCGGCGCGACGATCGAGGCCGACCTGGCGCGCCGAGACTTCACGGTGAACGCGGTCGCCCTCGCACTCACCGCCGAGGCCGGGCGCGGCATCCTCGACCCCTTCGGTGGCCTCGACGACCTCGCTGCGGGCCGGCTGCGGGTGCTCCATGCCGCCTCGTTCCGCGACGACGCCACGCGCCTCTGGCGCGCTGCCCGCTTCGCCGCCCGCCTGCGCCTCCGCCCCGACACCGAGACGGCGCGCTGCATCGCCGAGGGCACGCGCTGGCTCGACGCGATCTCGGCGCGCCGCCTCTGGCGTGAGTTCGCGTTGGTTGCCGCCGAGCCGCGCGCGACGGCTGCCGTGCGGCTGCTCGACCGCTGGGGGATCCTCGCGGCAGCGCACCCCGCACTCGCGCTCGATGAGGAGTCGCGAGCCGCACTCGGCCGCGCGCGTGGTCCGCTCCCCGCCGAGGTGCTGCTGGCGCTGCTCCTCGCCGGGCGGGGCGCTGCCGATCGGGCTGCTGCCGTCGCGCGTCTCGGTGCGCCGCGCGATGCCGCGCGTGCCGTCGAGGACGCGGCCATGCTGCTCGCGCTCCCACCGGCCCCGCCACCCGCGTTCGCGACGCTGGAGGCCGCTGCACGCAGCATTCCCACGGCGCGCGCCGCTGTGCGGCTGCTCGACCTCGACCGCCGTCCGCTGCTGACCGCGCTCGCTCGCTGGGAGCGCACGAGCGCGCCGCTCGCCGCCGCCGAGGTTGCGGCGCTGGGCATCGCCCCCGATCCACGCCTCGGCGCTGCCCTCGCGGAGTTGCGTCGCGCTCGGTACGTGGGCACTCTGAGCAGTGCGCCCGCCGCCCGCGCGCTCGTCCGCCGCTGGGCCGCCGAGGGCCTGCCGACCGCTCCCGAGAGGATCCGCCGATGACTACCGAGACCCTGACCTGCGTCGTCTGCGGCGAGTCCGGCGCCTCGCTCATGCTCTTCGAGCTCTGCGGCGGCTGCGGGGAGATGTACCACTTCAACCAGACCAGCGGCCCCGGCACGGACTGCGGCGCCGCCTGGATCGAGGATGAAGAGACCGGGATGCTCTACTTCTGCAACACCTGCATGGACACCGCCCGTGCCGAGGATCAGCGGAAGATCGAGGACATCACCGCCGCCGCCGCTCGCGGCGCCGCGACTCCCGACATGCTGCTCCAGCTCATCGAGGCGATGCAGAAGACCGGCCAGGCCGCGCCCTCGGCGACCGACGGCTTCCCCGGCATGATGCCCGGCATGCCCGGCGCCCCCGGTGGCGTGGCGATGCCCCCCGGCCCCATTTCCGCCGCCGACCTGAGCCGCATGTTCGGCCAGCCGCTGCCCGGTGCGTCCGCGCCTGACGAGCCGTCCGCCGCGGCTGCCGACGCGCCCCCACTTGTGACGCCGCGCCGCCGCCAGGCGGAGCGCCGCTACCGCCGCATTAAGTAGCCAACGATGCCCGACCGCCGTCGCCGCTCCCACGCCTCGCAGGCCACGCCCATCGCGTCACCGCGTCCCGCGCCGACGCCGCGCAGCGAGGTGCGCGAGCCGCGTGCCTCGCGGCGCGGCGGCTTCCGCTTCCCCAGCGTCGGTACGTGGGCCGCGTTCCTGGTCGGTGCGTGGGTGATGCGGCTGCTCGACGTGCTGCCGACCACGATGCAGAACCCGATCGACCTCGTGCTCTCGGTGCTGACTGCTACCGTGGCGGCGATGGGCTGGCGCTACGCCGCCCGCGAGCGGCTGGCGCGTGCCCGTGCGGCGCGAGCGCGGGGTTCCGCCGGAACCAGGTGACGCCCGCGCCCCATGCATCCTCAGCCCCGCCGAGGTCGTCCGCGGCACCCTCGCGGATCGGCGCGTAGCCGCAGCGCAGCATGAAGTACATGCCATGCCCGTTGCCGCGCGGCACGCGTGCGTACCCCTCGACGACACCGTCGCGCGCCAGGCGTGCCTCGACCAGCAGCAGCGCCCGTGTCCCGTACGCGTGTCCACGCTCCCCCGGCGCGATCGCCAGGACATCGACCGTCATCGCGTCGGCGTGCGGCACTCCGCGCCGGAAGCCGATGACGCCGACCAGCGTCCCGGCCGCCTCGATCGCGTAGCACGCGAGGCCATTCGGCAGCGGCGGCGAGTCACCGGCGTAGTTGCGCTCCACGTTGTCGCGCAGCGCCCGTTGCACGCCGTCGCTGTCGAGGTCGGCCGCCGTCGCCGCGCGCAGCAGCAGGTCGCCCTCGCGCGCCCACGCCTCCGTCATGTGCCGAGCCAGCCACCGACCGCGTTCGCCACACCCGAGGCGGGCACGCGCCGCACCTCGCAGTCCGGCAGCGCGTCCAGGAACGCCTCGCCGTACGGCCGCGCGATCACGCGACGGTCGAGCAGCAGGAACACCCCGCGCTCGTCGCGCCCGCGGATCAGCCGCCCGAAGCCCTGTCGGAAGCGCAGCACCGCTTGCGGCAGCGCGTACTCCGTGAACGGGTCGTCATAGAGCGCCGCCCGGCCCGCGTAGACCGGATCGCTCGGCACCGGGAACGGGAGCCGCGCGATCGCGATCTGAGAGATCGCCTCGCCGCGCACGTCCACGCCCTCCCAGAACGCCGCCGTGCCCAGCAGCAGCGTCCGCGGCTGCTCCACCAGCGTGCGCAGCAGCCGTGCGGGCGCGCCGTCGACGCCGTGCGCAAGCACGCCGATGCCGCGCGTTGCCAGCGGTACTACCAGCGCGCTCGCCGCCTGTCGCACCGCCGCGTGCGAGGTGAACAGCGCCAGCGTGCGCCCGCCCGCCGCCTCGGCCGCCGCCGCCAGCACGCGGTGCACCGCCTCCGCGTACCCCGGCGCCTCGGGCGTCGGGATGTCGTCCACGACCAGCGCGAGCACCGCGCGGCGATAGTCGAACGGTGACGGCACCGACAGCGTCTCCGGCTCGAGCATGCCGAGCGTGTCGATGCTGAAGTCGAACGTCCCGCCCGCGCTCAGCGTCGCGCTCGTCATCGTCACCGACTCGCGCGCGGCGTAGAGATCGGAGGCGAGCCGCTCCGCGACCTCCAGCGGCGCCGCCTCGACGCGCACGCCGCCCTCGGTCTCCACCAGCCAGACGATGCGCGACTGATCCGCGCGCAGCACCGCGTCGTGCAGCACCGTGCGCGCGCTCACGATCGCCTCGGCGAGCTGGCTCAGGCCGCCCTGCACGCGCTCGACTGTGGGCGTGCTTGATGGAAGCGCGCTGATCGCGCCGCGCACCTGTGCCAGCCGCTCGCCGCAGAACTGCAGCGTGACATCGAGCTGTGCCGCAGCTTCCTCGACGTCGTCCCACAGCGGCTGCGCCCGCCGCGCCGCTGTCACCGGGATCGCGCGCTCGCTGCCGCCGCGCCCCTCCTCGGTGAACTCCTGCGCGAACGCACGCAGCGCGACATCGAGGTCGGGGATGCGTGCGAGGACGCTCGCGGCGCTCATCGCCAGCGTGTCGCCGACACCGGCAAGGCTCGCCGCCGGCGACAGCGCCTCGGTCTCGCGCCCCAGCGCGAACTCGCGCAGCCGCCCGATCTGCGGCGCCAGCGCCTCGACCTCGTTCTGGAGCGCCCGCAGCGACAGCGAGAGGCCGTACTGCTGCGTCGCGACACCTTCGAGGCGATGGGCCTCGTCCACCACCAGGTGGCGATACGGCGGCAACACCTGGTCGCCGCTCGCGGCATTCGCGAGCAGCAGCGCATGGTTCACGACGACGAGGTGTGCCGCAGCAGCGCGTGCCCTCGCGCGCAGCAGGAAGCACGAGTTGTCACGCACGTACGCGCAGCGTCGCGAGAGGCAGTCATTGCTCTGCGCCGACAGTGCATCCCACGCTGATCGCTCCGACGCGGGCACCGCGATCTCGCCCAGCTCACCGGTCTCGGTCGTCGGCAGCCACACCGCGATGCGCGCGTGCAGTCGCGCCTCGGATCGGTTGCGTGCGCGTCCGGTCGCGCGCACCTCGGCCCAGCGTTCCAGGCAGAGGTAGTTCGAGCGTCCCTTCAGCACCGCCGACTGCAGCGTCCCGGGCTCCGCGCCCGCGAACGCCTCGACCACCGCCTGCGCGCGCGGCAGGTCGTGCAGCGCCAGCTGCTCCTGCAGGTTGAGTGTGTGCGTGGAGACCACCACGCGGTCGTCGTTGCGCAGTGCGTGCAGCAGCGCCGGCAGCAGGTACGCCAGCGACTTGCCGGTGCCCGTCCCGGCCTCCGCCAGCAGGTGCCCCGACATCGAGATCGTGCGCGCGACCGCGCGTGCCATCGCCGTCTGCGCCGGTCGCGGCTCGAAGCCCGGCAGCAGGTCGAGGCGCGTCGCGGCGAACCGGAACAGCGCGTCGACCTCGTCCTCCGTCACCGCCTGCTGCATCGGTGATGGCACCAGCGGCGACGGGAGCGCGCCCGGCGCCGCGACCACCAGCGCGCCTGCGGCGGTGGCCTGCTCGCGCGTCATCGGCGGCGCGATCTCGCCAAGGCCGCTACTCGCGCCCGCGTGCACGCACGCCGCCGCGACCAGCGGCAGCACCGGCCACTCTCCCTGCTCCGCGATCGTCAGCAGGTCGAGCAGCACCGAGCGCGGCAGGCTGTCGAGGCGCGTGAGCAGCGACAGGAACACCTCGCGCGTCGCGTCCGCATCGGCGAGCGCGCGGTGCGCCACGGGCATCGCGATGCCGAGCGTCTCCGCGATCGCGCCGAGCTGCATGCGGTTCGCCGTCGGCAGCAGCGCCGAGGCAAGGTCGTAGGTGTCGTACGACGGCGCGTCGACGGGCAGCCCGGCCGCGGCGAGGAAGCCGAGGTCGAACTGCACGTTGTGCCCGACGAACGTGCAGCCCTCCACGAAGCGCGCCAGCTCCGGCAGCACCTCGCGGACGTCGGGTGCGTGCGCGACATCCGCCTCACGGATCGAGGTGAGCGTCTGCACCGCCGCCGGGATCGGCTGGTTCGGTCGCACGAATGTCGAGAAGCGCTCGGCGCGCCCGGCGCGATCGAAGCGCACCGCGCCGATCTCGATGATGCGGTCACTCACCACATCAAACCCGGTGGTCTCGAGGTCGATCGCAACGTAGGTCTCGGGCATGGAACGCTTTCGTCAGCAGGGGATGCGCCGATGGTACGGCTAGCGGGCGATGTTCGGCAGCACCCACCCGAACGCCAGCACGGCAAGCCCGCCCAGCACCCACGCCGTCACGCCGATGCCGCGCCTCACGAACGCCGCCGCACCCACGATCCCACCGATGCCGAGGCTGACCACCAGCGAGAAGAACAGGTTCGGCGTGAGCAGCATCGGGCTGGGCGCGTGCACCCGCGAGCGGTAGTAGAGCGCGCCGAGGACGAGCCCGAACGCCGTAAACGTGATGCCGAGCAGGTTCACGAACAGGATGCCGACGATCGGCGGCTTCACACGTTCCCAGCCGGGGAGCCAGTTGCGGCCTCGCGCCTGGCTGCGGGCCAGCGAGGCGAGCAGCACCGCCGTCGCCACCAGCGCGAGCGCAGCGCCGACGATCCACCCCGCCAGCAGCGAGCGCATCAGCGCCTCGTTGAGCACGCGCGCTAGCCCTCGATGACCTCGAGCGCCGCGGCGCGGCCCAGCGTGCGCGCCTCGATCACGCGTGCCCCGGTGCTTTCCAGGTCGCGGCGCAGCGCGGCGGCGCGCAGATCCTCCTGCACCAGGGAGTACACGGTGGGGCCCGCACCGCAGAGGTGCAGATGCGGCGCGCCGACGGCGCGCAGCGCGGCGTAGTGCGCGACCAGCTCGGGGTCGCTGCGCTCGATCGCCGCCTCGAACGGGTTGATGAGGTCGGCGGTCGGCGGCGGCGCGCCGCGCGCGATCCGCTGCGAGAGCCGCCACGACCGGTGCCCGTCCGTGAAGTCACGAGGCGTGAGCGCGCCGTAGCGCCGCGCGGTCTTGCCTGGCCCCTCGGCGGTCGCGGGCACCATGAGCAGCAGCCGCAGCGGGCGGAGGTCGCGCAGCGGCTCCACCTTCTCGCCCCGTCCCGTGCAGTGAGCGGTGCCACAGTGCACGAAGAACGGCACGTCCGACCCGAGCGTCGCCGCGATCGCCTCCAGCCGCGCCGGAGGCCAGTCGAGGCCCCAGAGCACGTTCAGCCCGCGGAGCACCGCCGCAGCGTCGGACGACCCGCCGCCGAGGCCCGCCGCGACCGGGATGCGCTTCGTGAGCTCGATGCGCACGTCGGGCGCGCGTCCTGCGGCCTCGGCCATCGCGCGCGCCGCGCGACCCGCCAGGTCGTCCGCAGCATCGATCGCCTTCGCGTCGATGCCCTCGATCACGACCTCCAGGCCGTCGTGGGCGCTGAGCCGCACGCGGTCGGACAGGTCGAGCGTCGTGAGCACCGTGTCGATCTCGTGGTAGCCGTCGGGGCGCTTCCGGGTGACCTCCAGCGCGAGGTTGATCTTCGCGGGCGCGCGCAGCGTCAGCACGCGCTCCGCCGCCGATGTTGCGGGCGTCGTGTCAGGCATCGAGCAGCTTCGGGTGCGTCGCCTCGATCGCGTCGAAGAGCCGTCGCCAGTCCGCCAGATCGAGGTGCTGCGCGCGCGCCGCCGGGTCGATGGCCGCCGTGCCCAGCAGTTCGAGCATCGCGCGGTCCGGGATGCCGAACGCACCGGCGAGCACGTTGTGCAGCTGCTTCCGAGGTTCGCTGAAGCCCGCGCGCAGCAGGTTGAACAGGCGCGGGATGCGCTCGTGCGGCAGTCCCGTCCCCGCCTCGCCCTCCGGCAGGCGCACGATGCGCACCGCCGCGGACTCGACCTTCGGCGGCGGCCAGAACGCCGAGGCCGGGACGTCGAACAGCGGCTCCGGCGTGCCGTAGCACTTGATCGACATCGACAGCAGCGACTCGTGACCCGGCCCGCCGACCATCCGGCGTGCGACCTCGCGCTGCACCAGCACGACGATGCGATCCGGGGCCGGGTCGGCCTCCAGCAGCCGTCGGATCACCGGCTGCGTGATGTAGTACGGCAGGTTGCCGGTGGCGATGTACGGCGCGGCCGCACCCGCCTCCTCCAGCAGCTCCTCCGGCGTGTAGTCCAGGCAGTCGGCGTTGATGATCTCGACGTTGCCCGCCTCCGCGAGGCGTCGACGTGACAGCGAGGCAAGCTCCTCGTCCAGCTCGACGGCGACGACATGGCCGGCGCGCTTCGCGAGCTCCTCGGTCAGCCCCCCGGGGCCCGCGCCGATCTCCAGCACGGTGTCCTCCGGCCCGAGCAGGCAGGCATCGGCGAGGTCGCCGAGGATGAACGTGTCGAGCAGGAAGTGCTGGCCCAGCGCCTTACGCGGCGAGACGCCCAGCCGGCGCAGGACCTCGGGCGGCGTCACCAGTGAGGGTGACCGCTTCGCCTTCGCGGGCCGCGATGAGCCCTGGCGCGACGATCCGCCGGACCGCCCGGTAGGCCGTCGAGGCTCAACGGCGCGCTGGCCGCCGGCACGTGGTGGGGTCATGGTCGTGCCCCGCCGTCGAGACGATCCACGGGCTTGTCTCCGTCCGCCAGCTCAAACCCGGCGACCCTGCGGCACCCGATGCGACCGGTGTACCGCTGCTTCCTTCCGGACCTGACGGGGTTTACCGGACATCGCCGCGCAGGACCAGGCTCTCAACACTACGTGACGGTGACAGTCTCCAGGTGCCGACCCTCGGGCGGGCATTCAGCCCCGCTATAGCGGATTGCGGGTACAGGGCACCGCTGGCTCCCCGCCTAGCACGACCATGAACGATGCTACGGGAGCCGCCCACCCCGGTCAAAGAACGAGGTGCGCGCCAGCATCGAGGTTGTGGTGAACGAGTCGCTAGCCGGTGCCGCCGTCGTCCCGCTCCGCGCCCGCGCGCTGGAGCCGCGCGTCGTCGGCCTGTTGGCCGCGGCGCAGACGCGGCTGCCCCAGCGGCGGCGCAGCAGCCGCGCACCCGCGATCGCCTACACCTACCACGTCGCCCCGGAGCGCGAGCTATGGGGCATCGTGCGCGGCACGACAATCCTCGGCGTCGCGGGTGTCGAGCTGGTGGACGGCGCGCTGCGCGTCCGCGACATCGCCGTCGCCGCCGAGGCGCGCCGCAACGGCCTCGGCCGTGCGCTGCTGGCGCACCTACACGCCGCGTACGGCAGCCCGGAGCTGCTCGCGTACGCCACCGAGGCCGACGTGCCGTTCTTCGCTGGCTGCGGGTTCACGACGGAGCCGTTCGGCGCCTTTCGCTCCTCCGGGCTCGCGCGCATCCGCTGCACGCTGCCCGTCGGTCGCCACCTCCTCGGTCTGCCCGTCGAGGTTGAACGGCGGTAGAGGTGGAACGGCGGTAGAATCGAGCCTCCTCGCGCGCGCCCGTACGCGCGCCACCACTCCGAAGCGAGGTCCCTGTGCGCATCCTCTCCGTCGGTCGCCCGCTGGCGCACCAGTCGATCGATAACCACACCGTCTGCAACGCGCCCGCCTTCTCCGACTTCGACGCCGTGATCATCGACCCCGCCGGCATCGTCGAGGTGGTCGAGGACATCGTGGAGGCGCGGGCAGAGCACCTGACCTACAGCAACCTCCGCGTCGTGAACGGCCAGACCGCCGGCGACGGCATCGCCCTGACGGAGGTGCTGCGCCGCCGCCTGGACGAGACCACGCGGGTGCTGGAGCGCGGCGGCGTGGTCGTCGTCTTCGCCTCGGTGCAGGCGACGATGCCGGGCGTGCTCGGTTTCCCGGGGGCAGACCGCTACTGCTTCCTGCCCGCCCCTGCCGGCGTTGCCTGGATGTCCCCGCTGCTCCAGTGGGCCGAGGGCGAGTCCGTCGCCCTCAGCGACCACGCGCACCCGTTCGCGCGCTACATCGATGCCGTCCGCAGCAACGTCCGCTACCGCGCGGTGTTCGAGGAGCGCACGCCCGCCTTCGCCGCGCTCACCGCGAACCGCGCTGCGCACATCTTCGCGCGCACGGGCGGCGGCTCCCCGGCCGGCGTCGAGTTCGCCGCCCTCGGCGGCCGCATCGTGTTCCTGCCTGCGCCGGGCCCCTACGCCAGCGTCACCGACATGGGCGCGGCGATCGTCGGCGGCATCGGCGACCTGCTCGCCACCCCGGCGCTCGACGACCGCGAGCCGTACTGGCTCAGCCCGGGCGCCGTCCCCGGCTACGCCCGCGCGAACGAGGACGCGATCGTCGCCCGCGACCTGGCTGACCGCGCCCATGAGCGCGCCGCCGCCGCCGAGGCCGAGCGCGACCGCCTTGGCACCCTCCGTGACGTTCTCTGGCGCGAGGGCCCGTACGGCCTGCTTCCCGCCGTCCTGCGCTGCTGCGAGCTGATCGGCTTCCGCACCGGTGGCGACGAGCGCGCCCCGCTGCTCTACGGCGACAGTGGCGAGCTGCTGCTGGAGGTCGAGGGCTCCCGTGAGGCCGTCGGCATGGCGCCCCACTACCGCCTGCGGGCCCGCCTCGATGCGCTGATCGCGGACGGCAACGC
>JBAYUZ010000060.1:0-12548 GCA_041674885.1 Dehalococcoidia bacterium
CCGCAGTACACGCACTCGGCGATGGCCACGGCTCCGCACGAGCCGCGGAACAGCCCTCCCGAGTGCGCACAGGGTTCGGCAATCACGCGGGCGCAGTCCCTCGTCGTCGGCGGGTTCTGTCTCCTATTGTCGCACGAGCGGGCACACGAGGCCTGCCACGACACCGCGGTGCGCCAGCGTGAGCATGGTCCCTGTGCTCCGCACCTCGCTGCCCGCGCCCAGCACCTCGGTCACACGCGCAGCGCGCGCGTCGATCACCATGAGCCGTCCGGCGGAGAGATCGCCCGCGTACAGCGTTGTGCCGTCGTAGTGCAGCCCGTCCGGCAGCCCACCGACCTCGACACGACGCACACCGCCACGACCATCCAGCAGCGCTACCGTACCCTGCGCGGAGAGCGCAACCGCGATCTGGTCACCGGCAGGCGAGAACGCGACGCGTACCGGCCGGCCCCCGACCGGCACGCGCATCAGCAGCGTGCCCGCGTCGTCGAATACCTCGACGCTGTCGCCGAACGCGCCAGCCGTCGCGATCCGCGTGCCATCGGGCGATATCGCCACCGTCTCCGGCAGTTCGGAGGTCGCGAGCGCGCGGCCAGCAATGCGCAGCGTGGAGGTGGCAGCGTCGGCGACGGCGAGCCCGCCGTCCGGCAGTAGCGCGACCGCGTGCGGCCACATGCCTGCCGGGATCGGCGCCTCCTCGATCCACCCATCGAGGCGCAGTCGACGCACCGTGCCGTGCTCGCGGTCGGTGACGTGCAGCACGCCATCGCGCAGCGCAAGGCCGTGCGGCACACCGCCGAGCGAGACGATCTCCACGGCACCGCTGCCGGGGTCGACGACCGCCAACGTGCCGGACTGCTCCAGCGAGGCCGCGACGCGGCCGTCCGGCAGCAGCACCAGCTCGTGCGGGCCGCCGGGGAGCGGGATGCGCCGCGCAGCCTCGGGTGCGGCGGGGTCGAGGAGCAGGAGCGCCTGCCCGCGCAGGTCGGCGATCACGAGCAGTCGATGCTCACCCTCGGGAACAGCGAGGCCGGGTGCGGCAACGCCGTGCGGCGCCGCCTCGACCGGCAGCGACCACGCCAGCAACAGCGCGACCGCCACGATCAGTAGCGCGCGCGCCGCGCCGCGGGCACTACGCGGAGCGGGCCAGCCCACCGTGCGCCCCTCGTGCGGTGTCCAGCCGTTCGCGCGCCATGCGGAGCAGGCCCTCCTGGCGCGCGGCGGTCTTCATGCTCACGCACTCCAGCAGCCAACGCCGTGCCTCATCGATCTCACCGAGGCGCAGCGCGAGGTCACCGATGAGGTACGCGACGCGCATCGCGGAGGCGTCCTGGATATCGGGATCCTGCTCGTACACGCGCACGTACTCGGCGTGCGCGTCCTGCAGCAGCGCGCGCTCGGCCTCGACGTCGCCGCGCGTGCGCTCCTGCCACGCGAGGCGGTGGAGCAGCCCGGCGATGCGACGCGGCCCGCTGCCCCGCACCCGCGCGCAGTCGAGCGCGAGCCGCAGCGAGACGACCGCGTCCTCCACGGTGCGCTCGCCGACCAGCGGATGCGTGAGCTGTGCCTGCCGCTCGGCACGCGTCGCCTGCAGCGCGCGGCGCTCCTCCGCGTCCACGTCGGTGAAGTCCTCCACGTACGCCGCATAGGCACAGTGCGGACAGACGGAGACCGCGTAGAGGCTCGGATCGACGGTCTTGTAGGCGATCCGGAAGTCGGTGTCGCGGTGGGCGGGTCGCACGGCGCTCGCCCGCACGCGCAGGTACCCGAAGCCGTTGCGACAGACGGGGCACTGTACGTCGTCGGCGAAGAACCAGAGCTCGTTGAAGCCGGCGATCACCGGTGCCTGGGCCGTGACGGGCGCGGCTTCCTGCTCGTCATCCATCAGCACGTTCAGCGGCAGCAGCGAGGGCGGCTCCGGCTCCAGCGCCACCTCATCGAGGTTCGGCGCGGCGATCGGCGGCGCCAGCCGCTCTTCCGCGAACTGGCAGATGATCGCGACGGCAAGCTCCGGCACCTCGCCGAACGCCTCGACTGCCTCCACGACCGGCACCGCCAGCAACTCGGTCCGCGTGACCGTCCGCGCGGCGGCCGAGGTTGGTCGGCCGGCGAACGCGCTCACGAGCCCGAACGTGCCGCCCGCCAGCACCTCGCCGACGGTCGTGCGCGCGCCCAGCGCGTCCAGCACCTCGAACACCACGCGCCCGGAGACGAGCACGAAGAACTCCGGCAGCACGGTCCCCTGTTCGTACACAGTGGCGCCGGCCTGCAACTCCCGCCGGAAGCGGTGCAGCGCGGGATGCTCTTCGTGGCCCATGGTTCCTCCTGCGGGCGCGTCGCAGATGGCACGAGGCGGCACGGCGGCCGCCTCGTGTCCTTGCCCTGATCCTCGGCAGCGTGCCCCTGCTCGCGCAGGGGTACGTCATGCTTAGCGCTTGAGGTTCACCAGATCCTGCAGGATCTCGTCGGCGGTGCTGATCACCTTGCTCGACGCCTGGAAGCCGCGCTGCGCCATGACGACGTTCGTGAACTCACGCGCGAGGTCGGTGTTGGAGCCCTCCAGCACGCCGGTGCCGACCGAGCCACGGCCGCCCGTGCCCGGGGTGCCGATGATCGGGATGCCGGAGTTGGAGGTCGCCTCGAAGTTGTTCGCACCGGCACGCTGCAGACCACCGGCGTTGGTGAACAGCGCCATCGCCATCTGGCCCAGCGGCCGGTTGGTGCCATTGGAGAAGATGCCGGTGATGTCGCCGCCGGGGCCGACCGAGAACGAGACGAGCGAACCGGCCGAGTAGCCGTTGTTGAACGTCGCCGACATCTGCCCGGAGGTCGCGAACTGGGTGATCGAGGAGATCTTGATGTCGCTGGTGACCGGGCTCCCCGCGCCCGAGGCCGCGGCCAGCGTCGTCGTGAGCGCCAGCGGCGTCGGCGCGGCCGGCGTCTGCAGCACACCGGCGTTGTCGAAGACGATCTGCGCGGGCGCGGGCACTACGCCGGTCACGTTCGTGTCGGAGCTGGAGGTGGCGATGTCCCAGGTGTTCGGCGCCGCGTTCTTGGTGAACGTGACCGTCACCGGGTGCGCCGCACCGAGCGAGTCGAAGATGTCGACGGTGGTCGCGATCGTCGCGCCTGTCGCCAGCCGCGCGTCGAGGTTGCCCGCGAAGGTCACATCGGTCGTCGGCTGGGCGGCGATCGCCTGGCCGAACGGGATGTTGATCGCGCCGACCGGGCTGGTCACATCGATGGCGCCGCTGGGATCCGCGCTCCAGCCCTGCACCTTGAAGCCATTGGTCGGGTTCACCATCTCGCCGGAGACGGCGACGTCGAACGCACCGTCTCGCGAGTAGAACTCGCGGGCACCGTCACGAAGGATGAAGAAGCCGTTGCCCTGGATCGCGAAGTCGGTCAGCTTGCCCGTGCTCTGCAGCGAGCCCTGCGCCTGCAGCACGTCCACACCACCAAGGGTCATGCCCAGGCCGACCTGGATCGGGTTCGTGCCGCCGCGGTTCTCGGTCGGCGCGCTGGCGCCGGTCTGCGTCTGGGACATCATGTCCTGGAACGTGACGCGCGACGCCTTGAACGCCGTCGTGTTCACGTTCGCGATGTTGTTGCCGACCACGTCCATGTAGGTGATGTGGTTCCGCAGACCAGCGATGGCCGCGAACATGGCTCGCATCATAGTGAGTAGCCCAACCTTCCCCGGGGGTACCGGTGCTCATGTGCGGCCCCCTGGAAGGTCCAGCCGCACACCTGTTGATTGATTACCCAGCGAGGTGGAGTCGCCTCCTCGCTGGCCTCGCGCGCTAGGGCGCGATCACGACGCTGTCCACGTTGGTAAAGACGTGCTCCTTCTGACTGGCCTGATCCACGGCCGTGACGACCGTGCGATTGGTGATGCTGACAACCAGCGCGAGGTCGTCCATGAGGATCAGCGAGTCTCGCGATCCCTTGGCCTGCGCCTGATCCACTGCCGAGTCGATGCGCCGCAGGTGCGCCTCGTCCAGATGCACGCCGCGCTGCTCCATGCGCCGCGCCGCGTGCCCGGAGAACGCGACGCCGCCCGGCGTGCGGTCGAGGACGCTGCGAAACGCCTCGGCACCCGCGGGACGCGGAGCGCCCGCCGAGGCCGCAAGCTCACGCGCCGCGAGCTGCGCCGGGCCGAGGCCGTTGATGACCTCTGCCATCGCTACCGAACCTCCTGCACCTGCGCTACCGGGAACGAGCGGTTCCCGATGTGCACCGATGCGGCGCCCGCAGAGTCGAACGTGACGCTGCTGACGATGCCCGTGACCTGCTCCGACGGACGCGGCTTGCCGGTCTTCGGGTCTGCGGACTGCGGGACGGTCGCCTGCACCGTGCGGCCGACCAGCGAGCTCGCGCTCGCCAGCTGGCTCACCTGCGCCAGCGCCTTCAGCGCCGTCGACATCTCCTCCATCGCGGTCAGCGTCTGGAACGACGCCAGCTGCGCGATCATCTGGCTGTTGTCCTGCGGCTCCATCGGGTTCTGGTTCTGCATCTGCAGCACCATCAACTTCAGGAAGTCCTGCTGCGACATCGTGGGCGTCGAGTTGGGCAGCTGACTGCCCGGCGACCGGATGTCCGCAAGGCCCTTGCCCAGGTTCGTCGTGTTCACCTGCATGTCGGCCTCCCTTACGCCCGCAGGTCCACGCGACCGGCCTCGGCCGGGCCGCGCGATGTGCTTGCGGCGGTCGAGCGCACGCCGCCCATCGCCGCGATCGGCGACCAGGGCGACTCGTCACGCGACGCCCATGCATCGCGCCCGCCGTTCGAACGCTGCTGTCCGCCGTCCGCCCAGCCGAGACCGGCCGACGGCGCCTGCTGCTCCACGTGCAGCCGCTCCACGCGCACGTCGCGCTGCTCCAGCCCCGTCCGCAACGCGGGCAGGTGCTGCTGCAGCAGGTCGTGCGCCTCCGAGGACGACGCCTGGATCGCGACCGTAACACCACCCTCGGCGTGCTCCGTGATGTGCACGGTGAGCTGCCCGAGGTCGGGCGGGTTGATCGCGATGCGCAGCTCGCGCTCATCACGGAGCGCCGCTGCCTGCACCGTGTCCGCGATGTTGCTCGCGAGCTGCGGGCCGTCGGCGGCGTCCACCGTGAGCGTGGTGCTCGTCTCCGTCACCTGCGGCGCGCGCGCCTCGACCACCGTCGACGCGAAGGGCGTCAGCCCCGTCGTGTCGTCGGTGCGCTCCGCACGCGGCTCACGCGGCTCCGGCGCGGCCTCGACTGCCTCAGCGGCGACCGAGGTGATCTCGATCGGCTGCTCAGTCGACGCCGCTGCGGCCTCGCTCGCGTCTGCATCGAGGCGAGGCGCGGGTGCCTGCGCGGCCACGACCGGAGCGTCAACAGGCGCAACCTCGACCGCAGGTGTCGCCTGTGGTGCGGTCGCCGGCTTCGTGGCGGACGTGGGCCGCCAGCCGTACTCCGACACAGGCCCATCGAGCTGTACCGATGCGCTCTCCGGCGCCGCAGCTGCGACAGCGGCGATGACCGGTGCCGCAGCTGCGGCCGCCGGAGCTTCGCTCGCCGCGGTGAGCGGCAGCGTCGTCGTGGCAGCCGCCACAGCCGCGACCGGAGTCGAGGCGATACCACCGGCAGTCGGCTCCGTCGCGGCGATCGGCCGCGGCAGCACACCGCCGAACATCAGCGCCGCCAGCGCGGCAGTCACATCCTCGGCTCCCGCATCGCGGTCCGGCCGAAGGTCGAGGGTGATCGGAGCGACCTGCTGATCCCCGTCGAAGGTCGCGTCGCCGTCCACCAGCAGCGCGGCGAGGTCCACCGCGGGCATCGGCGGAGCAACCACCTCGGCGGCGGTCTTCGCACCCTCGGCCGGGGCAGCAGGCTGCTCCATCGCCGAGGCGATCACATCGGAGAACGTCTTGCCGTCGCCGCTAGGCGAACCGGCAGCAACCGGCGTCTCAGGCGGTCCCGCCGCGATCGGCGGCGCCCCGGGCATCGCGATGGCATCGATGGCCATACGCTCGGGCTCCTTCCCTGCGCCGCACCCGAGGTCGTTCGATGACCTCGGCCGGGCACTGCATGCGTGCGCTCGATCCATGAGCGCCACTCGATGTTGCGCGTCGCCGATGCGGGATCGCATCAGCGTTTGCACTACTTCGGCTAGACAGACATCCGGAACATCTCCTGGTAGGCATCCACCAGGCGGTTGCGGATCTGCACCGCGAGGTCGAACGTCAGCGACTCCATCTGCACCGACAGCACAGCGTCATGCAGATCGTTCTGACCGCCGACGGCGATGTCACCGACCGCCTTGTCAGCCGCCTGTTGCGAACCGGTCAGCGAGGCGAGCAGGCCGCCAAAGGCGTCGTTCGCCTCGCGGCTGTTCGCGCCTGCGCCGACCGGCGTGTGCGCCGCACCGGGCGAGATGCCACCGATGCCGCCGGGAATCCCACTGATGCTCATCGCGATCCTCCTGGCCTAGCTGCGCCCGATATCGAGCGCGCGCAGCGCCATCGCCTTCGCGGCGTTCATCACCGTCACGGACGCTTCGTACGCGCGGCGGGCGGAGACGATGTCCGTCATCTCCGACACGACATCGATGTTCGGCATGAGCACGTCACCGTTCTCGTCGGCGTCCGGATGCTGGGGGTCGTGCACGCGTCGTGCGGGCGCGTCATCCTCGACGATCGCCGCGACGCGCACGCCGCCACCGGCGCCGCCATCCGCAGCGCGTCCGAGCGCCGCCGAGAACGCACCGCCAGGTCGTGCCTCCTCGAAGCGCACGGAGGCGTGCTTGTACGGCCCGCCACCCTCGGCGGTGCGCGTGGTGTTCATGTTCGCGACGTTGTTCGCGACCACGTCCATGCGAAGCCGCTGCGCCAGCAGCGCGCTCCCTGAGATCTGCAGGCTGCGAATGAGTCCCATCGTGCGCCTCCTACTGGCCCCGGATCACGGAGCGCAGCGTGCCGATGCGTTGGCCGAGCGTCTGCGAGAGCGCCTGGAAGCGAATCTGCGTCTCGGCGAGGTTCGTCATCTCCTCGTCGATGCTCACGCTGTTGGCGTCGTTGCGTTCCGAGATCGCCTCACGCGTCGGCCCGCCGCCGGGGTGCACGCCACCCTGCCCGCCGGGCAGCAGGTGCCGCGGATCGGTGCGATCGAGGTGCACGCTGCCACCGCTCGTCCCCAGCTCGCCCGCGAGCGCCTGCTCGAAGTCGACGGCCCGGCGCTGGTAGCCCGGGGTGTCGATGTTGGCGATGTTGGAGCTGATCGCCTCGTGCCGCCGCGCGAGCCCACCAAGGGCCGTGCGGGCCGTCCGAATCGCACCGCTGTCCATGATCTGCATCGCTATACCTCCCACGCCTGCCGCGCGTAGCGCTGGCTGGTGAGCTCATCGGCCGCGCGCTGGTCGCGCCGTCCAGACTCGACTGCTTCGCTTTCGGTGTGCCGCTCGCGCAGGCGCTCCAGCACGTTCCGCTCGCGCGCGATCTCCGTGAGGCGCGTGCGGCTGTCGCGGATGCGCGCCTCCAACTCGGCCGCGCGGTCGCGCTGCGCGACGATCGAGGCGCGCACGCCATCGATGTACGACATCGCGCTCCGCACCTCGTCGATGTGCAGACGACCGCCGTGCACACGCGACGCGAGCGCCTCCTCCTGCTCCCGCTCCTGCGCCGCCAGGTACTGCAGCGCCTCCTCCGCGCGCAGGCGCTGCTGCGTGAGCATTCCCAGCTCGCGCTGCTGCGCGTCCTCGAGGCGCTGCTTGAGATCGAGCACGGTCTGCAACCGGAACTTCGCCATCGGTCGCTACCCCTCCACTGCGGCGCGCATCTGCGCCAGCGTGTCGTCGAGCGTGTCCCATTCGTCGGAGCGCTGGCGCAGGAACGCCTCCATCGCGGGAAGACGGTTCAACGCCTCATCCAGCTGGGCGTCGGTGCCACGCTCGTAGGCGCCGATCGTCACGAGGTCGCGCGCGCGCTCGTACGTCGCGAGCAGCGCGCGGAGGCGTCCCGCAACGTCGCGGTGCTCCGGCGGCGTGATGCTCGGCATCACGCGCGAGACGCTGCCGAGGACATCGATCGCCGGGTAGTGGTTCTGTGCGGCCAGCGCACGGCTGAGCACGATGTGGCCGTCGAGCGTGCCGCGCACCGCATCGGCGATCGGCTCCGAGAGATCATCACCCTCGACGAGCACCGTGTAGAAGCCGGTGATCGCACCCTGCACGCCAGTTCCGGTGCGCTCCAGCAGCTTCGAGAGCGTCGCGAACACGGAGGGCGTGTAGCCCTTCACCGCCGGGGGCTCGCCGGTCGCGAGCGCGATCTCGCGCTGCGCCATCGCGAAGCGCGTGACCGAGTCCATCATCAACGTCACGCCCAGGCCGCGGTCGCGGAACTCCTCGGCGATCGTCGTGGCGACCCAGGCTGCCTTCATGCGCAGCAGCGCCGGCTCGTCCGAAGTCGAGACGACGACGACGCTACGCGCGAGGCCGGCCGGGCCGAGATCGCGCTCGATGAACTCGCGTACCTCGCGGCCGCGTTCGCCGATGAGCGCGATCACGTTCACATCGGATGAGGCGTGGCGAGCGATCATGCCGAGCACGGTGCTCTTGCCGACGCCGGAGCCCGCGAAGATGCCGATGCGCTGCCCCTGCCCACACGTGAGCAGGCCGTCGATCGCGCGCACGCCCGTCGTGAGCGGTGTGTCGATGGGACGACGCGAGAGCACGTTGGGCGTGGCACTCGCGAACGGCGGACGCATCGGCGCGGCGAGCGGCCCGAGCCCGTCGATCGGGCTGCCGAGGCCATCGAGGACGCGACCGAGCAGCGTGTTGCCGACCGGCACGCGGAACTGCTCCGCCTGCGAGATGGCGCGCGCGCCGGTCTGGATGCCGCGCACGTCCCCAAACGGCATGACGAGCGTGCGCCCCTCGCGGAAACCGACGATCTCCGCCTGGATCGGCGGCTCGCCGACCCGCTCGATCGAGCAGACATCGCCGAGGCGTGCCGAGAGGCCATCGACCTCCATCGACAGCCCCACGACCTGCTGCACGCGCCCCGTCACACGCACGGTGTCGAGGCCCTGCACGATCGCACGGTAGCGCCCGTAGTCGACGCGGAGTTCGGCCTCGGTGAGCGTCGGCTCAGGCAGCATCCGGCACCGCCGTCCGCAGTGCGCGCGTGAGCGCCTCCATCTGCACGTCGAGGCGTGCATCGATCTCGCCGGCCGCAGTGTCGATGATGCAGCCACCGATGCCGATGCTGCCGTCACCGAACACCTCGAACGGCTGCACCGCGCCATTGCGGGTGTCGAGGTGGCTCGTCACCACCGAGAGGTCGGCCGGGTTCACGCGCAGGCGCACGACGTTCTGGTTGCCCAGCCGCTGCATCGCGTGCTCGACGGTCTGTAGCACAAAGGCTGGGTCCGTCTCCACGCGCGTGCCGATGACCGTGCGCACCGACTCGATCACCAGCTCTACGATCTCGTGCTCGGTGGAGGCGAGCAGCTGGTCGCGCACGCGCTGCGCGGAGAGCGCGGCGGCCTGCACGACCATCAGCGCATCGGCGAGCTCGGTACGCGCAGCGGCCATGCCGGCGCTGTAGCCCGACTCGCGACCGATGCGGTAACCCTCCGCGCGCACGTCCGCGATCTCGGTGGACGCCTCGGCGATCAGCTCATCGGCGCGGCGTCGCGCCTCCTCGACCAGGTCAGCGGCGCCCTCGGTCTCCGCGATCGCCTCGGGCGCCATCGGCGGCGGCGGCGTGCCCTCCTGGATGCGCCCGTCGAGGTGGACGATGTACTCCTGCTCGGAGCGCGTAGACCGGATGATCGGGTTCCTAGACGACAAGGTCGGCCTCGCCGGCGCGCATCACGAAGATCTCCTCGGCCTCCTCCAGGCGTCGGATGATCGCGACGATGCGGCCCTGCGCCTCCTCCACGTGCCGCAGGCGGACGGGGCCGAGCGCGGCCATGTCGTCCTGCAGCATCTTCCCGGCGCGCTCCGACATGTTGCCGATCACGCGCGTGCGTACCTCCTCCGTCGAGCCCTTGAGCGCGACGCTGAGGTCCTTGCTGTCCACCTCGCGCAGCACGCGCTGGATCGCGCGGTCATCGAGGAGCGTGATGTTCTCGAACACGAACATGCGCTTGCGAATCTCGTTCGCGGTCTCCGGCGCCGTGTTCTCCAGCCCGTCGAGGATCGTCTTCTCCGTCGCGAGGTCGACCTTGCGCAGAACCTCGACCACCGCGTCGATGCCGCCGGCGGCGGCGGTGATGTCCTGCTGGCGAGGCGTGAACACGGAGCCGAGGCGGCTGCGCATCGCGTCCTCCACCTCGCGCACGATGTCCGGGCTCGTGCGCTCCATCATCGCGATGCGCACGGCGATCTCCGCCTGCAGCTCCGACGGCAGCGACTGCAGCACGGCGGACGCCTGCTCCGACGGCAGGTAGCCGAGGATCAGCGAGGTCACCTGTGGGTGCTCGCCGCGCAGGAAGTTGACCAGGTCCTTCGTCTCCACCTGGCGCAGGAACGCGAACGGCGTCGCGCGCGAGGTGCGCTCCAGCTGCCCGACGAACTCGGCGGCGCGCTGCTTGCCGAACGCCTTCTCCAGCATCGTCTGCGCGTAGTCGACGCCACCGATGGAGACGAAGTCGCGGCCGAGCGCCGTCGCGTAGAACGTCGCGAGGATCTCCTCGCGCTCCTGCGGCGAGAGCTGACCGATGCCCACGATCTCCCACGTGATCTGCGCCACGTCCTCTTCCGGCAGCTGCCGGAGGATCTGCGCGGACATGTCGGGGCCGAGCGCGATGAGCAACGCCGCGGCGCGCTTGCGCCCGGACGTCTTCGCATTCGGCTCCTTGGTGGCGGTGGCCGGCTTCTTCTCAGGCGGCACAGGCGGACTCCATTAGCGCAGGCCGGGTCACATGTCTTCCTTCAGCCACGCCTGCATCACGTCGGTGACGATCTGCGGCTGGCTCCCGATCAACGAGCCGACGCGGTCCTCCATCTCGCTGCGCGCCTCCTCCACCTGGGGCGGCGCGGGGAGCGCGCGGATCACCGGCATCGCCGCCTGGAGCGCACCTGCCGAGGTGGCTGCGGAGAGCATCGGTGTGTTCGCGCCCTGCAGCTCCAGGAAGCGATACGCGTCCGAGCGCGCGGTCACGGAGCGCACGAGCATGCGGAAGAGCAGGAAGCCGATGATGAGCGCGACGATCGGGAGCGCGATGCGCGCGTAGCCGATGAGCGTGTCCTGCGACGCGTCGGCGGCGAAGGCCGCGTTCGCCTCATCGATCGCGGTGCGGTCGAACGGCAGCCGCCCGACAGCGATCGTGTCGCCTCGCTGCTGGTCCAGGCCAGCGGCCGCCTTCACGGCGTCCTGCAGCGGCCCCACCTTGTCCTCCGGCACCTTGTCGTCCAGGAGCAGCGAGATCGACATGCGCTTCACGGCGCCCAGCGCCTGCACGTTCTTCGTCGCGATCTTGCCGACCTCGAAGTTGGAGGTCGTCTCGGAACGCGTGTAGTCGGTGCCGCTGGTGCCACCGCTCGCCGCCTGCGGCGGCGTGAGCGCACCGGGGATGTTCGCGGCCGCGCCCGGGACGGCGCCGCCGCCCGCGCCGCCGTTGGTCTTGTACGACTCGGTCGTGGTGGACGAAGAGCGCGCGATCGGCGGCGCGTTCGGCGTCGTGCCGGGCGTGTACTGCTCGCTGGTCGTCTCCTGGCGGTCGAAGTTCAGCGTGGCCGCGACCTTCACCGAGGCGCGGCCCGGGCCGAGCGTGCGATCGAGCAGTTGCTGGATGCCCTGCTCCACGGATCGCTGGTAGTTCTGCTGCATCTCCAGCTGCGACGCCGAGGCGCCGAAGCCCTCGGCGGCCAGCTGCGTGCCGTCGAACAGCACGCTGCCGGAGGTGTCGAGGATCGAGACCTGCTCGTCCTTCAGCCCCTCAACGGCGCCGGCGACCAGGTGGGCGACGCCGCGCACCTCGCGCTGATCGAGGCGCTGCCCCGGCTTCAGCTTCAGCACGACCGAGGCGGTCGGTGAGGTCTGATCCTTCAGGAAGAGCGACTTCTCCGGGATGACGATGTGCACGCGCGCGCGCTCGACGGCGCTCAACGACTCGATCGTGCGCTGGAGCTCACCCTGCAGGCCGCGCTGGAAGTTCAGGCGCTGCACGAAGTCCGTAGCGGTGAAGCCATTGCCGTTCATCAGCTCGAAGCCGACGTTGCCGCCCTGCGGCAGCCCCTGCGCGGCGAAGTCGAGGCGCAGCTGGTCGACGCTGCTCTGCGGCACCAGGATCGTGGAGCCGCCGGTCTCGAGCTTGAACTGCACGTTCTTCGACCGCAGCTGCTCGACGATGCCCGCGCTATCCGCAGCAGCGAGGCCCGAGTACAGGGGAACGTACGCGACCGTCGTCGACCACGAGTACAGGACGACGCCGATCCCGGCGAGCGATCCGAGCATGCCGAGCAGCAGCGCGCGACGCGCGACCGGCAGCGATTGCCACAGTGCGAGGAGCGAGCGCGGGAACTGACTCAAGGCGTGCCTCCCTGACCTCACGCAGCGTAGGGAGGTAGCCCGC
>JBAYUZ010000061.1:0-12540 GCA_041674885.1 Dehalococcoidia bacterium
GCATCATGAAGCCGACGTGCGCGCCATCGAGCTCGATCCACAGCCACTCCTGGTCCTCGGCGTCCTCCACCATCTCCTGGCGGCGATCGGCCTCGGCCAGCATCTCCGCCAGCGGGTCGAAGGCTTCGAGTTCCGTCCAGTACGCGTTGAACATCGCGTACAGCTCGTTGAGATCATCCTCCTGCACCGGCACCAGTCCGAACGCCATCACAGCGGCACCTCCATCAAGGAGCGGACGATGTCCACGCCCGCCAGTCCCTCGTGCTTCCCGTCGCGATCGATGAGCACCGCGCGCATCCCCACGGCGCGCGCGCCCTCCACGTCATGCGCCACGTTGTCGCCCACGTACAGCAGCGCCCCAACCGCCTCGCCCGCCATCATCGCCGCCGCCTCGAAGATCCGAGGGTGCGGCTTGCGGTAGCCGACGCGCGCGCTCGTCATCACCTCGGCGATCAGGCCGCCGCCGTCCGCGCGCCAGAGCCCCAGCGCCGCGATCACCTCCGGCAGCCGCCAGATGTGGTTCGACACGATGTAGGAGCGCAGCCCGGCCGCACGCACGCGCTCGAGCGCCGGCACCGTGTCCTCGAACAGCGCGAAGTGCTCGGCAGCCGCCTCCGCCACCACCAGCTCGTCCGCCGCCGCCTGCAGCGCCTCGGCCGGCGCCTGCACGCCCGCGCCGAGGTACCGCCCGATGTGCAGCTGCGCGCGGATCGCCGCGAACGCCGCCTCGTCGGCGGAGTGCGCCGAGTGGTCGACGCCGTACGCGGTCTCCCACGGCGCCCATCCGGCGTCGACGGCACCGCGGAGCGCCTCGACCGTCACGTCGATGCCATGCGCTGCGGCCACCTGCACGTAGAGCTCCAGGTGCGAGGGCCGGTAGCGCCCCAGCGTCCCGTCGAAGTCGAACAGCACCGCCCGCACAGTTCCCATGCGCTGAGGATACGAGCCTGCGAGGCCGCTCGATACAGAAACGGGTCACGCAGGTGCGTTGCGCCCCACCCCACACTCGACGCATGGAGGACGCACGTGCCCGTCTCGTCGCTGCGCTCGATGCCCTCCGCGGGCGGCCCGCTGTACCCGCACGCCCCGACCGCTCCGCGCTCGCCATCGCCATGCTCTCCGGCGTCGTCGCGCTCGCCAGCGGCTGGGTGGCCTTCGAGCTCCGCCACCGCCTTGCAGACGCCCGCACCCAGCGCGAGGGCGCGCACCGGCCCTACCTGGTGGTGCGCAACGCGCTCGCCGTCCGCGGCACCAACTGGCTGGGCGTCACCCTGGAGAACATCGGCAGCGGCCCCGCCCTCGACATCACCGTCGAGGGCCGCCTGATCGAGGAGCCGGCGGAGTGGCCGCTCGTCCCACGCTGGTACGCCGACCAGATGGTGCGCGCCGCCTTCGCCAACGACGAGGATCGGCCGCACCCCACCGGCGACCTGCACGCGATCGCCGCCGAGCAGATCGGCACCGTCTGGTTCTACGGCGCATGGGCCGCAGCCGAGGAGCGCGCCGGCATCCTCTACTTCCTCGGCGCCCACATCACCTACCACGACCTCTTCGGCAACCGCATCGACGCTGGCCTGGACGGCGAGGCCTGGTCCAGCATCACCTACCCGGAGGAGTAGCCAAAGGCACTGGCGCACCCGGCTCGTCGCTACTCCGCCGCGCGCGCCAGCGCAGCGGCATCCGCGATCCGGATCTCGCGACGCGACACCGTCACCACCCCGTCCTCGCTCAGTCGTCCCAGCGCGCGCTGCACCACGTCCGGCACCGTGCCCAGCCTCGATGCCAACTCCGGCAGCGTGTACCAGCGAGGCCGCGCGACCACCCCGTCCACCGCGCTATCCAGCAGCAGCTTCGCCAGCCGCTGCGTCACGGATCGAAGCGAGAGGTCAGCGACCAGTTCGACCAGCCGCACCATGTGATCGGCCATGTCCTCGATCACCCGCTCCGCGAACGCCGGGTGCGCGCGCAGCGTCTCCAGCACCGCGGTGCGCGGCAGCAGCCAGCCCAGCGTCGGCTCCAGCGCGATCGCGGTCGCCGGGCTGGGGTGGCGAGTGAACACCGACACCGCGTTCGCGGGCTGCCCGGCACCCAGCAGCTCCAGGATGTGCTCCCGCCCCTGGGCGGATGACTTCACGATCTTCACCTGTCCGCGCTCGATCACCAGCAGTCCGCGCGACGGCTCGCCCTCCGCGAAGATCACTGCGCCCCGCGCGAACTCGCGAGGCACCGCCGCGCTCACCAGCTCCCCCAGCACCGCATCATCGAGGTGTGCGAAGAACGGGATCCGCGCCAGTTGCTCCCGCAACGCCACGCCGCCGGTTCCGTCGGCCTGCTCGATCATCACCGCACCCCCGTGTCCGCCGCGAAAACCGACAAAAGTCGTCGCACCCGCGACCGCACCGCCGCCATGCTACCCGGGACACACCCGGGAGGTTGGCATGAATCCGTACATCGTCATGGCTGCGCTGTTCGCCGTGGTCGCCGGTCTGGAGGCCGCCGATGCGGCCCTCATCCACGCGAACCTCCTCGCGCCGATCACCGGTCTGCGCTGGCTGCGCGTCCACTTCATCACCCTCGGCATGGCGACCGAGGTCGTCTTCGGGCTGCTGCCGCTCATCGTCGCGCGACCGGCGCGCCCACGCCCCAACTGGCGCACCTGGGCGCTGCTGAACGCAGGCCTGATCGCGCTGATCGCCGGCATCCCGCTCACCAACGCGGCGATGGTCTACACCGGCGGCACCCTGATCACCCTCGCGACCATCTCTCTGTTCACGGAGTTGAGCGCGGTCTCCGCCACCGCCACCCCCGGCGCACCGATGACCGGGCGCTGGTTCTACCTCGCCGGCCTGGCCTTCTTCCTGGTAGGGATCACCATCGGCACCGGCCTGTTCTTCGACTGGGCGCGCTGGCTCCACATCAAGACGCCGCTGGAGGCGCACATCCACGCAAACAACTGGGGGCTCATGTCCCTCGTCTTCGCAGGCCTCCTCGTCGACCTGTACCCGCGGTGGGCCGGGCGTCCGCTCGCATGGCCCGGCGCGATCCGTCCCACGTTCTGGCTCATGACGCTCGGTGCACTCGGACTCGTCGTCGGGCCGTGGATCGGCTCCCTCTGGGTGATCGTCCCCGGCCTGCTCATGCACCTCGCCGCCACACTGTGGCTGCTCGCGAACGCCGTCGTCCCGCTACGCGGCAACAGGATCTTGCGGGAGCCGGGCATCTGGCACCTGTTCAGTGGCTACATCTGGATCCTCGCACCCGTCATCGTCGCGCCGCTTCTCATCCTTGGCGTGCCCGGCTTCCCGGCCGGGACGGTCGAGGGCAACGCGCCGCAGGCGCTCGTCTACGGATGGCTGATGCTGGTCGTCTTCGCGCTGCTCCCGTTCGCGGCGCGCACCGCGCTCGGCCAGGCCGATGCCACCCTCGGCGGCTCATGGCTCAGCCTCGCGGCCACGCACCTGGGCTGCCTGCTGCTCTGGGTCGGCATCTTCGCCGGCGCTGCGGCGCTGCCCATGTGGCACGCTGCTGCCTACACGCTCTGGGCGTTCGCGCTCATCCCGCCCACGGCACAGCTCTGGCGCATCATCGCGAGCGCCGAGGAGTAGGTACGCAGGTCCCACCCACACGAGAGGAAGCCGGGCACGGTGCCCGGCTCCTCTCATGTTTCACCACATAGCGAGGGCGAGCCTACGCTCGCCCTCGTCTGCATCTGCGGTTGCGCGATCCGTGCCGGCCTTACGACAACGGCATCACGCCTGGTACTCCGCGTAGATCGCTACGACCAGCACCGGGGCGTTCGGCGCCTCGACCGCGAACGCCGCCTCCTCGAAGTACACGGGGAAACCCTCTGGCGGCAGCACGAACGTCACCGCGAACGAGCAGCTCGCGCCCACCGCCAGCGACACGCCCTGGCACCCGTTCACACCCACGATGTGGAAGTTCGGCGACGAGAGCGAGATGCTGATCGGCCCGCTCGCCGCCGTTCCCACGTTCGTGATCTGGTACGTCTTCGTCGCGCCCGGGCCGAAGACGATCGGGTTAGCCGGCGTGACCTTGAACAGGCCCGCCTGCGGTGCAACCGAGAAGCTCGCGGTCAGGTTCCGCGTGCTTGTCATCGTGACCGAACACGCGGGCAGCGTGCTCCCCGCGCACGCCGACCCGTACCACAGCAGGAACTCCGCCCCGACTGCGGGTTGCGCGAACAGCTCGACGGTCGTCCCCGCTCCGAACGTCGCGGAACACGTCCCGCCCGCCGCCGTGCAGTTGATGCCGGGCGGGTTGCTCGTGACGGTGCCGTCACCCTGCACCATCAGCGACAGCGCGTACCCGCTCACTGTTGACGTGCTCGCGCACTGCGCCACGCCGGCCGCAATGCCGGTCAGGAACTGGCCGGTCGGGCAGCTCACGCTCGGAAGCGCACCCATGGGCCCCACCGGCCCAGTCGGCCCAGTCGGCCCCGGCACGCCCTGCGGTCCGGGCACACCCGCCTGGTTCCACTGAATGAAGGTCTCGCCACGCTTGCAGTCCGACGCGCCACGCACGATGCGCAGCGCGCCGCCGCTGTCGTCGCCCTTGCCACGGTCGTCGCTCTTGCCACGGTCGTCCCGACCGCCGCTTCCCGGCGCGTCGTAGCAGCCGCTGATCACCGCAGGTGTCGAGGCCGCGCTCGCACGCGCCGCGACCTGCCAGCCACCCATTGCCACCAGCACCAGCAGCCCACCCAGCGCCACATGTACACCGGCTCGAAGTCGTGACCGCATCCGCGTCCCCTCTCGACTGTTCGCGCGACAGTGCCGGATACGCGCACAGCCGTCGAGAGTCCAACGTACCGAACATCGGCGACCTGACGGATTGTCAGCACTCACCTGTACGTGAGCACCGCCCCCGCTAGCCCACCCCGACCGGCGCCACTCCCCGACCGACCAGCCGAATCAGTGCCTCCACCGCCTCCAGCCAGCGCTCGCCCAGCTGTGCGCGGCTGACGCGCAGCTGCGTGCGCCCCACGCGCACCTCGCGCGGCAGCCCGATCAGCGGCCGTGCGCCGAACGCCGACTCCTCGCGCGAGGTCAGCACGACGTCGCCCTCCTCCAGCCGCACCGCCGCCACCCGCGCCTCGGAGGCCGCGAGGCGGATGCGCACCAGCGCGAGGAACTGCTCCATCGCCTCCGGCAAAGGGCCGAGGCGATCGGCCGTCTCCGCCCGCAGCGCCGCCTCCTCCTCCAGCGAGGTGAGCGAGGCGATCCGCTGGTACAGCGCCAGTCGCGCCTCGATCTCCGGCACGTATGACTCCGGGATGAACGCGCTCGCCGGCAGGTCGAGCGCGACCGGCGCGACCGGTTTCGGCGCGGCGGCGGGTGCCGCCACCTTCGGCAGGTGCGACTTCACGCGCATCCCGTCGACCGCCTCGGCCAGCATCTGCGTGTACAGGTCGAACCCGACCGAGGCGATCTGGCCGCTCTGCTCCGACCCCAGCAGGTTGCCCGCGCCGCGGATCTCCAGGTCGCGCATCGCCACCTGGAACCCCGACCCCAGCTCGCTCGCCTCGAAGATCGTCGACAGCCGCTGCTGCGCGACCTCCGACAGCACGCGGTCGCGCGAGTGCAACAGATACGCGAACGCCTGGTGGGCGCTGCGCCCCACCCGCCCTCGTAGCTGGTACAGCTGGCCGAGGCCGAACATGTCGGCGCGGTCAATGATCAGCGTGTTCACGTTCGGGATGTCGAGGCCGGACTCGATGATCGTGGTGCACAGCAGCACGTCGAACTCACCGTCCGCGAACCGCTCCATCACCTTTTCGAGCACCACGTCCGACATCTGCCCGTGCCCGACGACGACGCGCGCCTCCGGCACCAGCTGGCGCACCTTCTCCGCGAGCAGGTCGATCGAGTTGACGCGGTTGTGCACGAGGTAGACCTGGCCGCCGCGCTCCATCTCGTGCAGCACCGCCTCGCGCACCAGCACGTCGTCCCACTCCGCGACGTAGGTCTGCACCGGCTGCCGCGCGACCGGCGCCGTCTCCATCGTCGACATGTCACGGATGCCGGTCAGCGACATGTGCAGCGTCCGAGGGATCGGTGTCGCCGACAGCGACAGCACGTCGACCTCCAGCCGCATCCGCTTCAGCCGCTCCTTGTGCGAGACGCCGAAGCGCTGTTCCTCATCGATGACGACCAGGCCGAGGTTGGCGAACTCGATGCCCTGCTGCAGCAGTCGATGCGTGCCGATCACGATGTCGACCTCGCCCGCGCGGAGCCGCTCGATCACGTCCTTCGCCTCGCCATCCGAGCGGAAGCGCGACAGCGACTCGATGCGCACTGGGAACGCCGCCAGACGCTCGCGGAACGTCCGCTCGTGCTGCTGCGCCAGCACCGTCGTCGGCACCAGCACCGCGACCTGCATCCCGTCCATCACCGCCTTGAACGCCGCGCGCAGCGCCACTTCCGTCTTGCCGAAGCCCACGTCGCCGCAGATGAGGCGATCCATCGGCCGCGGCGACTCCATGTCGGCCTTCACCTCGCGGATCGCGCGCAGCTGGTCGTCGGTCTCCTCGTACGGGAACGCCGCCTCCAGCTCCTGCTGCCACTGCGTGTCCTCGCGGAACGCGTGGCCGTTGAGCAGCTGCCGCGCCGCGTACAGCCGCAGCAGGTCGGCTGCGACGATCGAGACCGCCTCGCGCACGCGCGCGCGTGCGTGGTTCCACTCCTGCGTCCCCAGCCGCGTCAGCCGAGGAATGTGATCCGACGGCGCGAGGTAGCGCGTGACTTTGTCGACCTGCTCGATCGGCACGTACAGGCGGTCGTCGCCCGCGTACCGCAGCTCCATGTAGTCGCGCTCGACGCCGCCCACCGGCCGCCGCTGGATGCCCGCGAACCGCGCGATGCCGTGCTCCGCGTGCACAACGAAGTCGCCGGGCTGCACCTCCGCCAGGAACTTCGATCGCTGCGATCCCGCCTTGCGCAGCGTGCGCCGCTTCTTCACGAACCCGAACAGCTCGCGGTCGGTGACGAGCGAGACGATCCCCGCCCCCGTCTGCACCGACCAGCCCTCGGACAGCGCGCCCTGCAGCAGCGCGACGTCACCCGCGCGCATTCGTCGCTCCAGACGATCGAGGACGGCGTCGATGCGCACGCTCGCGTCGTCCAGCACCTCGCGGTAGCGCTGCGCCTGCTGCGACACGACCACGATGCGATCGCCGCGCATCGCCTCGCGCGCCGTGTCCCCGGCCGCCGCGGGCAATCGACCCGCGTACGCGTCGTGCGGCAGGAACGGCAGGCGGAACGCATCGGTCTCGCGCCCCGTCGCCCACCGCGCGAAATCCGCGCGCGGCCGATGCCGGTCGAACAGCACCTCCAGCTCGCCGCGGCTCGCGTGCGGCAGCGGCACATCGAGCGTCAGCTCGCCGTGCTCCGCGAGGTCGGCGCGTGCCTCCTCCGCCAGCTCGTCGTGGTCACGCGCCGCCGCGTCCACCGCCTCGCGCTCATCGAGCAGCAGCACGGAGCCACGAGGCAGGTGCGCGAGCAGCGTCCCCGACACCGACAGCGGCCCGTACCGCCCCGGCGTCGGGAGCTCGCCGCGCCGCAGTGCGTGCAGCTCCTCCTCGACCTCCGCCCCGCGCACGCCTTCGAGGCGGTTCGCGAGCAACACCCGGTCGTTCGTGTCGGAGAACCACTCGATCGCCGGGCCGATGTGCACGCGCTCCAGCCGCTCGCTGGTGCGCTGCGTCTCCGGGTCGAACGCGCGGATCGACTCCACCTCGGAGCCGAACCACTCCACGCGCACGGGCGTGTCGCGATCCGGCGGGAACACATCCAGGAGGCCGCCACGGCGCGCCGCCTCACCGGCCTGCTGCACCAGCGGGCCGACCTCGTACCCCGCCTCCACCAGCCGCAGCGCGAACTGCTCGATCGGCAGCCGCTGCCCGACCTCGACGAGCCCCGGCCCGCGTCCGAGGTCGGCCGGCGCGAGCGTGTGCTCCGCGACCGCCGCCACCGAGGCCACGACCAGCGGTGGCGGCGCACCCCCGCTCGCTCGCGCGAGCCGCGACAGCACCGCAAGGCGCGTGCCGACGATCTCCGACCGCGGCGTCTCACGGGCGTACGGCAGCGACCCGCGCGACGGGAACAGCAGCGCGTCGTCGCCGGCCCACGCCCGCAGCTGATCCACCAGCGCCTCGGCGTCCGACTCGCGAGGCACGACCAGCAGCAGCGGCGCGCGCGCGTGCCGCCAGAGCAGCGCTGCCGTCACCGGCTTCGCGGCGTCGATGACGCCCAGCGTCACCCGCGCCCCGGCATCGAGGCGCGGATAGGCGCCGGTCAGCGCCTCGAGCCCCGCGAGATCCGGCAGCACCAGCCCGAGGTCTACCACGCACCACCCCGACCCACGTCAAAACAGGGCCGCCCGCACCCGGGTGGCCCTGCGCGATATCCGATACGCGTAGTCTAGCGCCACGCCGCGACCACCGTCTCAGCGGCAATCGGAGGTGCGCCATGACCATGCTGAGCGACGCCGAGTGGCTCGAACGCAACGCGAAGGTGATCGATGAGTTCCGCGCCAACGGCGGCAGACTGGAACGCCAGGATCTCGTGCTGCTCACCACCACCGGCGCGAAGTCCGGGCGGCAGGTGACCTCGCCGCTCCTCTACCTGCGCGAGGGCGACACCGTCTACGTCATCGCCTCGAAGCAGGGCAGCGCCTCGCACCCCGCGTGGTACCACAACGTCGTCGCGCACCCCGAGGTCACGCTGGAGATCGGCGCCGAGCGGTGGGATGCTCGCGCGCGCGTCCTCGGAGACCCCGAGCGCGAGCGCATCTACGCCGCGCAGGTTGCGCGCTATCCGTTCTTCGCCGACTACCAGCAGAAGACCGCGCGCACGATCCCCGTCGTCGCCATCGAGCGCGCGTAGCCGCCACACCACGAACGAGGCCGGGCGTGTGCCCGGCCTCGTCACATCCACCAACCAGCCGAGGTGCTACGCACCGCGCTCCGCACGGTTGCGGTAGTACCACTCGACACGCGCGTACGCCGCCGCGGCGCGGTCGAACGAGGGGTACACGGCGAACCCACGCTCAACGAGCGCCGCTCGGCCGGTCGCGTACGCCTCGGGGTTCGTGCCGGGGTGCATCACCATCAGCAGCGACTTCCCCCACGACCCGTCACGCCACGACTCGATCGCGTTCAGCATCCGGTTCAGCCGCTCCGGGTCCTGGTTCGGCCCGCCGCCGCCCGCGTTGACCTCGTAGATCGCAGCGTCGAGGTTCGGGTCGGCGCTCAGGATGTCGAGGATGCGCTGCAGGTTCTCCTCGCGGCCGCGCGCCGAGGTCGGCGCGATCGTCCCGCCCATGTCGAACGGGTTGAAGTACGACCCCCCGATGGTGTTGAAGAACTCCTTCAACTGGTCATACGAGGCGTCCGCGAGTCGAGGCATCTCGAGGCCCGCGCGGCCCGCCGAGTCCGATACGGCCACCGACTGCCCACCGGAGCCCGCCAGCAGTGCCATGCGGCGCCCCTTCGCGGGCACCGTGCGCACCAGCGCCGAGAGCGTGTCGATGAGCTCGTCGCGCGTCACGACCGGAATCGCGCCCGCCTGCCGCACCATCGCGTCCCACAGCGCCGTCGGCGTCGCCAGCGAGGTCGTGTGCGTGCGGGCGGCGCTCGCGCCGTGCTCCGTCGTGCCGCCCTTGAAGACGACGACCGGCTTCGTCTTCGTCACGCGTCGCAGCGCCTCGAAGAAGCGCCGACCGTCGCGCGGCCCCTCGATGTAGATCGCGATGAACTGCGAGTCCGGATCGCGCTCCAGGTACTCGAGGTAGTCGACCTCGTTCAGGATCGCCGCGTTGCCCATCGAGATCGTGCGCGTGACATCGAGGCCGGCGAACTGCGCCTCCTGCGTGATGCCAGCGGCGTGCGATCCCGACTGCGACATCACGCCGATGTTGCCGCCCTCGGCATGCGTCATCCCCGCGCCGAAGCGGATACCCAGGCGCCGGTTGTAGATGCCCATGCAGTTGGGGCCGACGATCGGCATCCCCGCCTCGTTCGCCATCGCGACGATGCGCTCCTGCAGCTCGATGCCGAGGTCTTCCTGCGTCTCCGCGAAGCCCGCCGTGAACATCGCGATCCCGCCGATGCCCTTCGCAATCGCGTCCTGCACGATGCGCGGCGTGATCTGCCGCGGCACCGCGCAGATCAGCAGGTCGGGCGCGCCGGGCACGTCCGCCAGGCTCGTGAAGTTCGTGAAGCCGCGCTCCTCGATGCCCTTGATCTCGTTCGGATCCAGCTGCACGGAGTACAGCGGGCCGTCGAACTCCTTCTGGTTCGTGAGCCACTGGAAGTTGGGGCCCTTGTCGCCCACCACCACCACGGACTTCGGGTTCAGCATCCGGTGGATGCGCTCCGGGTCGATCGCCATCGCTCTGCTCCTGCCCTCGCCGCTCGCGTGCGGCTCGTCGCCTTCGAGGTTTCGCGCGCCGCCTTACGAGGCCAGCACCACCCGTGCGTCGACGCCGATTGCGCCGTCCGGGTACGCGAACACCGGGTTCAGGTCGATCTCGGCGACCTCCGGATGCGTCGCCGCGAAGTCAGACACCTTGAGGATGAACGCCTCGAGTGCGGCGACATCGGCGCCCGCGCGCCCGCGCACACCTTCGAGGACGGGGTAGCCCTTCACCTCGCGCACCATCAGCGAGGCGTCGCGCGGCTCCAGCGGCACAACGCGGAACGCGACGTCCTTCAGCACCTCCACCATGACGCCACCGAGGCCGAACATGAGCACCGGCCCGAACTGGTGATCGGTCGTCATGCCGACGATCACCTCGACGCCGGGCGCGGCCATGCGCTGCACCGAGACGCCTTCGAGCTTCGCGCCGGTCTTCGCAACCGCCGCCTCGATCCGCGCGTACGCCGCGCGCACCGCTGCTGCGTCAGCGAGGTTCAGCTCGACACCGCCGATGTCCGACTTGTGCGAGATCTCGGCCGATACGACCTTCAGCACGACCGGGTAGCCGGTCTCGTCCGCAATGCGCGACGCTTCGTCCGCGCTCGCGGCCAGCCGAGCAGAGACGACCGGGATACCCGCCTGCTCCAGCAGCTGCTTCGACTCCACCTCGGTCAACAGTGTCCGTCCGGCGGCGCGAGCCGCCGCGATCGGGTCCGTCATCGTCCCGTCCCTTCCGTGCGCGTGAGGCCGCGCCGGGCCTCAGGGCGGCGCAATCATAGGTGGCGCCCCCACCCCTCGCAACGCGCGTGATACGCCGAGGCCATGCGTGCACGCTCCAGCTTTCGAGGCAAATCAGAACGCACGTTCTTGACACGTTGCCCGCAGCGCGGTACCAACTGCGCATGACCACGCGCACGCCCCGCCCTGCAGCCACCGAAGCGACCATCGCCTACGAGCGCACCGTCGAGGGCGCGCTCGTCGCGATTGAGGTCGTCACGAGCGACCACTGGCACGACGCCTTCCTCGATCCGCCCGCCCGCGCCCGCGCCGACGCCCGCGTCGTCGTCCTCCGCCACGCGGCCACGATCCCGCACCCGCTGCCCGGCTGGCTGCATGTCGAGCGTGCCGCGCGACTCGCGCTCCGCGAGGCGACGCCGCGCTACGGCGAGGCATCCGACGTCACCACCGCGCACCGCCTCGACGCCCACGGCCGCCTGGCCGAGGCGCTCTGGGCCGCCTCCCCGCACCGCGCCCCCGCCGTCGGCACGATCGAGCAATACCTGCAGGCCGCGGCGATCGCGCTGCGCTACCCCGCACCCTCGCCCACCGGCTCCGCCGTCACCCGTCTGGTGCGCGATCACGCGCGCGCCCACGCCGGCCTGCTCGCGCCCGTCCTCGACCACGCCGGCCCAGCGCTCGAGCGCTGGTTCCAGCGCACCTTCCACGACCCCGATACGCTCGCCGCCGAGGTGCTGCTCGCACGCATCGCCGTGACCGACGCCGACACCGCCGCCGCGCTCCGCTTCCTCCGCGCCGCCGAGGTACCGCTCGACGCCCCCACCTACCTCGATCTCGCGCTCGACCGCCGCGCGCTCCTGGAGCAGGCCTCGCCCTGGCGCTACATCGAGGCGCCGCGCGCCTTCGCCCCCGCGCTTGCCGCCGTGCGCCCATGGCTGCGCCGTTACCGCGTCGCCTACGACGCCGAGTACCGCCACGTCGCCGCGCGCGCCGTGACGCTCCGTCGTGACCTCGGCGCCGTCGCCGTCGCCGCGGATGCCCTCCGCCGCCTCGATGTGATCGAGGCGCTCGGTGCACCCACCGGCGCGCTCGCGCTCCGCGACTTCGATACCGTGTGCGCCGCCCTCGATGCGCTTCCCGCCGACCCCGACCCCGCGCAGCCGCGCACCGCCGGCATCACGCTCGGCGTCCCCGTCCCGCTCTTCGACGCCGCCACTGCCGCCGTCGACGCCGTTCGCGCCGCGCTCGAGGTACAGCGCCGTCGCCTCGCCGCGCGCGCCACCCACCTCGTCCTCGACCGCACCGAGGTGCCCGCGCTCGACCGCCTCCTGCAGGCGCTCACCGCCGCCGACATCGACGGCCTCGA
>JBAYUZ010000062.1:0-12526 GCA_041674885.1 Dehalococcoidia bacterium
CGCCGTCGCGCATCACCTCGTACTCAAGCTCTTTCCAGCCGAGCAGGGAGCGCTCCACGAGCACCTGGTGGATCGGCGAGGCGGCGAGACCGCCCTGCACGATCGACTCGTACTCCTCGTCGGTGCTCGCGACGCCGCCGCCCGTGCCGCCGAGGGTGTAGGCGGGGCGGATGATCAGCGGCAGGCCCATCTTGGCGCGCGCGGCAACGGCCTGATCCCACGACTCGACGATCTCGCTGTCCGGGGTCGGCTCGCCGATCTCGCGGAGCATGTTGCGGAACAGCTCGCGATCTTCAGCGAGGTGGATGGTGTGGAGCTGCGTGCCCAGCAGGCGCACGTTGTACTTATCGAGGATGCCGGCCTCGGCGAGCTGCACGGCGAGGTTGAGGCCGGTCTGACCACCGAGCGTCGGCAACAGCCCGTCCGGGCGCTCGGCGGCGATGATGCGCTCCAGCACCTCAACGGAGAGCGGCTCGATGTAGACGATGTCGGCGACATCCTCGTCCGTCATGATCGTGGCGGGGTTGGAGTTCACGAGAACGGAGGTGATGCCCTCCTCGCGCATGGCGCGGCACGCCTGCGTTCCCGCGTAGTCGAACTCGGCCGCCTGCCCGATGACGATCGGGCCGCTGCCGATGATGAGCACCTTCGAGGGCCGGTACGGCTGCGCCTCGGCATCCCGTCCGCCGCTCGGGCTGGTCGTGGTCATACGTACCCCGTCCGTCTATCCGTCTATCGCTCGATGACCGTCGCAAGGAACCGGTCGAACAGGAACTCCGTGTCGTGGGGGCCGGGCGAGGCCTCCGAGTGGTACTGGATGGTGAACAGCGGCAGCTCGCGGTGCTGCAGGCCCTCGACGGTGCCGTCGTTGATGTGGATCTGCGACACCTGGATCGCAGGGTCGAGATGGTCGCCATCGACCGCGAAGCCGTGGTTCTGCGAGGTGATGTAGACCTTGCCGGTGAGCTCATCGCGCACCGAGTGGTTCGCGCCGCGGTGGCCGAACTTCAGCTTGTAGGTCGACGCGCCGAAGACGCGCCCGATCACCTGGTGGCCGAGGCAGATGCCCATGATCGGCGTCTTGCCGATGAGCCCTCGCGCCGTCTGCACGACGTGGTCCAAGAGCATCGGGTCACCCGGGCCGGGGGACATCAGCACGCCGTCCGGGCGCAGCGACAGGATGTCCTCGGCGGTCGTGTTGTGCGGGACGGCGGTCACCGTGCAGCCACGCTCGCGGAGGTTGCGCATGATGCTGCGCTTCACGCCGAGGTCGAGCACGACGATGTGCGGCGGCGGCCCCTCGCGCTCCACGAGCGGGGTCGCGCCCTCGTAGTCGTACCGCTCGCGCGTCGACACGACGGCGACGTAGTCCTGCGAGGCGTAGTCGGGCTCGCCTCGGAGGCGTGCGAGCGCCTGATCGCCGCTCTCGTCGCGCGTGATCGTGCCCATGACGACGCCCTGCGAGCGCAGGAGGCGCGTCAGACGCCGCGTGTCGATGCCGGCGATGCCGCCCACGCCGTTGCGCGCGAGGTACGCGTCCAGCGTCGACTGCGACTTCCAGTGCGACGGCAGGTCGGTCGCCTCGCGCACGACGAAGCCGCGGACCTGCAGGCGCGCGCTCTCCTCGTCGGTCGCGTTCACGCCGTAGTTGCCCTGCAGCGGGTAGGTCATCAGCAGGATCTGGCCGCCGTAGGACGGATCAGTGAGCGCCTCCTGGTAGCCGGTCATCGAGGTGTTGAACACGACCTCGCCGGTCATGCGATCGGCCGCGCCGATGCCAACGCCTTCGAACACCGTGCCGTCGGCGAGCACCAGCCGCGCGGGTGGGCGTGCTGTCGTCTCGGTCATACGCCCAGCCCTTCGAGCGCGTGCACCACCTTGCCGCCGTAGACGGTCGCGACGACGCGGCCCTTCAGCGTGCGGCCGGTGAGCGGCGTGTTCTTCCCCATCGATGCGAACTCGGCGGGGTCGACGACCCACTCGGCGTCGGGGTCGAGGATCACGAGGTCGCCGAGCGCGCCCGGTGCGAGTGTCCCGATGCCATCGAGTCCGGGCCGCTGGTCGAGGCCCCACGCCCGCACCGGCCCGGCCGTCAGCCGCTCGATGAGGGTCGGCAGGGTGAGATGCCCCGCGTGCACCAGCGACATGCAGAGGCCGAATGCGGTCTCGATCATGCTCAGGCCCGCCGCGGCCAGGTCGAACTCGATGTCCTTGTCACCGGCGGCGTGCGGCGCGTGGTCCGTGCCGATCGCGTCGATGACGCCATCGCGGAGTGCCGCGACGCAGGCGTCGACGTCCGTCTGCTCGCGCAGCGGCGGGTTCACCTTCGCGTTGGTGTTGTAGGCGATGCGGTCGTGTGCACCGGTCGCACCGAACGCGACCTCCTCGTGCGTGAGCGTGAGGTGATGCGGGGTGACCTCGGCGGTCACGTGCGCGCCGCGCTCGCGGGCCGCGCGGATGAGCGCGACGGAGCCTGCGGTCGAGACGTGCTGGATGTGGAGGTGCGCACCGGCGAGCTCGGCGAGCGCGATGTCACGCGCGACCAGCGTCTCCTCCGCGCTTGCCGGGCGGCCGCGCAGGCCGAGGCGCGTGGCGACCCAGCCCTCGTGCATGTGGCCGTCGCGGACGAGCGCGGGATCCTCGCAGTGCTGCGCCACCGGCAGCCCGAAGCGCGTCGAGTACTCCAGGGCGTGGCGCATCAGGCTCGGGTCGGCGACCGCGTCGCCGTCGTCGGAGAGCGCGACGACGCCCGCGCCGGCGAGCTCGCCGGCAGGGGCGAGCTCCTTGCCCTGCCGCCCGCGCGTGATCGAACCCACCGGCAGCACGCGCACGGTGGCGCTCGCCTCGGCTTCGCGCAGCACGGACTCGACGGCGGCGCGGCTGTCGAGAGCAGGCGAGGTGTTGGGCATCGCGCAGACGGTGGTGAAGCCGCCGCGTGCCGCCGCGAGCGTGCCGGTGGCGATCGTCTCCTTGTACTCGAAGCCCGGCTCACGCAGGTGCGTGTGGAGGTCGACGAAGCCGGGCGCGACGACGAGGCCGGTCGCGTCGATGCGGTCGGCATCGAGCACTGCGTCGCCCTCGTTCGGGCCGACACGGGCGATGCGCCCGTCGACGATCACGATGTCGGCGATGCCGTCGCGGCCGAGCGCCGGGTCGATCACGCGCGCGTTGTGGATGGCGAGGGTGCTCATCGCGTCCCTCCCGCCAGCGCTTCGGCGGTGCGCTCAGCGCCGCCGCAGAGGAGGTAGAGCAGAGCCATACGCACCGCGACTCCGTTCGTCACCTGTTCCTCGATGATGGAGTGGCCGCCGCTGGCCACGTCGCCCGCGATCTCGATGCCCTCGTTCTTGGGGCCGGGGTGCATGAGCAGGTGCTCCGGGTGGGCGTGCGCGAGGCGTGCCGCGGTCACCTGGTAGTGCGCCGCGTACTCGTGCAGCGAGGGAAGCAGGCCGCCCTGCTGGCGCTCTCCCTGCAGGCGGAGCGCCATCACCACGTGCGCACCCTCGATGGCGCGGGCGACATCGGTCTCGACGGTCACGCGCGGCAACGCCGCCTCGGCGTGCGCGGGGCGGTCGGCGACGCGTAGGCCGCGCGGCAAGAGGGTCGGCGGACCGCAGACGACAACCTCGGCGCCCATCTTCGACAGGCCCCACATGTCGGAGCGCGCGACGCGAGAGTGGCTGATGTCGCCGACCATGACGACGCGCTTGCCGCGGAGGTCGCCGAAGTGCTTGCGCATCGTGTAGAGGTCCAGCAGCGCCTGCGTGGGGTGCGCGTGCGTGCCGTCGCCCGCGTTCACCACCGAGCCGCCGCCCATGTGCTCGGCGGCCAGGTAGGGTGCGCCCGAGGATGAATGGCGCATCACGATCACGTCGGCGCGCATCGCGCGGAGCGTGCGCACGGTGTCGATGAGCGACTCGCCCTTGGTCACGCTGGAGGCGCTGGCGGTGAGGCTGAGAACGTCCGCGCCCAGCACCTTGCCCGCGAGCTCGAACGAGGCGCGGGTGCGCGTGGAGGGCTCGTAGAACAGGTTGATGACGGTCTGGCCGCGCAGCGCCGGGACGCGCGCGATGCGGCGGTCGAGCACCTCGCGCATGCGGTCCGCGAGGTTGAGGACGACCTCGATCTCGTCGCGCGAGAAGTCGTCGAGGTCGAGGACGTGCTGGTGCTGCCAGGCGCCCTCGGCGGGTGCGGCGCCGCCTGCGATCTCCGTGGGAGCGGTGCGAGTGGTCATCTGCTACCCCCTCTCGCCCATGCGCATCGGGACGACGACGACCGAGTCGACGCCGTCGTCCTCCTCCAGTTGGACGCGCACCTCATCGGTACGCGCGGTGGGGATGTTCTTGCCCACGATGTCGGCGCGAATGGGCAGCTCGCGATGGCCGCGGTCGACGAGCACGGCGAGGCGGACGACCTGCGGGCGCCCGAAGTCGTTCAGCGCGTCGAGCGCAGCGCGCACGGTGCGGCCGGTGAACAGCACGTCGTCGACGATGACGACGTTGCGGCCCTCGATATCGGGGAGCTGCGTGGGGCGAGGCGTGGCGAGCAGGCCGCGCGCGGCGAGGTCGTCGCGGTGCATGGTGATGTCGAGTGAGCCGACTGCCGGGCGGGCACCCTCGAAGCCCTCGATGAGCGCAGCGAGGCGCTGGGCGATGGCGACACCGCGCGTCTGGATGCCGACCAGCACGAGGCCGTCGAGGCCACCGTTGCGCTCGACTACCTCATGCGCGAGGCGGGTGATGGTGCGGCGGATGCCGTCGGCATCCAGCACGACCGAGCCGTCGGTGGGGTTCGTAGGGGCGTTAGACACGGGAAACCCTCCAGCACGAGCGGGAGGGCTCAGTTCGGGAATGCGGTGACGGGAAGTGCGGCGTTCGCGCGCGCAGCGCTGCGCAGCCAGAGGCATGGTTGGTCATCTGCGTCCTTTCCGACCTCGCGGGGCCGGTCTTAAAGACACGCGCTGGGGTTCGCGGCACCGAGCGTACCACCGTGTCGGAGCAGCGGAAAGAGCCCGTCCGAGCCTAGCTGGACTCGTTCCCGCGCTGTTCGCGGAGGAAGCGCTCCAGCTCGTCGACCATGTCGCGGGCGTCCGGCAGCTCGTCGGTGGAGTCCGGCTCGTCGGCGCCGTCGGCCTGCACCAGGCCCTCGTCGGTCTCATCCTGCTGCGACTCGATGCGGCGGGCGTAGTCGCCCATCTCCGGGTTCTTCGCGATCTCCTCGGCGACCTGCGCGTCGAAGCGGGCGACGAAGACCTCCATGTCGTGGAGACGGAGATCGAGGCTGAGCCCGTGGTTCAGCTTGTCGAGCAACGCGAGCGTCGCCTTCGGGTTGGGGGAGGCATTTACATAATGCGGGAGGTTCGCCCAGATCGACCCCGTGGGGATGTCGAGGTCACGCGCCGCATTGGAGACGACCGTGATGATCCCCGTCGGCCCCTCGTATCCGCCACCGCGGCGCGGCTGGAGGTCGAGGAGCGTGCGCAGGCCCTCATCCTCGGAGCTGCCGGTGACGCGGATCGGGCGGTTGTGGGAGACCTCCGCCAGCAGGCCGCCGAGCATCATGATCCCGGAGACGTTGAACTCCCGGCACAGCTCCATGATCGACTCGGCGTACGAGTGCCAGGAGAGGTGGGGCTCGATGCCCTGGAACAGGATGAGGTCGGGGCCGTCGCCCGGGTGGCGGTGCGCCGTGAACTCGTTCGCAGGCCAGTCGATGACGCGCTCGCCATCCTGCATCCGCACGCGCGGGCGCGTCTGCGTGAAGTCGTAGTAAGGGTCGGCGTCGATGTGCGCGATGCGGTCCTCGCGCCAGCGGCGAAGCATGAAGCGGATCGCGCCGGTGGCGGCCTCGCCGGCGTCGCTCCAGCCGGACCACGCCGCGATCAGCAGCGGGCGGCGGAGGTCAGGGTGCTGGTCGATCGTCAGGTCACTCACCTTCTCAGCATAGCCCCTCACAGCGAGCCTCGATACCGGCCCGCGCGGCGGGCGAGGCCCCTACGGCAGCCTGACAGCTTGCCGATACTCACCACGTGCGCCGGGACAGCGCGCGGACGGGAGCAGCCGGGATGCTGCGGCGTGCCTTCTTCGATGCCACGGTGTGGGGGCTCATGGCCGGCTTGCCGGCCTTCACCTTCCTGTGGCTGAAGAACCACCCGGCGATCGACCACACGTTCGCGGCACCTACCGGGCACTTCTACGTGGTGAGCGTCGTCTCGGTGATGAGCGCGGCGCTGGCACTGATCTCGGCGATCGGCGCGGTACGTACCGCGAACGCGCGGATCGTGCTGCTGGCGCTGTCCTTCACCACGATGGCGGGGATGTTCGCCGTGCACGGCCTGGCGACGCCGGGCTTCCTGGTCGATCGCCAGTTCACGGCTGTGCTCGGCTTCTCCGCGCGGATGAGCCTGCTGCTCTCCGCGATGTTCCTCGCGCTGAGCGCGCTGGATCTGCCGAGGTGGTTGAGCGAGCGAATCGTGCGCTGGCGCGTGCCGATCCTCGGCGGTGCCGTGGCGGCGCTGTTCGCGTACGGAGCGGGCGGCCTGACGTGGCCGGAGTACATCCCGCCGCGGGTGATGAATGAGCAGCTCTTCCTACGAGGCACGCTCGCTGCCGTCCTCGCGCTGAGCCTCTATTCCGCCGTGCGCTACTACGAGGGCTACCGCCGGGCGGCGCTCACGCTCTACGGCGCGGTCGCGCTCGGCTCGCTGTTGCTGTTCGAGGCGCAGGTGGCGATGCACTTCGGCGTGGTCTGGCAGTCCTCCTGGTGGGTCTACCACTTCGCGCTGTTCGGGGCGTTCGGGGCGATCCTCGTCGGCGTCGCCGTCGAGGTCGCGCGGGGCACCAGCCCGATCGTCGCGTTCGAGGGGCTCACGCTCAGTGACCCGCTGGCGCAGATCCAGGCGGGCTACACGCGTGTGGTCAGCGCTTTTGCCGCCTCGCTGGAGGCGCGCGACGGGTACACGCACGGCCACGGGAAGCGCGTGGCGGCGCTCTCCGTGCTCATGGGCGAGCAGGTGGGCCTGGCGCCGTGGCGGCTTCGTGGGCTGGCGCAGGGGGCGCTGCTCCACGACATCGGCAAGATCGGCGTGCCGGACGGCATCCTCCGGAAGCCCGGTGCGCTGACCGATGAGGAGTACGAGGAGATCAAGCATCACCCGGAGCGTGGCGCGGTGATGCTGAGCGCCGCCTTCTCCGGCGAGGTGGAGCTGGCGGTGATCCGCCACCATCACGAACGGTTCGACGGCACCGGGTACCCGGATCGTCTATCCGGCAGCGCGATCCCGTACGAGGCTCGGATCGCGACCGTCGCGGACGTGTACGACGCGCTGCGATCCGCCCGGGCCTACCGCGGCCCGTGGGATCGCTCGATGGCCCTCGACTACATGCGCGAGCAGGCGGGGACGCACTTCGACCCGACGTGTGTCGATGCGTTCTTCGCGGTCGTCGACCACTGGGAGCTGCAGTTCTCGGCGGAGGCCGAGGGCGCGGCGACCGTGGTGCAGCAGCCGCTGGTCGCCTAGCAGCCGGCACTCGACGCGTGCACCTGGCATCGGACACACGACAGCCCGCCGGTCGGCGGGCTGTTTGATGTGTGCGGGCCGCCGGAGCGGCCTGTTCAGTGCTGGAGGCCACGGTGGGAATCGAACCCACGATGGAGGTTTTGCAGACCTCTGCCTTGCCACTTGGCTACGTGGCCGCTGGAGCGGAAGACGAGGGTCGAACTCGCGACCTCCTCCTTGGCAAGGAGGCGCTCTACCACTGAGCTACTTCCGCCCGAACTACCTACCGAGCACACCAGCGTTGGTGCCGAGGATGAGACTCGAACTCATACGCCCTTTCGGGCACCGCCCCCTCAAGACGGCGTGTCTGCCTATTTCACCACCTCGGCATGCGGCACTGCTGGCAGGAGTGGAGGGGTTCGAACCCCCGACCTGCGGTTTTGGAGACCGCTGCTCTTCCAGCTGAGCTACACTCCTGCGCTCGGTCGCACATCCTACCAAGCGATCGCCGTCAAGGTGAAGCCCGCCACGCCCCCGATGCCGAGATCGCCGATTTCGGCTCTACAATCAAAGAGAGACGAGTTGACTGTCTCAGGGGACGCGCTATGGCCGATGACCAGACCCAGGACGCTCAAACCTCCGCTGCGCCGCTCGTCGGCAGCCGCCGGCGCTTCCTGCGCCGCGCCGCCGTGGTGGGCATTGGGAGCGCCACGGCGCTGCTGATGCCGCTGGGCGTGGCCGCCGAGGAGAAGGACGACAAGGATCGGGACAAGGGGAAGCCGACCGCTACCCCGACCGCGACCTCCACGCCTCGGGCGACCGCGACAGCGACCGCAGCTGCGACGGCGAGCGCTACCCCGGCGCCCACGGCGAGCGCGACCGCGACACCTCGTCCGACCTCCACGCCGGTCCCACCGCCTGCCGCGCGGCCCGCGGGTGACGAGGACGACAGCCTGGACGGCGGCGAGATCTACGGCGTCGCGCAGCCGCGCAGGCGCCCGGTGCCGCACCGCGCGACCCGGCCGAGCCGCTGGCGCTTCATCCGCATCGACCACGCGAACCGCGGGGTGGGGCAGACGCTGCTCACGTCGCCCGACGCGGACGCGGCGCTGGTGGTCTCAAACACCACGGGTGCCGGTGTTGTCGGTGAAAGCGAGGGCCTGGCGAGCACCGGCGCGGCCGGCGTAGTCGGCAGCGCGCCGCGCGCACCCGGCGTGCTGGGCGTGAGCGCCTCCGCCGAAGGCGTGCGCGGCGAAAGCGAGACGCACATCGGCGTGGTCGGGCGCAGCGACGGCGGCCTGATGGGCGTGCAGGGCTACTCGACGACTGCAATCGGTGTGCAGGGGATCGCGCTGGGCAGCATCGGCGTGCACGGCATCAACGGGGAGCTGGAGCCGTCGCCACCCGGCCCTCCCGGCCTGCCGCCGCAGATCGGCGTGGTCGGTGAGAGCGTGCACGGCATCGGCGTGCAGGGTCAGTCGAAGCACTCGAACGCCACGCAGGGCGTCAGCCAGCGCGGCATCGGCGTGCGCGGCATCTCGGAGCACGGCCCGGTGGCCGTCGAGGGCATCAACAACGCGAGCACGGCAGACGGCGGCCCGGCGCTGGGCGTGCAGGGCATCTCGGCGCAGGGGATCGGCGTGAAAGGCAGCTCGGCGGCCTCGCTGGGCGTGCAGGGGTACACGAGCGCCGGTCCGGTGGCGGTGCAAGGCATCGCCGAGACTGGGGTGGGCGTCGACGGGATCACGAACGGATCCGCGCCCGGCGTGCAGGGCTACAGCCGCTCGGGGCCGGGCATGTGGGCCGTGGGTGCCAACTACGGCGCCCACGCGGAGAGCGCGAGCGGTGTCGGCGTGGACGGCTACAGCGCGACGGGCGTGGGGGTTTCCGCACGTGCACCGGAGGGTGTCGGCCTGCAGATCGTGGGGCGCATCCAGAGCGATGCATCGGGACGCGGGCAGATCGCCGACGGCGCGGCCTCCGCGGTCGTGGGAAACGCCCGCTGCCGGCCGGACTCGACCGTGCTGGTAACGCTGCTGGGCGACCCCGGGAGCGGCGTATCCGTCTCACACGTTGTACGCTCGGCGGGTTCGTTCGAGGTTCGACTGACCGCGCCCGCGACCTCGGATGTGCCGTTCGGGTACCTCGTACTGGATTAGCGTCAGGGCGTGGCGATGGCGGCAGCGGGGACGTACGAGGAACCGCGCCGCTACGCCGGGACGCTGGCCTTCTCCAACGCGACACGACCGATCCCGCGTGTCCACGTCCTCGTGGTCGTGCTGTGCACGCTGGCGCTGGGCGCCGCGGCGACCGCATGGTCGATGGCCGCAGGGGTAGCGGACTCCTACGGCGACGCCACGCACCACCTGGTCATCGCGCGCCGCGTCGTGGATTCGCAGACGCCGGGCTTCGCGCAGTTCGGTACGGTGTGGCTGCCGCTGCCGCACATCATCTTCCTGCCGCTGGTGCTCATCGACCCGCTGTTCTGGACTGGGCTGGCGGGCGCGATCGTCGGAGTGGTGTCACTCGCGATCGCCTCGGTGGCGGTGTTCCTCATCGCGTGGAGCGGCACGGGGCGCGCGGTCGGCGGGTACGTGGCGGTTGCGGTGCTGATCACCGACCCGAACATGCTGTACCTGCAATCCTCGGCGATGACCGAGCCACTCTATATGGCGGTGCTGGCGCTGCAGGCGTACATGATGGTGCGCTGGGTGCGCTGGCAGAACGTCGGCGACCTGTTGATGCTCGGCGTGGTCACGGCGGTCGGCGTGGGGACACGCTACGACGGCTGGTTCGTCGCGGCGGCGGTGACGTTCGCGGTGGTGACGGTGACGGTGCTGCGGTTCCGCGACCAGGAGCGCGCGACCGCCAACGGCATCACCGTGGTGGCGGTCTCTGCGTTCGTTGTGTTCCTCTGGCTGTTCTACAACTGGATCATCTTCGGGAACCCGCTCGAGTTCTCCAACGGTGAGCTCGCCCCGGCGACGCAGGCGGCGCAGATCGGCATCGACGCTACCAAAGGCAACCTGATCGGATCCATCTACACCTACGGCACCGCGATGCTGGAGGACCTGGGGCCAATCCTGCTCGCGTTCGGCGGGGTCGTGGTCGTCTGGGCCGCGATCACCGAGGCGAAGACGCCGATCCTGTGGGGCTTGCTTGTCCTGGCTGCCGCGGCCGGGTTCAACGTCGTCTCGCTGTTCCTGGGCCAGAGCGTCATTCGTACGCAGTACTCGGATCCGCAGGGAGTGCTGAACATCCGCTACGGCATCCAGGTGCTGCCTGTCGTCGCGATGTCGGCGGGCCTGGTGGTGGGACAGCTGGGATCGAGACTCACGCGCCGCATTGGTGTGGCCGTGGTGGTGCTGGTGATCGCCGGCCAGAGCGCGCTGTACATCAGCGGAGGCTGGACCTCGATCCGCACGCTGGTCGACGCGCAGCCGACGCGCCCGGGCATCGCGGAGACGACGAAGGCAGCGCGCTGGTACCGCGACCACCACGTCAAGGGTGAGGTGGCGCTCTTCTACTCGCTGGCGACACCGGAGTCCGCGCGCTTCTTCATGCGCGCGGAGGTGCCGATCCGCGAGTATCTGACGGAGAACAACGACGTCATCTGGAAGGCTGCCTTCGATCGCCCGCATGAGTACGTGGACTGGCTGATCGTCTCGCCGCAGCTGCCCGGTCGTGCCGACCCCGTGCGCGAGGTCATCGACTCCGGCCGCTCCGTCGGCGTGAACTTCCGCTATGAACTGCAGGCGGAGGTCGATGGCTGGCAGTTCTACCGTCGGGTGCCGCCTCGTGGCTAGTACGCGGGTAGCGGTGCTGCTTGCCGCCGCCGCGCTGTTCCTCGGCGCCTGCTCCAGTATCAGCGCGGTGCCGATCGTGGGCGGGACGGCAACACCCGAGGCTGAGGCTGCCGTCAGCGGGCGTGCGCCGAACGAGGTGCTGCCATCGGATCTCGCGGCGATCGCGGTGATCTCGGTCTCGCCGATCGTGCCGGGGCGTTCCGCCTCCGCGACCATGCGCTACGGCACGTACCAGACCTGCCACGCCCAGGTGCTGTTCTCCGACCTCACGGCGCTGCCGCTGGGTGCGTACGAGAGCGGGCTGGGGCAGACGCCGACCTGGCGGTGGGAGGTGCCGTCGAACGCACCGACGACCGGAACGTTCACCGTCGCGTGCGGCGTGGAGCTGTTCCACGTGCCGTTCACCGCTGCCGGAGGCACCTCGGTACCGGTCGCGCCGGTGTCGCTGCAGCCGGCGGCGGTGCCGTGGCCGACGCCGCTGTCGTGCGCCTCGACGACGAAGGGCTGCGACTCCTCGTACCGCTAAGAGACGGGGCGGCGGGCGACGGCGGTGACGGTGAGGCCGAACGGGAGCGGGATGCGCCCGACGAGCCAGCCATCGACACCCACGAGGTGCGAGAGCACCTCATTCAGCCAGCGCGGGATCGGGATGTAGCCGCTCTCCGCACGCTCGTCAGGTGGACGGCGGCCGGGGAGCCGCTCCAGCAGGCGGAGCAGCGCCGCGGGCGGCAGCGCCGCGACCATCACGTAGGAGCACAACTCGACCTCGAAGCCGGCACGTTCGAGGACCGCCCGCAGGGCGCCGCGCCGGTAGCGTCGGCGGTGGCCCAGCGCGACGTCGTGGCTGCTCCAGAGCCACTGGTACGCGGGCACCGTCACCAGCAGCACGCCGCCGGGGCGAAGCGCCCTCAACATCTCGCGTGCCGCGCCGAGGTCGTCGTCGAGGTGCTCCAGCACGTCCAGCGCGACCGCGATGTCGGCGGCGCGGTCGCGGACACCCAGGCGCGTCGCGTCCATCTGCGCGACCTCGAGGTCACGTGCGCGGGCCTCCTGGACGGCCGCGCGGCCGAAGTCGACCCCCAGCACGCGGCCGTGCGATCGCAGCGCCAGCGAGGTCGCGCCCGCGCCACAGCCGACGTCGAGCACACGGCCACGCACGCCGCCGGCGAATCGACCCAGCAGTCGCGTGACGATGCTCTGGCGGGCGCGGTGCCACCAGTAC
>JBAYUZ010000063.1:0-12497 GCA_041674885.1 Dehalococcoidia bacterium
AGGGGGTTCGCATGACCAACGTCGAGTTCGTCGAGCAGCGGCCGAGGAACCAGACCCGCGCGGTGCGCGTCGGGCGCATCACCATCGGTGGGGGCGCGCCGATCGCGGTGCAGTCGATGGCCGCGACCAAGACGCAGGACATCGAGGCGACGGTGCGGCAGGTCACGCTGCTCGCCGCGGCGGGCGCCGACCTCGTGCGCATCGCCGTCGACTCGCGCAAGGACGTGGAGGCGCTCGCCGAGGTGCGCGCGCGCACCCGCGACCTGGGCGTCCCGCTCTCGGTCGACCTGCAGGAGAACTACCGCCTCGCGGAGGTCGTCGCCCCCTACGTCGACAAGATTCGCTACAACCCCGGCCACCTCTACCACCACGAGCGCGAGAAGTCCGTCCGCGACAAGGTGGCATTCATCGCCGACATCGCGGTCAAGCACGACATCGCGCTCCGCGTGGGTGTGAACTGCGGCTCCGTCGACCCGATCAAGACCGCCGAGTTCGGCAGCGACGACGTGGGCGCGATGGTCGCGAGCGCGCTGGAGCACTGCGCGATCCTCGATGACCTCGGCTTCACGCGGTACGTGGTGTCGATGAAGGACAGCGACTGGCGCAAAGTCGTCGAGGGCAATCGCCGCTTCGCCGCACAGCGCCCGGACGTCCCGCTGCACCTCGGCGTCACCGAGGCGGGGATGCCGCCCGACGGCATCATCAAGACGCGCATCGCGTTCAAGCAGCTCATCGCGCAGGGCATCGGCGACACGATCCGCGTCTCGCTCACCGTGCCGTTCGACGACAAGGGCATGGAGATCGCCGCGGGCCGCGAGATCATCGCGGACATCGCCGCCGGGCGCTTCCGCTCGGTGCCGCCCAACTTCGGCGAGGGCCTCAACATCATCTCGTGTCCCTCGTGCTCCCGCGTGGAGAACGAGCGGTTCATCGAGCTGGCGCAGGAGCTGAAGGCCGTCACCGAGTACGCGAAGGCGCAGCAGATCACCATCGCGGTCATGGGCTGCCGCGTGAACGGCCCCGGCGAGACCGACGACGCCGACCTGGGCCTCTGGTGCGGCCCCGCCGCCGTGAACCTGAAGCGCGGCGAGGAGTCGCTGGGCGCGTACCCGTACGACCAGGTGCTGGGCCGGCTGAAGGTCGAGCTCGACACGCTGATCGCGGAGCGCGCCTCCTAGCCTGCGTCGCGTACACGCACGTACGCTCGCGCGTCCCCACGTGTGCAAGGAATCCGCGACCTCGATCGCGACGTACCTCCCCTGTACCTGCTCCCACAGCAGTTCCAGGGGATGAACGTGACATCAATGCTTCGAGGGGTTCGGGCCATTGCCGCGATCGGCATGGCGAGTGCGCTGGCGATGCAGCCGTACGCTGCCGGCGCGCAGGGGGTGCAGCTCGGTCGCGCCGTCGTGCTGAACGAGTTCTCCGTCACACCGGATGCGGCCACGGCGCCCGCCGGCAGCGTGACCTTCAACGCCGTCAACAACGGCCGCTTCGGCCACGAGCTCGCCGTCATCCGCACCAGCCTGACCGCCGACCAGCTGCCGAAGGTGAACGGCCGCGTCGATGAGACCAGGGTCGAGGTCGTGGGCCGCATCGCCTCGGTCGTCGGTGGCGCCAGCGCCTCGATCACGCTCGACCTCACCGCCGGTCAGTACATGCTCATCTGCAACTTCCCGCGCGGCACGACCGATGGTCACTTCGCCAGCGGCATGTTCAGCCCGCTCACCGTCGGCGCCGCCAACGCCGCCGCCTTCGTTGCGGCGCCGGTTCCCGGGCCGCGCCCCGCAGCCGCGCCCGCGCAGGCCACCGCCTCGCCGACGGCCCCGCGGACGGGCAACGCTGGCATCGCGAACAGCGAGGCGAGCACGCTCGCCCTCGGTGCTGCGGTCGCGGTCGCCGTCATGGCGACGGCCGCCGCCCGCCTCCGCACCCGGGGGCGCGCCGAGTAGCGTCTCAGCGGCTACGCTCGACATGACACACGGACGCGAGGGGCGATGCTCCTCGCGTCCGTCGTTCGAGGAGCGTGCCGCGATGACCCTCGCACCCGACCGACCGCCGTTCGCGCTCAGCACCATGTGGGCGATGCAGCCGCGCTTCGAGCAGCACATCGATGCCTTCGTGGAGCGCGCCGCCGCGCTCGGCTTCGAGGCGGTCGAGATCAACGGCTCGATGGACGCGCAGATGAGCGGCGTGATCCTCGCGGGCGGCGTGCTGCCGGTGGCCTCGGTGCACGCACCCGCGCCGCTGGAGCAGCACCCGAGCGCCGGGTGGAACCGCGACCTCAACCTCGCGTCGCGCGACGAGGCTGAGCGGCTGCTCGCCGTGCGCTACCACGAGGCCTCGATCGACATGGCCGCGCAGGCCGGGGCGAGGCGCGTCGTGGTGCACCTCGGCCACGTCGGCGGCGGCATGCTCGACGGCGAGCGCAGGCTGCGCGAGCTCTGGCCGATGCGCGACCTGGTGGCCGAGGAGTACGCGCGCACCATCGACGCCACGCTCCGCGAGCGTGCCGCGCTCGCCCCCGCGCACCTCGATCCCGCACGCCGCTCACTCGCCGCACTCACCGCCCACGCCGAGGCGCGCGGCGTGACGCTCGGCGTCGAGTCTCGACTGCTGTTCCACGAGTTCCCACTGCCGCAGGAGCTGGCGACGCTGCTCGCGGAGCACGACCCGGCGGTCGTCGGCTACTGGCACGACGTGGGGCACGTCGAGGTGCACCACCGCCTCGGCCTCACCGATCGAGGCGCGTGGTTCGACCTGCTCGACGACCGCATCGTCGGCGTCCACCTGCATGACGTCCGAGGCATCGTCGACCACCGCGCGCCGGGCACCGGCGACGTCGACTTCGCGTGGCTCGCCCCGCGCATCCCCTCGACCGCCGCGCGCACCTTCGAGGTCGACCAGCATGAGCCGGACGACGACCTCGCTGCCGCGATCGGCATGCTGCGCGTCGCGGGGTTCTAGGCCAGCGGGATGTGCAGATCCGTGCGCGTCGGCACGCCGACCATCGCCGGGCCGGGCGTCCAGTAGACCTCGTAGCAGACACCGGCAGCGACACGCTTGCCGCTCTTCGGGAGCCAGTCTGAGGTGAACTCCGACCACGCGCCGGCGAGCCCCTCGTAGGGGCCGACGTAGGTGGCGCGCGCGTAACGGCCCGCCGGGATGCGATCCTCGGTGAGGCCGGCGGGGAGCGCGACGCCCTCCGGCACGACGACCGCGGCGTCGTAGCGCACGCGCTCCGGGCCGCCACGCACCGTGCCGCGCATCACGTCCGACGGCAGGATCGCGGCGCGGGCGACGCCGGGGTGCTGCTCGATGCCGGTGCCGTCCACGGCCGCCGAAAACTTCGCCCACGTCTGCATCGCGTGCGCCAGGTCGCCGCGCACGATGCCGACGCGCAGGCCGGGCAGATCCACGATCTCGACGTCCATCGCTGGCTCCTACGCCTCGTAGAACTTGTGGGGGAACTCGGCGTCGTGCCGCTCCTCGCACGCCGCGCACACCGGGTGCGCGCACTGGGTGCACCCCTGCGGCGTCGGCGTGAAGCAGTGGAAGCAGCGACCCGGCGCGGGGCTCGGCTTGTACGGCATGCATCGAGGCTACACCAGCGCCCGCCCGTCAGCGTATCGGGCGTACCGCTCCATCAGCCAACCCTGTGCAGCGGCCAGCCCGAACCAGGCCAGCGCAACTGCCGCGAGCGCGACTGGCACCAGCGCTGCCCCCCACCCGTCCAAGGTAAGCAGCATGAGCCACCGCACAGCAGCGACCTTCACGGACCATCCGAGTGCGCTCACCACTACCCACTCAGCGCCGGCATGCTGCCTCAGCACGAGCCACTGACAGCCACCGAGAACGAACCCTACGAGCGCTCCCACTGGCGCCGCAGGCAGTGGCACGGATGGGTAAACATAGACGAACAGTAGACCGATCGACGCCCCTACGGCGCCTGCAGCAACCCATGCTGATCTCGACACGCTCGGGGTGACCCGGGTCAGAACGGACGCCTGAACAGCAGCGAGAACCCCACCCCACGTCGCGGTCATTGAGAGCAGCGTCGGGGTTACAGGCGGCAAGGGCGCAAAGAAGTTGTCGTCCGGCCCAGCCGGTGGGGTAAGAAGCGCGAATGCACCCCAGAGGATCGCGGTTGCGCAGATGGCTGCGGCAGACTCACCCAGCAGGGTGAACAGAACCCACCGCCACGCCAACCGTCCGAACATGGGACTGAGTGTGCGCGCAGCCGTCTGGGGTGACAACGCGGTTTGCCCCGCCCTGCGCCCGCACCTAGACTCGCCCGCATGAAGATGTCCCGCTACTTCCTCCACACCCTGCGCGAGGCGCCTGCGGACGCCGAGACCGCCGGCCACCAGCTGCTGCTGCGCGCGGCGTGCATCGACCAGCTGATGGCGGGCGTCTACACCTACCAGCCGCTGGGCTGGCGCGTGAAGCGCAAGGTGGAGCAGGTGGTGCGCGAGGAGATGGACCGCGCGGGCGGCCTCGAGGTCCACATGCCGGCGCTGCAGCCGCTGGAGATCTGGGAGCAGTCCGGCCGCGCCGACGCGATGGGCAGCACGCTCTTCCGCCTCGCCGACCAGCGCGACCGCGCCCTCGCCCTCGGCCCGACGCACGAGGAGGTGGTGACGAAGCTGTTCGCCGACCACTCGCGCTCGTACCGCGACCTGCCGGTGACGCTCTACCAGATCCAGACGAAGTTCCGCGACGAGGCACGCCCCCGCGGCGGCCTCGTCCGCGTGCGCGAGTTCACGATGAAGGACGCGTACTCCTTCGATCTCGACGAGGCGGGCCTCGACAGCTCCTACGACGCGATGTTCGAGGCGTACAAGCGCATCTTCGCGCGCTGCGGCGTGCCCACGATCGCGGTCGAGGCGGACTCGGGCGCCATCGGCGGCAAGGACTCGCGCGAGTTCATGTTCGTCACCGACATCGGCGAGGACACGATCGTGCGCTGTGATCGCTGCGACTACGCGGCGAACACGGAGAAGGCGGAGTTCCGCCGCGTCCCCGCCGCCGACGAGGCCGCGCTCCCCGTCGAGGACGTCGCGACGCCGGACATGAAGACGATCGAGGCGCTCGCGGCTCTGCTCGGCATTCCGGCTGCGCGCACCGCGAAGGCCGTGCTCTACATGGCAGTCGACCCCTACGACGACTCGGTCGAGGCGCTGCCGGTATTCGTCGTCGTGCGCGGCGACCACCAGGTCAACGAGATCAAGGTGAAGAACCACATCAAGGGCGGCCGCGCCCTGCGCCCCATGACCGACATCGAGGCGCGTGCGTACGGCATCGTCCCCGGCTACGCCTCGGCGATCGGCGTCGACGAGCGCGTGCGCGTGATCGCCGACGTGGCGGTCGCGCAGGCCCCGAACCTGGTCGCGGGCGCGAACCGCGAGGGGATGCACCTCCGCAACGTGAACTACGGCCGCGACTGGCGCGCGGCGGACGGCGACGTCATCGACTGCGCCACCGCGCAGGCCGGCGACGGCTGCCCGCGCTGCGACGGCACGCTGGGCACCGTGCGCGGCATCGAGATGGGGCACGTCTTCCGCCTCGGCACCATCTACTCGGAGGCGTTCGGTGCGAAGGTGCTGGACGAGGCCGGCGAGCAGCGCACCGCGATCATGGGCTGCTACGGCATCGGCCTCGACCGCATCGTGAGCGCGGCCGTCGAGGTGAACCACGACGAGCGCGGCATCATGTGGCCTGCCTCGGTCGCGCCGTTCGATGTGCACATGGTCGGCATTGGCCTCGGTCGTGACGCCGACCTCGCCGCGGACGCCGAGGCGCTGTACGAGGAGCTGCAGGTGGCGGGCCTCGACGTGCTCTTCGACGACCGCGACGAGTCGCCGGGCGTGAAGTTCAACGACGCCGACCTCGTCGGCATCCCCCTGCGCGTCACGGTGTCGAGCCGCAACGCGAAGGCCGGCGTGGTCGAGGTGCAGCCGCGCGACGCCACCGAGGCGACACAGGTCGCCCGCGGCGAGGTCGTTGCCCACCTCCTCGCTGCCCGCGCGGCACTGCTGGCCGCACTCCGCTAGCCCTCACGGCCCCCGGCAACCCATCGAGGGCCTCCGTTTACCGGGGGCCCTCGATCGTTGACCGACCTTCACCATTCGTTCACTCGGCCTGTAGCCGGGATCGCACCCGTCGCCACGGACACTCGCTGTAGCAGCGAAGGGGGTTCCGAGATGGCTTACGGGATGGCGGTGGCAGAGGTGGAGCGGACGATCATCACCGCACACGTCGCGTCGTTCGGGGAGGTGAACTCCGTGATGCGGACGCTGGCGGGCCTACCCGATGTCGAGCGCGTGGAGACCCTCGGGTTCGAGCCCGGCGCCGTGAAGTTCGCGGTCGACCACGCGGGCATCGTCCCGCTGGAGTACCGCCTCCGCGACCAGCGGCTCACGCCGTGGCGGGTCGGCGGCGGAGACCTGGCGATCGAGGTCTGGGTCGCCTGAGCCAACGGATCGCGGGAGACGGCGCGATGGGACGCATCGAGCTTGAGCTGGTCGTGCTGGCGGCAGGATGGGGCAGCGGTGTGCTGCTGATCGCCGCCGCCGCGACCGTCGCGAATCGCAACTGGCAGCGCATCGCCTCGGCGACGCTGGGCGCCGCAATGCTGCTGGGCATCGGCGCCTACGCGCTGCTGCCCCTCCGCTAGGCCGCGCGCAGGGAGGCGCACCGAGGCGCAAGGACGCGCTGCGCGGCCACAGCGGTCGTGCGCGCTAGACGGCGGGCTTCATCCCCACGCACTCGAAGTTCACGTAGAGGAACAGCGGCGACGGCGTACGTCCCCACGCCCGCCAGTCCGCCGAGATCGCCTCGAGCTCCGCGCGAGTCGCGAGCCCGTACTCGACCGCCTGCGAGGCGAACGCCGAGGCGACCACGCGCTCCGACCAGGAGTCGCCCCAGTTCAGCACATCCTCGCGCGCCGTGAAGAGCATCGGCGTCGCGCTGCTGGCGACCACATCCAGTCCGCCCTCGATGACCGCGGCATGCAGCCAGCGGCCCATGTCCGGGTCGGCACCGTTGCGGTGCGCGACGGCGTGGTACAGCTCCAGCCAGCGCTCGATGCCCGGCGTGCGCGGCCAGTGGATCATCGTCGCGTAGTCGGCGTCGCGAACGGCCAGCAGCCCGCCGGGGCGCAGCACGCGGAACGCCTCGCGGGCGGCGTCGGCGGGACGCGCGAGGTGCTGCATCACCTGGTGCATGTGCACGACATCGAACGAGGCGTCCGCGAACGGCAGCGCGTAGACGCTCCCCTCCTGGAACCGCACGTTCGCGAGGTCGGTGGAGGCGAGGTGCGCGCGCGCCTCGCCCAGCACGCCCGGGACGACATCGAGCCCCACGACCTCGCCGGGCGCGACTGCGCGCGCCAGGCCGGTGGTGATGGTGCCCGGCCCGCAGCCGACATCCAGCAGGCGCATCCCCGCGCGCAGCATCGGCAGCAGGTAGGCAGCGTCGCGCTCCGCGGTACGGCGCGCGTGCTGCGAAACCACCGAGGTGTGGTGGCCGTGCGTGTAGACATCGGATGCGGCGTCGCCGGGGGTGCTGGTCATCGTTGGACTCCTCGAACGCCGAGTGTAGCGATCACGCGCGCGGCCGCCAGCGAATGTTGACCTTTGAGCCACTGGAAGGTTTACGCTTCCCACATGCGAGTCTCTGAACTGGCCAGGCGCTCCGGTACCACCGCCACCGCGATTCGCTTCTACGAAGCGGAGGGCATCCTGCCCACCGCAGAGCGAGGCGAGAACGGCTATCGCCGCTATGACGAGAACGACCTGTGTCGGGTCCGCGTCATCGCCACCCTCCGCTCGCTCGGACTCGATCTCCGGGAGGCGGGACGCCTCGCGGGGATGTGCGCCGATGGCCGCTGCGACGCGATGGCCATCGACCTCTTGCCCCAGATCGTGGCACGCCGCTCCGAGGTTGCTGCTGCGCGCGCCGAGCTCGATCACCTCGACGCGCAGCTGGCCAACGCGGAACGCGCGCTGCGGATGGAGGAATCAGTCACCAATTGCTGCACAGAGGAAGGGAGGACAGATGCCGCCCACCATCAAGCTGACGCGGATTGACTGCTGCCCCGGCGACTGCTGCTAGGGCGTATGGGGGCCGGCGCATGCGTCGGCCCTCATGCTGTCCAGCCCACGCGCGACTGCCGAAACGCGGTTGAGGGGCGCTGGCGTGCCGTGTTATCCTCGACTGCGTCAGACGGCTCCTTGCTGAGACGTGGGCTTTCGGCCCACGTTTTTTTGTCCTTGGAGCCTCGGACAGACCACCCCGGCACGGGGGCAAGGCCGATGCGTCGGCGCTGCCCAGCATATGAGGCTCGAAGACCCCATGAAGAGCGACTTCATCATCGCCATCGCCCAGCTCTCCGCCGAGAAGAACCTCGACTCCAAGACCGTGTTCGAGGCGGTCGAGGCAGCGATGGCATCCGCCCTCAAGAAGGACGAACTCCAGTACTCCGACATCGAGGTCACCATCGATGTCCAGTCGGGCGACATCTCCGCCTGGCGCCGCTACCTGGTGATGCCCGACGACGAGATCGAGGACGACGAGATCCAGGTCTCGCCGGAGCGCGCCGCCAAGATGGGCTTCCCGAACGCCAAGGTCGGCGACACCGTCCGCGAACCGCTCGAGGATTCCGCGCAGGCCGGCCGCATCGCGGCGCAGACCGCCAAGCAGGTCGTCCTGCAGCGCCTCCGCGAGGCGGAGCGCGAGGTCGTCTACGACGAGTTCACGAGCAAGGAAGGCGAGCTGGTTTCCGGCACCGTCCTGCGCGTGGAGCCGGGCCGGCGCCAGGTCATCCTCGACCTCGGCCGGTCGGAGGCGGTGCTGCCGTCGTCCGAGCAGGTGCGCCCGGAGCACTACCGCGTCGGCCAGCGCCTGCGCGTGTTCGTGAAGGAAGTCTACCGCGCCTCCAAGGGGCCGCAGGTCGTCGTCTCCCGCTCGCACCCGGATCTGCTGCGCCGCATCTTCGAGCTCGAAGTGCCGGAGATCGCGCGCGGACTGGTCGAGATCGTCGCGATCGCCCGCGAGCCCGGCTACCGCTCGAAGGTCGCCGTCATCTCGCGCCAGCACGGGCTTGACCCGATCGGCGCGTGCGTGGGCATGCGCGGCACGCGCATCCAGAACATCGTCAACGAGCTTGGCGGCGAGCGTATCGACCTCATCCGCTGGGACCCGAACCCCACGCGCTTCGTCGTGAACGCGCTGAGCCCGGCCGAGGTCGTCTCCGTGCGCATCGATGAGGAGACGAACACGGCGTTCATCGCCGTGCCCGACAAGCAGCTGAGCCTCGCCATCGGCAAGGAGGGCCAGAACGCCCGCCTCGCCGCGAAGCTGACCCGCCGTCGCATCGACATCCAGGCGGAGAGCGTGCTCATCCACGCCGGCCAGGACCTCTACCCGCCTCCCGAGGCGAGCATGGAGGCGATCCCGCTGGCGGCGCGCCCCGGCCTGCCGACGCTGCCGGAGACGCCGCGCGAGCTGCCCGCCTCGCAGTCCGAGTACGCGCGCCCGGGCCTGCCCGGCGAGCGCCCGGCTGCGGTCGCCGTGACCGCGGCACCCGAGGTCGAGGCACCGCTCACGCCAGAGATGGAGGCGATCGCCGCCTTCCAGGAGGCGCCCGCACCGGCTACACCCGCCGCCGCCGCTACCACGGAGGCTGCACCGGCAGCCCCGCGACGCCAGACGCCCGACCGCAGCGGCCTCCGCTTCGGCGACGACATCGAGCGGCGCGACATCGAGGACGAGACGAGCGGGCGCCCCGGTGCCCCGGTGCGTCGTCGTCGCGGTGGCCCCGCCACCCCGGAGCGCGCACGCCCGGCCGACGCCGGTCGACGCAACCGCCGCTTTGAGGTCGATGAGGAAGACATCGAAGAGGGACTCCAGGAGCTGCACGGCGAGGAGTTCGACTTCGACTTTGCCGACGACAGCGACAACGACAACGACGCGGAATGAGGTGCGCACGTGCCAACCGTCCGCACCCGTCCCGCCCGCGCGCCGCAGCGCACCTGCGTCGCCTGTCGTGAGTCCGGCGAGAAGCGGGGCCTGACCCGCCTCGTCCGTTCTGCGGACGGATCAGTGCGACACGACCCGACCGGGCGTCTGCCCGGTCGCGGTGCGTACGTTTGCAGCCAACCCGCGTGCTGGGAGCGCGCCCTCGGCAAGGGCGACGCGCTCGCACGGGCGCTCCGCGCCAGCATCACAGCAACAGATCGCGCCACGCTGCTCACGCACGCGCCGGCGGCCACCACCTCGACCGAGGCGGGTGGCGAAGAGAGGGAGCACGCATGACCCAGGCCGAGCAGCGCATCCGCATCCCCCAGGCCGTGATCGTGAAGGACCTGGCCGACCTCCTGGGCGTGACGCCAATCGACGTCATCAAGGAGCTGATGAAGAACGGCGTGATGGCGACGATCAACCAGGTCGTTGACTTCGATACCGCCGCCGTCGTTGCCACCGACCTCGGCTTCTCGCCGGAGGAGGAGGGTGGCGCCGCCGCCGCTGAGGCCGATGCCGCCGCCGCCGCTCCCGTCGAGCGCGGGTCATCCTCGCTGCGCGTCGCCGCCGAGGATGACCCGGAGGCGATCTCGCGGCCCCCGGTCGTGACCGTCCTCGGCCACGTCGACCACGGCAAGACCACGCTCCTGGACACCATCCGCCGCGCGAAGGTCGCGGCCGGCGAGGCGGGCGGCATCACGCAGCACATCGGCGCGTACCAGGCGAAGGCGCCGGACGGGCGCATGGTGACGTTCATCGACACCCCCGGCCACGCCGCCTTCACCGAGATGCGCGCGCGCGGCGCCCAGGTCACGGACGTCGCGATCGTCGTCGCTGCGGCGGACGACGGCGTGATGCCGCAGACGCGCGAGGCGATCGACCACGCGCGCGCGGCCGGCGTCCCGATCGTCGTGGCTCTCAACAAGATCGACGCCAACAACGCGAACCCGGATCGCGTGAAGCAGCAGCTGATGGAAATCGGCATGGTGCCGGAGGAGTACGGCGGCGACCAGATCGTCGTCCCCGTCTCCGCGCTCAAGGGCGAGGGCATCGACCAGCTGCTGGAGAACGTCCTCGCGGTCGCCGACCTGCAGGACCTGCGCGCCAACCCGAAGCGGAAGGCCGTGGGCGTCGTGCTCGAGGCCTCGACCGACCGCCACCGCGGCGTGGTCGCGACGGTGCTCGTGCAGACCGGCACGCTGCACGTCGGCGACGTGATCATGACCGGCCTCGCGTTCGGCAAGGTGAAGGCGATGACCGACGCCGCCGGCCAACGCGTGAAGGAGGCCGGCCCCTCGCAGCCCGTCAGCATCCTCGGCCTGTCGGAGGTGCCGCCCGCGGGCGAGCGCTTCACCACCGCCGCCGACGAGAAGGCCGCGCGCGCGGAGACCGACGGCAAGCGTCGCGAGATCGTCGCGGCCGGCATGACCGGCGGCGGCGTCACGCTCGACAGCCTGTTCGGCGAGATTCACCGCGGCGCCGTGCGCGACTTCAACATCGTGCTGAAGACCGACGTGCAGGGCTCGATCGAGCCGCTGGTGCGCGCGCTGGAGGAGCAGAGCGTCGAGGGCATCAACGTGAAGGTCATTCACGCCTCGGCGGGCACGATCAACGAGTCCGACGTGAACCTCGCGGTCGCCTCGAAGGGCGTCGTGATCGGCTTCAACACCGACCCGGAGCCCGGCGCCCGTCGCCACGCCGAGGTCGAGAAGGTCGAGATCCGCGAGTACCGCGTGATCTACGACATCCTGGATGACGTCCAGCGCGCCGTGAACGGCCTGCTGGAGCCCGTGTTCGAGGAGCAGGAGGACGCGCGCATCGAGGTGCGCCAGGTCTTCCGCGTCGCGCGCCGCAACGCCATCGCCGGCTGCTACGTCCGCGAGGGCACGGTGCGCCGCAACACCCTCGCGCGTCTCATGCGCAAGGGCGAGCAGCTCTTCCAGGGCCGCATCGAGAGCCTGAAGCGATTCCAGGAGGACGCACGCGAGGTCGCATCCGGCTTCGAGTGCGGCATCCAGATCGACGGCTTCAGCGACTTCGAGGAAGGCGACGAGATCCTGACCTACCACATGGAGCAGGTGCGCTAGGACGGCGGGGCGCACGCCCCGCCCCTGCGTTCGGCTCGCCCCGCCTCGACGCGGGGCAGCAAGGACTGACATGACCCGTCGCATGGAGAAGGTCGCCGACCTGCTGCAGTCGGAGATCGCCGAGTTGCTGCGGCGCGAGGTGAAGCACCCCGCGCTCACCGACGTGATGGTCTCGATCACCCACGTGGAGGTCGCACCGGACCTCGGCACCGCGCGCGTGCATGTCAGCATCATGGACACACCCGAGGTGGAGCGCGAAGTGATGCGCGCCCTGGAGCACACCGAGCCGTTCCTGCATCGCACGCTGCTGAAGCGGCTGCACATGCGCACCGTCCCGCACCTGCGCTTCATCCCCGACCACTCGATCGCGGAGGGTGACCGCATCAC
>JBAYUZ010000064.1:0-12343 GCA_041674885.1 Dehalococcoidia bacterium
CGGCGCGCCGCTATACTCGCGGTTCGGCAGTCTGGCAGACGGAAGGTGGGGCGCGTGAGCGACCTCCAGTGGATCGAGGGTGGCGGGATCACATCGCCGCGCGGCTTCCGCGCGGGGGCGGTGTATGCCGGCATCCGTACCTACGGCGAGGAGCCGCGCTTCGACGTCGGCATGCTCGTCTCCGACCTCCCCTGCGCCGTCGCGGGCATCTTCACGACCAACGCGGTCTGCGGCGCTCCGGTCGCGCTCGACCGCCCGCGCGTCGCGACCGGCAAGGGCCGCGCGATCGTCGCGAACTCCGGCAACGCGAACGTCGCGACCGGCGAGCAAGGCGACCGCGACGCCGCCCGCATGGCCGAGATCGCAGCGGAGGCGCTCGGTATCCCTGCGCAGGAGGTGCTCGTCGCCTCCACCGGCGTGATCGGGCGCGTGCTGCCGATGGACAAGCTCGAGCCCGCGATCCGCTCGATCACCCCCACCGCCGAGGGCGGGATGCAGTTCACGCGCGCGATCATGACCACGGACACCGTGCCGAAGTACCACGCGGTGCAGGTGACGGTCGGCGCGCAGACCTACACCGTCGGCGGCGTCGCCAAGGGCTCCGGCATGGTGCACCCCAACATGGCGACCGTGTTCTGCTTCCTCACCACCGACGCCCCATGCGACCCCGCCTGGCTCCAGCGCACCCTGCGCGAGGTCGGCGACCTCTCGATCAACATGGTCGACGTCGACATGGATACCTCCACCAGCGACACGATGCTGCTGCTGGCGAACGGTGCCGCCGGCGGTGACACCATCACCGATGGCCACCCCGCCGCCGCCCCGCTCCGCGAAGCCTTCGAGGCCGTCGCCGTCGCGCTCGCTCGTGACCTCGCCCGCGACGGCGAGGGCGCGCACGCGATGATCACCGTGACCGTCGAGGGCGCCGCGACCTACGAGGACGCGCGCCTCGCCGCCCGCACCGTCACCTCCTCGCCGCTGGTGAAGACGATGGTCTACGGACGCGACGCGAACCTCGGTCGCGTGCTGATGGCGGTCGGCCGCTCCGGCGCGCGCGTCGAGACCGCGCGCACGAGCGTCTGGATCGGCGACCACTGCGCGTTCGAGCGCGGCGCTCCCACCGACGTCCCCTACACCACGTTGTCCGAGGCGATGGACACCGAGGAGGTCGTGATCCGCGTCGACCTCGGCCTCGGCGACCACCGCGCGACGGCGTGGGGCAGCGACCTGACCGAGCAGTACATCAAGATCAACGCCGAGTACACGACGTAGCCCGGCGCACCAACCATCGAGACCACCCGCGTACCTGGCAGAGAGAGCAGCACATGACCGCGACTGGCCCGATCGTCGTGAAGATCGGCGGTTCCACCCTCGGCGCGGAGGACACGACGCTCGATGACGTCGTGGCGCTCCAGCGCGCCGGGCAGCAGGTCGTCGTCGTCCACGGCGGTGGCGCGATGATCACCGAGTGGCTCACGAAGCTCGACGTGAAGTCGGAGTTCGTCGACGGCCTCCGCTCCACCTCGGCGGAGGCGATCGAGGTCGTCGTCGCGGTGCTGCGCGGCGTCATCAACGCCAAGCTTGTCGCCGACATCGGCGCGCGCGGCGGCCGCGCAGTCGGCCTCTGCGGCGTCGACGGCGGCATCGTCCGCGCGGAGCGCTACGACCCGCGCCTCGGCATGGTCGGCCGCGTCACCGAGGTCGATGGCGACTTCATCCGCGCGATCTGCGCGACCGGCGCCGTGCCGGTGATCGCCCCGATCGGCCTCGAACCGCCGTCGCAGGCGCTGAACATCAACGCCGACACCGTCGCAGGCGAGGTCGCGCGCGCCGTCGGCGCCAGCCGCCTCGTGTTCCTCACCGACGTCGACGGCCTGCTCGACGCCGACAAGCAGCTCATCCCCACCCTCAACGCCGCGCGCGTCGCCACGCTGCGCGCCGACGGCGTGATCGGTGGTGGCATGATCCCGAAGGTCGATGCCTGCCTGCGCGCCGCCGAACTCGGCACCGCCGCGCACATGGCGAACGGCCTGCGCTCCGGCGCGCTCTGCGCGCTGGTCGAGGGTGCAACACTCGGAACGCTCGTGGAGGCGTAATGGGATTCTCCGGCGGCAGACGCAGCGGGAGCGGTGGGGGCGATCGAGGCGACCTCGGGCCGCCGCCTGACCCGTTCCGCATGTCGCAGCGCCCGGAGCCGTTCGCGGGCGGCGGCCAGCGCCGCCTCCTTGGCATCCTCGCCGCCGGCCTCGTCATCTTCTTCGTCGCCGATGCGCTGAAGTCGATCTACGTCGACTCGCTCTGGTTCACCTCGATCGGCTTCTCCGGGGTGTTCCAGACCGAGCTGCGCGCGCGCGTGCTGCTCTTCCTCGTGGGCACCGCCGTCGCACTCGCCGTGATCGGCGCCAACGTCGCCCTCGCCCGCCGCCTCGCGCCCGACGAGATCGAGGAGTCGTTCCTCGACGAGATCGATCCGGAGGCGATCCGCCGCGTCGGCACGGTGATCGCGATCGCGGTCACGGCGTTCATCGCCGTCATCTTCGGCGCGGGTGCCGCCGGCGCCTGGAACGTCGTCCTCCCCGCGCTCGACGCCGTACCGTTCGGCCTCGCCGACCCGCAGTTCAGCCGCGACGTGTCGTTCTACATGTTCACGCTGCCCGCGTACCACTTCGTGCAGGGGTGGGTGCTGGCGCTGGTCGTGATCTCCGGCATTGGCGCGGGAGCGGTGTACCTGCTGTCGTACTCGCTGCAGCGCTTCGTGCTGCACATCACCCCCGGCATGCGCATGCACCTCGCCGCGCTGGTCGGAACCGCGATGATCCTCAGCGCCGTCGGCACCTGGCTGAGTATCTTCGACCTCGCCAGCCACGAGGCGGGAATCGTCGCCGGCGTCACGTTCGTGGATGTAAACGCGCGCATCCCGATGCTGTACGTCGTGGCGCTGCTCATGCTGCTGGTCGGCGCAACGATCATCGTGAACGGCGTGATCGGGAGCGGCTATCGCGTGCCGGTCTTCGGCCTCGGCCTGATCGCCGTCGCCTCGATCGTCGGTACCGGCCTCTACCCCGTCGCCGTGCAGCAGTTCGAGGTCGCCCCGAACGAACTCGAGGCGGAGTCGCCCTACATCGAGCGCAACATCCGCATGACCCGCGTCGCCTACGGCCTGGAAAGCGTGCAGGAGACGAACTTCCCCGCGCGACCGGCGCTCACGCCCGCGCAGGTCGACGCCAACCCCGTCACCGTCGAGAACATTCGCCTCTGGGATCCGGCGCCGCTGCGCGACACGTTCAACCAGATCCAGTCGATCCGGCCCTTCTACACGTTCAGCGACGTCGATGTGGATCGCTACCGCATCGGCGGGAAGACGCGGCAGGTGATGCTCTCCGTCCGCGAGCTGGACATCGCGCGCGCCGGGGCGGCGAACTGGACGCGGCAGGTGCTGCAGCTCACGCACGGCTTCGGCGCGGTCGCCTCGCCTGTGAACGAGTTCCGCGACGAGGGCCTGCCGGTCCTCTTCCTGTCCGACATTCCGCCCACCGGCACCGCGATGCCGCTGACCGAGGCCGGCTCACGCATCTACTTCGGTGAGCGCACCGATCACTACGTCGTCGTGCGCACCAATGTGCCGGAGTTCGACTACCCCGTCGGCGACAGCGGCAAGGACACGCGCTTCGAGCCGGATCGCGGCATCCCGCTTGCCTCGGCGGCGCAGCGGTTCGCGCTCGCATGGGAGCTGGGCGACACCAATCTGCTCATCTCCAACCAGCTCGGGGCCGACTCGCGCGTCCTGATGCGTCGAGCCCTCGACCAGCGCATCAAGCAGGTCGCGCCGTTCCTGCGCCTCGATCCCGATCCGTACGCCGTCGTCCTCGATGGCCGCATCCTCTGGGTGCAGGACGCGTTCACGACCTCGAACGCCTTCCCGTACGCCCAGCACCGAGGCGACCTGAACTACATCCGCAACAGCGTGAAGGTCGTCGTGGACGCCGGCACCGGCGATATGTCGTTCTACCTGATGACGCCGGACGACCCGGTCGCCGCAACGTGGGCGCGCGTCTTCCCCGACCTGTTCCGCCCTGCCGCGGAGATGCCCGCCCCGCTCCGTGAGCACCTCCGCTACCCGGAGGCGATGTTCAAGCTGCAGGCGGACATCTACCAGCGCTATCACATCACGGACGCCCGCGCCTTCTTCATCGGCGAGGACGCGTGGAACATCCCGCTGCAGCCGACCTCATCGCAGCGCCAGCCGGTGGAGCCGTACTACGTCACGCTGAAGCTCCCGGGCGAGACCGGCGAGGAGTTCGTCCTGGTCATGCCCTTCACGCCGCGGAACAAGGAGAACACGATCGCCTGGCTCGCCGCGCGCTCGGACGGCCAGCATTACGGCGCGCTGCGCTCCTACCGCTTCCCCACGGAGACGCTCGTCTACGGCCCGGTGCAGGTCGAGGCCCGCATCGATCAGCAGCCCGGCATCTCCCAGCAGATGACGCTGTGGAACCAGTCGGGATCGAGGGTGATCCGCGGCAACCTGCTCATGATCCCGATCGACGACTCGTTCCTGTACGTGCAGCCGGTCTACCTGCAGGCGCAGAACTCGCCGCTGCCGGAGCTGAAGCGCGTCATCGTCGCCAACGGCAACGCGATCGCGATGGAGCCGACCTTCCGCGAGGCGCTCGATGTCGTCCTCGGACGCCGCGCCGCCTCGCTCCAGGGCGGAACGTCGCTGCCCACCCCCGGCACGCCCGCCGCACCCGCAGCACCGACGCCGACGCCTACCGTGCGGCCCGCCGCGACCGGCACCGCAGGCCCGCAGGACGTGCGCGGCCTCATCGATGACGCCCGCCGCGCGTCCGACAATGCGCAGGCGGAACTCGACCGGTTACGACGGCTGCTCGACCAGATCGAGTCCCAGTCGCCAAGATAGGCGTCGTCAGCATCGACGGCGGGGGATCCCGTAGGAGGAGCGTGCAATGAGCGACATTCCGGCCCGCGAAGCGAAGGTCTACATGCAGGCGGCACGCCGCGTGCCCGTCACGCTCGTCCGTGGCCAGGGCGCCCGTGTCTGGGACGACGCCGGCAAGGAATACATGGACTTCGTCGCGGGCATCGCGGTGGTGTCGCTCGGTCACGCCAACGCGGGCCTCGCTGAGACGATCGCGCGCCAGGCGCACACGCTCATCACCGTGAGCAACATCTTCTACACCGAGCCGCAGGTGGAGCTCGCCGAGCTGATGGTGGAGCACTCCGCCCTCGACCGCGTGTTCTTCGTGAACTCCGGTGCCGAGGCGAACGAGGGCGCGATCAAGCTCGCCCGCAAGTGGGGCAACCTGAACAAGAACGGCGCGTACGAGATCATCAGCGCCAACAACTCGTTCCACGGCCGCACCACCGGCACCATCGCCGCCACCGGCACCGCGCGGTACCGCGAGCCGTTCGGCCCGCAGCTCCCCGGCTTCGTGTTCGTCGACTTCGACAACATGGACCAGATCAAGGCCGCGACGAACGACAAGACCGTCGCGATCCTCCTGGAGCCCGTGCAGGGCGAGGGCGGCATCAACGTCCCGCACCCGGACTACCTGCGCCACGTCCGCGACTGGTGCGACGAGAACAACCTGCTCCTGATCCTGGACGAGGTCCAGACCGGCATGGGCCGCACCGGCACGATCTGGGCCTACGAGCAGGCCGGCATCGAGCCGGACATCATGACCTCCGCAAAGGGCCTGGGCGGCGGTGTGCCTGTCGGCGCGCTCCTGTCGAAGGAGCACTGCTCCGTCTTCGAGCCCGGTGACCACGGCAACACCTTCGGCGGCAACCCGCTCGCGACGGCCGCGGGCACCTACGTCATGCGCCAGCTGCTGGAGGGCGGCGTGCTGGAGAACGTGCACGCGCGCAGCGAGCAGCTTCGCCAGCGCCTCGAGGGCATCGTCGACCGGCACGAGGTCGCACGCGGCGTTCGCGGCAAGGGCCTGCTCATGGGCCTGGAGCTCAACAAGGAGGTCGCCGGCGACATCGTGGTCGCGGGCGTCGGCCAGGGCGTGCTCCTCAACCCCGTCCGCCCCGACGTGGTGCGCATGATGCCCCCGCTCACGATCACCGAAGAGGAGATCGACCGCGGCGTGGAGCGCCTGGAAGCCGCCATCCGCGAGGTCGAGTCGCGCTAGCAACACCGCTGGGGGCGCGCCCGGGAGCGCGACGCGGACGTATGGAGACGCCGTGCTGCGCAACCTGAGCACGCGGATGGCGCTGCAGATCACGATCGTGATCTTCCTCGTCGTCTCCGTCTCCGGCGTCCTCACCTTCATCCGTGTCAGCGACACGGTAGAGATGAACACGGAGCTCCGCTTCGCGGAGACCGTGCGCCGAGGTGCCACCCAGGCGCAGTTCCGGACGGACGCGGCGCAGGAGAATCTTCTCTCCGCCGCGTCCATCCTTGCTGCCGGCCCGGAGTTCGTGGAGCGCTTCGGGCGGGCTGACTTCGCCGGGCTCGCAGAGCACGCCCGCGGCGCTCGCGAGGTCGTCGCACGGGCGCTACCCGCCGCGGCAACGCTGGCGCTGTACGACGTGCGAGGGCGCGTCATCGGCGCGCCGGGTGACGGCGCTGCAGCGCCTCCTGCCGCCGTGGGGGCCGCGCTTGCGGGCACTCCGACCACCGGACTGCGCATCAGCGACGGCGTGCTGAGCTTCACCGGCGTCGCGCCCGTGCGCGGGCCGGCAGGTCGCATCGCCGGCGCCGTCGAGATCATCGCACCGGTCGACACGAAGTTCGTGCGCGAGCTCATCACCCTGACCGGCGCCGAGATCTCGATCGTGACGATCGCCGGGCAGACGGTGAACGGCACCGGCGGCGCTGCACCCACGATGGCGGAGCTCACCACCGACCCGGCGGCCTCGGATCACCCCGTCGATCTCACCATCGCCGGCGAACGCTACCTGTCGATGGTGCTGCCGCTGCGCGCGACCGACGGCACCAGCCTGGGCCTCATGTACGTCGGCGTGGAGTACGACGAGATCGTGGTGGAGCAGCGCGCCGCGCAACGCGAGGTGCTGACGGCGACGGCGATCGTGCTCACCATCGGCCTCGGCATCGCGATCGGCCTCGGTGTGCTGTTCACGCGCCCCGTGACCGCGCTCGTGCGCTCCGCGCGCCGCATCCAGGAGAACGACTTCCAGAGCCCGGTGCCGCGCGTCGGCCCGCGCGAGCTGCGCCAGCTGGGCGCCGCGATGGACGAGATGCGCATCGCGATCCGCGAGGCGCGCGAGAACCTGATCGGCGCCAACGCACAGCTCGCAGCACGTGCCGAGGCATCGGCGGCCGGCCTCGCCGCCATGACGCAGGAACTGGCCGTCGTGCACGGCGTCACCACCGGCCTCGCCCGCAGCGCGGCAGAGGCGATGCAGGTCGCGACGGAGCAGCTCACCCGGCTCCAGTGGGTGGATGCCGCGTGCGTGCTGCTGCGCCGCCCCACCGGCGAGCTGTACCCGGACGCCGAGCACGGCATGCGCGCGGGCGCCGATGTCGCACTGGCGGCCGTGCTCAGGCGCAGCTTCGCGACGATCGGCGCAGAGGGCATCTACGTCGAGAACGCGGACGTGCGCGGCCCCGTGCAGGCGCTGGTGCCGCACGGCATCCGTGCGCTGGCGTTGCTCCCGCTCACCGCCGGCCGCGATCACGGCCTGCTCGCCGTCTGCGCGGAGCACGCGACGGAGTTCACCCCCGGCCACCGCTCGCTCCTGGACGCCGTGCGCGTGGAGCTCGCGACCTCGCTCGACCGCTTCGAGCTGGCACAGGAGGTCGAGGAGAGCCGCCGACTCGGCGAGTCCGTGCTGCGCGAGATGCAGGACGGCGCGATCGTCGTCGATACTGCGGCGCGCTGCATCACCTGCAACGCCGCTGCCGGCCGCCTGCTGGGCGTCGACCATACCGCCGTCGCGGGCCGCCTGCTCCACGAGTGGATTCCGCTCCCCGACACCACCATCGAGCGCCTGCTGCGCGCCGCCGGCGAGCCACAGGAGGATGCCCCTGCGATCGTCGTCGATCAGGACGGGCGGTTGCTCGCATTCTCGGCGGGGCCGCTGTCGGAGCCCGACGGGCAGCGCCGCGGCGGCATCCTCCTGGTACGCGACGTGACCGAGACTGTCGCGGCAGAGCGGCTGAAGCAGGACTTCGTCTCCATGGTCGGCCACGAACTGCGCACCCCGCTCACGCTCATCCGCACCTCCATCGACCTGCTGACCGAGCAGGGCGCGGGCGACCTCACCCCCACTCAGCGCCGTATCACCGAGGTGCTGCACAGCAACTCCGACCGCCTGCTGCGCCTCATCAACGACCTCCTGGACATGTCCGCGCTCGACTCCGGTCGCATGCGCCTCCACGAGACCCCGGTCGACGTGCGCGCCCTGATCGACGAGGTGCTCCCGAACTACGAGCACGAGGCGGAGAACCGGGAGATCACCCTCACCATCGACGTGCCGTCCACGCCGGTCTCCGTGTGGGTCGACCGCGCGCGCCTCGGCCAGGTGCTCGCCAACCTCGTCGACAACGCGATGAAGTACACGCCCAGCGGCGGCCACATCTGGCTGCGCGTCATCCCGGGCGAGCCGACGGTGCTGGTACAGGTGCAGGACAACGGCATCGGCATCCTGCCGAGCGAGCAGCCGCTGCTGTTCCAGAAGTTCCAGCGCACCCGCGCCGGCGAGCGGCAGAGCGGCGGTACGGGCCTGGGCCTGGCAATCGCGCGCTCGATCGTTGAGTTGCATGGCGGCAACATCTGGTGCGAGAGTGACGGGCGGTCGGGCAGCACCTTCTCGTTCACCATCCCGAGTTATCACGCGGATCACGAGCTCGCGTAGGAGACGTTCATGCCGGAAACCATCGTCCTCGCCTACTCCGGCGGCCTCGACACCTCCGTCGCGACGAAGTGGCTGCAGGAGGAGAAGGGTTACGAGGTCGTCTGCCTCATGGTCGACCTCGGCCGCCTGCCGGACGTGCCCTCGGCCCGCGAGCGCGGCCTGAGCGCCGGCGCGAAGGACGTCGCCGTCGTCGACGCGCGCGATGACTTCCTGCGCTACTTCGTGTTCCCCGCCCTCCAGGCCGGCGCGGTGTACGAGGGCTCCTACCCGCTCGCGACCGCCCTCGGCCGCCCGCTGATCGCGAAGCTGCTCGTCGACAAGGCGCGCGAGGTTGGTGCGACCGCCGTCGCGCACGGCTGCACCGGCAAGGGCAACGACCAGGTGCGCTTTGACGTCTCCATCCGCGCGCTCGGCCCCGACCTGAAGGTCATCGGCACCGCGCGCGAGAACCAGATGAACCGCGACCAGGCGCTCGAGTACGCCGCAAAGCACGGCATCGCCGTCCGTCAGACCGCCGCCTCGCCCTACTCCACCGACGAGAACCTGTGGGGCCGCTCGGTCGAGGCCGGCGTGCTCGAGGACCCGTGGGCCGAGCCGCCCGAGGATGTCTACGCCTGGACGAAGCCCGTCAGCCAGACCCCCGAGGAGCCGACCTACGTCGAAATCGCCTTCGACCACGGCATCCCCGTCGCCCTCGATGGCGAGCGCCTCAGCTCCGTCGAACTCGTCGAGCGGCTGAACGATCTTGCGGGCAACAACGGCATCGGCCGCATCGACATGGTTGAAGACCGACTGGTCGGCATCAAGTCCCGCGAGATCTACGAGTCGCCTGCCGCCGTGACCCTGCTGGAGGCCCACCGCGCGCTGGAGTCGATGACGCTCACCAAGCAGCAGCTCCGCTTCAAGGAGCGGCTGGTGCAGGAGTACGCCGACCTGGTCTACAACGGCCTCTGGTTCAGCGCGCACCACCAGGACCTCGCCGCTTACGTGCAGTCCACGCAGCGCCACGTCACCGGCGACGTGCGCATGCGGCTGCACCGCGGCACCGCGACCGCCGTCGGTCGCCGCTCTGACCGCAGCCTGTACAGCCACGCGCTCGCGACCTACAGCGAGGGCGACCAGTTCGACCAGACCGCCGCGCAGGGCTTCATCAAGCTCTGGGGCCTGCCGGTCGAGGTGCAGGCACGCCGCCAGCTCCAGCTCGACCCGGGCTCGGGCGACCCGCTGCAGCTCGGTCGCCCGGAGTAGCCTCACCGAACACACCTACCCCACCGCCGTTCCACGAACGTGCGGAGTACTATCGCGCCGTCAGCGAGGACGCACGTTCGACGGGAGACACGGATGCTCAGCGAGTTCAAGCAGTTCCTACTGCGTGGCAACGTCATCGACCTCGCGGTCGCGGTGGTCATCGGTGCTGCGTTCGGCGCGGTGGTGACGGCGCTGGTCGAGGACCTGATCACGCCGCTGATCGCCGCGTTCGGAGGCCAGCCGGACTTCTCGGCGCTCGTCTTCACGCTCAACGGCAGCGAGTTCAAGTACGGCCACTTCCTGAACGCCGTGATCGCGTTCGTCACCATCGCGGCCGTCATCTTCGTCTTCGTCGTGAAGCCGGTGAACGCCCTGCAGGCGCGTGCCCGCCGAGGCCAGACGCCGCCCGACCCCACCACGAAGCAGTGCGCGGAGTGCCTGAGCGCGATTCCGATCGCCGCGAAGCGCTGCGCCTTCTGCGCCTCGCCGGTCGCCGCCTAGCGGCTCGCGGCTGCGGCGGTCACGCCTCCGCCTCGACCACTTCGAGGCGATGCGTGACCGTCGCGCTCGCCCCCAGCATCGCGCTCACGGAGCAGTACGTCCCGGCCGAGAGGTCGACGGCGCGCTGCGCCTGCTCCCGGCTCACCCCGTGCCCGGTGACGACGTGCACGACCTCCAGCGAGGTGTAGACCTTCGGGTGCGTCTCCGCGCGTTCCCCGCGCACCTCCACCCGGTAGTCCGTCACGTCCTGTCGCATCTTCCGCAGGATCGAGATCACATCCATCGCCGTGCAGCCGCCCAGCGCCATCAGCAGCAGCTCCATCGGCGTCGGGCCCTGCCCCGCGCCGCCCACATCGGCGGAGGAGTCGAGCAGGATCGACTGGCTGCTGTCGGCGGTGGCACGGAACGCCATGCCCTCGGTCAGCTGGATGGTCGCGGACTTCGTGCTCATGGGGGCGCCTCCTGCCTCGATCCTACCTCCCGCACGCCGCCGGGAGGCGTCTCGGCGCGCGCTCTGCTAGCCTCTGCTGCGACTGGAGAGGCGTGACGTGACAGGCAGCAACAGCGGTTCCAACGAGCTCTGGGGCGGGCGCTTCGAGGAGCGCCCGGACGCGCTGGTCGAGGCGTTCACCGCCTCGATCGACTTCGACCGTCGCCTCTACCGGGAGGACATCGCGGGCTCCATCGCCCATGCGCGCATGCTCGCCCGCCAGGGCATCATCCCCGCGGAGGATGCCCTGGCGATCGTCGCCGGGCTCGAGGCGATCCGCACCGACATCGATACCGGCACCTTCGCCTTCCGCGCCGACCGCGAGGACATCCACCTGAACATCGAGGCCGCGCTCGCGGAGCGCATCGGGCCCGCCGCGGGACGCCTCCACACCGCGCGCTCGCGCAACGACCAGGTCGCCACCGACCTGCGCCTGTTCACGCGCGCCGCCTGCGACGAAGCGGTCGCCCGCCTGCGCGACCTGCGCGCCGCGCTCCTCGACGTCGCCGACCGCGAGTCCGGCACGGTCATCTCCGGCTACACGCACATGCAGCACGCGCAGCCTGTGCTGCTCTCCCACCACCTGCTGGCGTACGAGGAGATGTTCGCGCGCGACACGGAGCGCTTCACGCAGGCGCGTGCGCGCGTGAACGTGATGCCGCTCGGCGCGGGCGCGCTGGCCGGCGTGACCTACCCTGTCGACCGCGAGTCGGTCGCCGAGGAGCTGGGCTTCGACGCCGTCGCTCGCAACTCCCTCGACGCCGTCTCCGATCGCGACTTCGTGGTGGATGTGCACGCCGCCGCCGCGCTCGCGATGGTGCACCTCTCCCGCATCGCCGAGGAGATCGTGCTCTGGTCGACCCTCGAGTTCGCGCTGATCCGCCTGCCGGACACGTTCTCCACCGGCTCCAGCATCATGCCGCAGAAGAAGAACCCGGACGTCGCGGAGTTGCTCCGAGGCAAGAGCGCGCGCGCCATCGGCAACCTGGTGCAGGCCCTCACGCTCATCAAGGCGCAGCCGCTCGCCTACAACCGCGATATGCAGGAGGACAAGCAGCCGCTGTTCGACACCGTCGACACGCTGCTCGCATCGCTGACCGTGACGGCAGCGATGCTGCCCGCGCTGACCTTCGATGCCGAGCGCGGCGCGCAGTCCGCCGTCGGCGCGTTCGCGCTCGCGACCGACCTCGCCGACTATCTCGCCAAGCGCGGCGTGCCCTTCCGAGAGGCGCACGGCGCCGTGGGCTCGCTCGTCGC
>JBAYUZ010000065.1:0-12245 GCA_041674885.1 Dehalococcoidia bacterium
AGGGCGCCGCATGAGCGCGATGCGCCGCGTCGGCATCGTCTACCACCCCGCGCTGGATGGCGCCGAGGCCGTCGCGCGCACCCTCGCGGGCGTCGCCGCGGAGCGCGGCGTCGAGCAGTGGGTTGCGCCGCTTCCACGCGACGCGAGCGTCGGCGGTCTCGCCGAGGCGGTTGCGGGCTCGGATCTGCTGGTCTGCGTCGGCGGCGACGGCACCGTGCTGCACGCCGCCGGCATCGCGGCGCGCTCCGAGACGCCGGTGTACGGCGTGCGCATGGGACGCCTCGGCTTCCTCGCGGAGTCGACGGAGCCCGAGGGCGTCGCGGGGCTCGCGACGATCCTCGATGGCGGTGGGCGCATCGAGCAGCGCGTGATGCTGCGCGCCCAGATCGAGGGCGCCGAGGCGCCGCCGGTCGACGCGCTGAACGACATCGTGATCGGCGGCGAGCACCTGGGGCGCACGGTCTCCGTCGGTCTGCGGGTCGACGGCGTGCTGATCGCGGAGTACCGGGCGGACGCGGTCATCGCCTCCACCGCGACCGGTTCGACGGGCTACGCGCTCGCGACGGGTGGTCCGATCCTGCACCCGACCTCGCAGGACGTGGTGGTGGCGCCGGTCGCGCCGCACCTGTCGAACACCAACGCGCTCGTGCTGCCGCCGACCGCGCAGATCGAGCTGCTGGTCGCACGGGGCGCACGTGTGCTGATGATCGCCGACGGTGCCGTGGAGCAGCCGGTCGAGGCGGGCGCCGTCGTCCGCGTCGAGCTGTCGCCGCTGCGCGTCCGCTTCGTGCGGCTGGGCGAGGAGCGCCAGTTCTACGCACGCCTCGCACAGCGCCTCGGCTGGCTGCGCGCCGATCACGCGCTCGGCGCGGACGCCGCATCGCAGCCGTAACGCCGTCGGCACGGAGGCATCGAGGCGGGACGGCGGCGGGTGGCGTGCTCTACACTACGGAGCGACGTAACGGATCGGGGGGATCATGCCCGAGCAGGGCGCGACCTCGGCACTCGACACCCAGAGCGGCGTGCGCGTGGAGCGCGCGACGGTTCGTGACGCCGAGGCGATCCACCGCATGGTCAACTTCTGGGCGGGACGCGGCGACATGCTGCCCCGCACGATGGGCGAGACGTACGAGAACCTCCGCGACTTCTTCGTCGTGCGCGAGGACGGCGAGGCGGTCGCGTGCGGCGCGCTGCACATCACCTGGGCCGACCTCGCCGAGGTGAAGTCGCTGGCCGTACGCGAGGATCGCCAGTCCGCCGGCTACGGCAGCATGATCGTCCGCGCCTGCGTCGAGGAGGGCCGCACGCTCGGCCTCGAGCGGCTGTTCGCGCTGACCTACCGCCCCGGCTTCTTCGAGCGCCTCGGCTGGCAGCAGGTGGACGTGATGACCCTGCCCCGCAAGGTCTGGAACGAGTGCTACCGCTGCCCGAAGTTCCCCGGGTGCAACGAGATCGCGATGGTCATCGACCTTGCCCCGGCGTCCGGGACAGGCGCCCCGGCGAGCACGGAGGGTCGGTCGGCGTGACCGACGCGGCCGAACAGGCTGCCACCGCCACGCTCCTCGCCTCCGAGGAGCTCGCGCGATCCTCGTACCTCCGCATCACCCGAGACGACGTCCGCTTCCCGGACGGCACCGAGGCGAGTCGTACCGTCGTCTGGCACCCGGGCGCCGTGGCACTGGTCGTGCAGGACGAGGATGGCCGCTGGCTGCTGATCGAGCAGTACCGCCACCCCGCCGGCCGCACGCTGCTGGAGATCCCCGCTGGAACCCGCGAGCCGGGCGAGCCGCCCGAGGCGACCGCTGCCCGCGAGGTGCGCGAGGAGACCGGCTACGCTGCCGAGCGGCTGGAGCACTTGGGCGGGGCGTGGATGGCCCCCGGCTTCACCTCGGAGTACATCGACTTCTACCTGGCGACCGGGCTGCGGCACGACCCGCTGCCGCAGGACCACGACGAGTTCATCGCGCCGCCTCGGCGGCTGACGGTGGCGGAGGTGCGTGCGGCGGTCGCGACGGGTGAGGTGCAGGACGCGAAGACGATGGTGGCACTGACGCTGTACGGAAATCGCGGTACGGACGGGGCGAAAGGCCTCGCTCGGTAGCCGTCAACGCGGTAGCGTAGCGCTCGCTGCCGATGCACGAGCGTGCGCGGCGAGCCGCCGGGGGGCGAGGAGGGGCGCATGGCGAATATGCAGTCATCGACGGAGGCGGCGGTCCGCCCGGTCAACCGGCGGGCACAACCCGCACCGTGGCCGCTGAGCATCTACCAGACGGCCGTCGGCAAGAAGTGGGTCATGGCCCTCAGCGGCCTCGTGTGGATGGGCTTCCTCGTCGCACACATGGCCGGCAACCTGAAGATGTACCTCGGTGCCACCGAGCTGAACCACTACGCGGAGGGCCTCCGCGTCCTCGGCGCCCCGTTCCTGCCTCGTGAGGTCGCGCTGTGGGGCATGCGAGGTGCGGTGATCGTCGCGCTGCTCGTGCACCTGCACGCCGCGTTCTCGCTCACGATGATGAATCGCCGAGCGCACCCGCAGGCGTACCGCTCCAAGCGCGACTACATCGCGGCGAACTTCGCGTCGCGCACGATGCGCTGGACCGGCCCGATCGTGCTGCTGTTCATCATCTACCATCTGGCCGACCTCACCGGCGGCAGGGTGAACCCGGACTTCATCAACGGCGAGGTCTACCACAACGTCGTCGTCTCGTTCTCGCGGCCGGAGGTGGCGGCGTTCTACGTCCTCGCCAACCTCGCGCTGGGCGTGCACCTGTTCCACGGCGCGTGGAGCCTGTTCCAGTCGCTGGGCATCAACAGCCCGCAGTACAACGGCGCGCGGCGCATCTTCGCCATCCTCTTCACCATCGCCGTGGTCGGGCCGAACATCTCGTTCCCGATCGCGGTGCAGCTCGGGATTGTGGGGTAACCGATGGAACTGAACGCCCGCATCCCTGAGGGGCCGGTGCAGGAGCAGTGGGATAGCCACCGCTTCAACATGCGGCTCGTGAACCCGGCCAACAAGCGCCGCTTCAACGTCATCGTCGTCGGCACCGGCCTCGCCGGCGCGTCGGCGGCGGCATCGCTCGCGGAGCTCGGCTACAACGTCACGGTGTTCTCGTACCACGACTCACCGAGGCGCGCGCACTCGATCGCCGCGCAGGGCGGCATCAACGCCGCCAAGGGCTACCAGAACGACGGCGACAGCATCTACCGCCTCTTCTACGACACCGTGAAGGGCGGCGACTTCCGCTCGCGCGAGGCGAACGTGTACCGCCTCGCCCAGCTGAGCGTGAACATCATCGACCAGTGCGTCGCGCAGGGCGTGCCCTTCGCGCGCGAGTACGGCGGCCAGCTCGAGAACCGCTCCTTCGGCGGCGTGCAGGTCTCCCGCACGTTCTACGCTCGAGGCCAGACGGGGCAGCAGCTGCTGCTGGGCGCGTACCAGGCGCTGATGCGCCAGGTCGGCGCCGGTACCGTGAAGCTCTACCCGCGCACCGAGATGCTCGACCTCGTCACCGTCGATGGGCGTGCGGCGGGCGTCGTCGTCCGCGACCTGCAGACCGGCGAGGTCTCCTCGCACGCCGCGCACGCGGTGGTGCTGGCGACCGGTGGCTACGGCAACGTCTACTACCTGTCGACGAACGCCAAGAAGAGCAACGCGACCGCCGCGTGGCGCGCCCACAAGAAGGGCGCCGCGTTCGCGAACCCGTGCTTCACGCAGATCCACCCGACGTGCATCCCCGCGAGCGGCGAGCACCAGTCGAAGCTCACACTGATGTCGGAGTCGCTCCGCAACGACGGCCGCATCTGGGTGCCGAAGGATCAGAACGACACGCGCTCGCCGGACCAGATTCCGGAGGCCGACCGCGACTACTACCTGGAGCGCCAGTACCCGGCGTTCGGCAACCTGGTGCCGCGTGACGTCGCCTCGCGCGCCGCGAAGCGCCAGGTCGACCAGGGCCGAGGCGTGGGGCCGCTGAAGAACGGCGTCTACCTCGACTTCGGCTCGGCGATCGATCGCCTCGGCAACAAGGAGATCGAGGAGCGCTACGGCAACCTCTTCGAGATGTATGACCGCATCACCGGCGAGAACCCGTACGAGACGCCGATGCGCATCTACCCGGCCACCCACTACACCATGGGCGGGCTCTGGGTGGACTACAACCTGATGAGCACCATCCCCGGCCTGTTCGTGGGCGGCGAGGCGAACTTCTCCGACCACGGCGCGAACCGCCTCGGTGCCTCCGCGCTCATGCAGGGGCTCGCCGACGGCTACTTCGTCCTGCCGAACACGGTGAGCGACTACCTCGCGGGCCTGCTCGGCCAGCAGGTGCCGGGTGCGGATCACCCCGCGTTCAAGGAGTCCGAGACGGCGATCGCTGACCAGACGAAGCGCTTCCTCGGCAACCCCGGCAAGCACTCCGTCGACTACTTCCACAAGGCGCTCGGCGCCATCGTGTGGGAGAAGATCGGCATGGAGCGCACGCGCGAGGGCCTGCAGGAGGCGCTCCGCGACATCCCGGCGCTGCGCGAGGAGTTCGAGCGCGACGTGCGCGTGCTCGGCTCCGGCGACACGCTCAACGACTCGCTGGAGAAGGCCGGCCGCGTGGCCGACTTCTTCGAGCTTGCGGAACTGATCGCTCGCGACGCCCTCCACCGTGAGGAGTCGTGCGGCGGTCACTTCCGCGTGGAGCACCAGACCGAGGACGGCGAGGCCGACCGCGACGACGAGAACTTCTCGTACGTGGCCGCGTGGGAGTGGAAGGGCGAAGGCGTGCCGCAGGCTCTGAACAAGGAGCCGCTGACCTTCGACTACGTCCACCCGGCGCAGCGCAGCTACAAGTAAGGGGCGACGAGGATGAACCTCACGCTGAAGGTGTGGCGGCAGGCCGGTCCCGAGGCCCAGGGCCGCTTCGAGACGTACGAGGCAAAGGACATCAGCGAGGACATGTCGTTCCTCGAGGTGCTCGACGTCGTGAACGAGGACCTCATCGAGCAGGGCACGGAGCCGATCGCGTTCGAGCACGACTGCCGCGAGGGCATCTGTGGCTCCTGCGGCGTCATGATCGACGGGCAGGCGCACGGCCCCGGCTTCCGCACGGCGACGTGCCAGCTGCACATGCGCATGTTCAAGGACGGCGACTCGATCACCGTGGAGCCGTGGCGAGCCGCCTCGTTCCCGCTGATCCGCGACCTGGTCGTGAACCGCTCGGCGCTCGACCGCATCATCGAGTCAGGTGGCTTCATCTCGGTGAACACCGGCTCGGCGGTTGAGGCGAACACGCTGCCGATCTCGAAGGTCGTCTCGGACGCCTCGATGGACGCCGCGGAGTGCATCGGCTGCGGCGCGTGCGTCGCGGCCTGCCCGAACGGCGCCGCGAGCCTGTTCACCGGCGCGAAGATGCAGCACCTCAACCTGCTGCCGCAGGGCCAGGCGGAGCGCTGGCAGCGCTCGCAGTCGATGGTGGAGACGATGGAGGAGTACTTCGGCTCCTGCACCAGCCACGGCGAGTGCCAGTTCGCCTGCCCGAAGGGCATCAGCATTGATGTCATCGCGTACATGAACCGCGACTACATCAAGGCGATGTCGAAGAACCGGAAGCTGGGCGGGCAGGGACTCGGCTCGTAGCCGAGCGCCCGGTTCGTGTTGGAGCTGCTGCTGCTCGCCCTTGCGGCGTTCGCCGCAGGGGCGGTGAACGCCGTCGCGGGCGGTGGCACGCTGATTACGTTCCCCGCGCTGATCGCGGCCGGCTTCACGCCGAAGGTCGCCAACGTCACGAACACGATCGCCGTCTGGCCCGGCACGGTCGGAGGGTCGCTCGCGTACCGCCGCGAGATCGGTGAGCGCCGCCATCGAGCGCTGAGCCTGCTGCCCGCCAGCGTCCTGGGCGCCGCCGTTGGCTCCGTGCTGCTGCTGCTCACGCCGCCCGGCGACTTCGAGCGCGTTGTGCCCTGGCTCATCTACTTCGCGTGCGCCCTGCTGGCGTTCCAGGGCCGGCTGGCGCGTCTGGCGGCATCGAGGGGGATGCACGCCGCACTCGACGAGGCGGTGCCGCCGATTCTCCACCTCGCGATCTTCTTCGTGGCGGTGTACGGCGGGTACTTCGGCGCGGGGATCGGCATCCTCACGCTCGCATTTCTCGGCATCGTCGCCCCGGACACGCTGCACCACTCGAATGCGCTGAAGGGGCTGCTGTCACTCGTCATCAACCTCGTGGCGGTGGTCGCCTTCGCGATCTTCGCGGAGGTGGCGTGGATGTATGGGCTGGTCATGGCGGTCGCCGCGACGACCGGTGGCTACCTCGGCGTCCGGCTGGCCCGTCTCGTGAACCCCACGCTGCTGCGGTCGCTGATCGTGGGGTACGGGCTGGTCGTTGCGACGGTGCTGCTCGTGCGCGGGTAGCGGGCGAGACGGCGGCCAGGACATACAGACGGGGCGCCCGAAGGCGCCCCGTTGTTGCATCTCGACGAGTCCCCGCCGGGTGGCTTACGGGTGGATCATGTCCTCCGGGCGCACCCACTCGTCGAATTGCTCAGGAGTAACGCCCATCGCGAGGGCTGCCTCGCGGAGGGTGGTGCCCTCGTGGTGCGCCTTGTGGGCGACCGCCGCGGACTTGTCGTAGCCGATGTGCGGGCTCAGCGCCGTCACCAGCATCAAGGAGGACTGCATGAGCTCCTGGATGCGCGCGGTGTTGGCCTGGATGCCCGCCACCATGTTGTCGGCGAAGGAGCGCGAGGCGTCCCCGAGCAGCCGCAGGCTCTGCAGCGTGTTGTAGACGATGACCGGCTTGAACACGTTGAGCTCGAAGTGCCCGGTGGCACCGCCGAAGTTCACGCTCACGTCGTTGCCGATGACCTGCGCGCAGACCATCGTCAGCGCCTCGGACTGGGTGGGGTTCACCTTGCCCGGCATGATCGAGGAGCCCGGCTCGTTCTCCGGCAGCTGCAGCTCCGCGATGCCCGCCCGCGGGCCGGAGCCGAGGAAGCGGATGTCGTTCGCGATCTTCATGAGCGAGACCGCGATCGTCTTCAGCTGGCCGGACAGCTCCACCTGCGCGTCGTGCGCGGCCAGCGACTCGAACTTGTTGGGGGCGGTGACGAAGGGGAGGCCCGTGAGCCTCGAGATCTCCTTCGCGACGCGCACCGCGTACTCCGGGTGGGTGTTGAGGCCGGTGCCGACGGCGGTGCCGCCCAGCGCCAGCTCGTACAGCCGCGTGAGTGTCGACTCCGCCCGCGCGAGGCCGTACGTCAGCTGCTGGACATAACCACTGAACTCCTGCCCGAGGGTCAGGGGGGTGGCGTCCATCAGGTGCGTGCGGCCGATCTTCACGATCTCCGCGAACTCGTCCGACTTCCGCTGCAGGCCGTCACGCAGGTACGTGAGGTTCGGCAGCAGGTGGTGGACGACCTGCTCCGCCGTCGCGATCGCCATCGCGGCGGGGAACACGTCATTCGAGGACTGCGACATGTTCACGTGGTCGTTGGGGTGCACCGGCTTCTTGGAGCCGAGCTCACCGCCGAGCATCTCAATCGCGCGGTTCGAGATGACCTCGTTCGCGTTCATGTTCGTCTGCGTGCCGGAGCCGGTCTGCCAGACGACCAGCGGGAACTGGTCGTCCAGCTTGCCGTCGATGACCTCCTGCGCGGCCGCGCGGATGGCGTCGGCAAGGCCCGCATCGAGCTTGCCGAGCTCCTGGTTCACGGTCGCGGAGGCGTGCTTGATGATGCCCAGCGCGCGGATCAGCGGGCGCGGGAAGCGCTCGCCACCGATGCGGAAGTTCTGGATGGAGCGCTGCGTCTGCGCGCCCCAGTAGACATCCGCCCGCACCTCGATAGGACCGAACGAGTCGGACTCGGTGCGGGTCGGCTGGGCCTCAGTCGTGGTCATCACTCGCCTCGCAGAAGTGGTACTAGCCCTTGGGGGTCGCCGCGACCAGCTCGCGGACGGCCTTGCCGGCGGCCTTGATCGCCTCGACCTCGTCGTCCGCCAGCGGCAGGTTGAAGACCTTCTGGATGCCGCCGGCACCGAGCAGCACCGGAGCGCCGACGTAGCCGTTGCGGACGCCCCACTGGCCGTTCAGCAGCGTGGCGCAGGGGAGGATGCGGCGCTCATCGAGCAGGATCGCGTCCACCATCTCGATCGTCGCCGCCGCGGGGGCGATGAAGGCCGAGCCGGTCTTCAGCAGCTCCACGATCTCGGCGCCACCGCGCTTGGCACGGTCGACGACGGCCTGCACCTTCTTCGCGGACAGCAGCTGGGTCAGCGGCACGCCGCCGACCGTCGCGTTCGAGACGATCGGCACCATGGTCGCCTCGGTGTGGCCACCGAGCACCCACGCGCAGACGTCCTTCACGGACGCGCCGGTCTCCATCGCGATGAACGTGCGGTAGCGGGCGGAGTCGAGCATGCCGCCCTGGCCGATGACGCGCTCCTTCGGGAAGCCGGAGGCCTCCAGCGCCACGTGGCACATCGCGTCCATCGGGTTCGCGAAGATGACGAGCACGGCGTTCGGCGAGTGCTTCACGGCGTTCTTCACGACCGCGCGCACGATGCCGGCGTTGGTGCCCAGCAGATCCTCGCGCGTCATGCCCGGCTTGCGGGCGACACCGGAGGTGATCACGACGACGTCGGAGTCAGCCGTGTCGGCCCAGTCGTTCGTGCCCTTGATGCTGGTCGAGAAGCCGGTCCACGGGGCCGACTCCGCGATGTCCAGCGACTTGCCCTGCGGCAGGCCGTCCACGATGTCGATGAGCACCACGTCGGCGTACCCGCGCGAGGCCATCATCTCCGCCATGGCGCCGCCGGTGTTGCCGGCCCCTACGAACGTCACCTTCTTGCGCACGACCGTCTCCTCCATCCGCGCGGCCGAGGCAGTCCCCGGCGCGCGCGACTCAGTTGCTTGGAACCCGCAATCGAGGGCGAGAGCAGCGCGGACGCGCTACTTCATCGCCACCTGCAGCCCCTCGTCCAGCTTGTCCAGGAAGCCCTGCGTCGTCAGGAACGGCGCGTCCGGGGCGATCAGGAGCGAGAGGTCCTTGGTCATGTGGCCGGCCTCGACGGTCTGCACGCACACCTTCTCGAGGGTGTCGGCGAAGGCCGCGAGGTCGCTGTTGCCGTCGAGCTTGGCGCGGTGAGCGAGGCCACGGGTCCACGCGAAGATCGAGGCGATCGGGTTGGTGGAGGTCGCGTTGCCCTTCTGGTGCTCGCGGTAGTGGCGGGTCACCGTGCCGTGGGCGGCCTCGGCCTCACAGGTCTGGCCGTCGGGCGTCAGCAGGACAGAGGTCATCAGGCCCAGCGAGCCGTAGCCCTGCGCAATGATGTCCGACTGCACGTCGCCGTCGTAGTTCTTGCACGCCCACACGAAGCCACCGGACGACTTCAGCGCCTGCGCGACCTGGTCGTCGATCAAGCGGTGCTCGTACCAGATGCCCTTCGCCTTGAAGGCGTCCGCGAACTCGGCGTCAAAGACCTCCTGGAAGATGTCCTTGAAGCGGCCGTCGTAGGCCTTGAGGATCGTGTTCTTGGTCGACAGGTAGACCGGCCAGCCGCGCTGCAGGCCGTAGTTGAACGACGACTGCGCGAAGCCGCGGATCGACTCGTCGAGGTTGTACATCGACATCGCGATACCGGCGCCGGGGAACTCGAAGACCTTGTAGTCCGTCGGCTGACCGCCGCCCGCGGGGGTGAAGGTCATGGTCAGGGTGCCGGGGCCGCTGACCTTGAAGTCGGTCGCGCGGTACTGGTCACCAAAGGCGTGACGGCCGATGACGATCGGCTGCGTCCAGCCCGGCACCAGCCGAGGCACGTTGTTGCAGATGATCGGCTCGCGGAAGACCGTGCCGCCAATGATGTTGCGGATCGTCCCGTTGGGGGAGAGCCACATCTTCTTGAGCTTGAACTCCTCGACGCGGGCCTCGTCGGGGGTGATCGTGGCGCACTTCACGCCCACGCCGTACTGCTTGATGGCGTTCGCGGCGTCGACCGTGATCTGGTCGTCCGTCTCGTCGCGCTTCTCCATGCCGAGGTCGTAGTACTTCAGGTCGACATCGAGGTAGGGGAGGATCAGCTTCTCGCGGATGAAGCCCCACATGATGCGGGCCATCTCGTCGCCGTCGAGCTCGACGACCGGGTTCTTGACCGGGATCTTTGCCATCCGAACTCCCCCTCGTGTGCCTCCGGGTCTTGACCCCGGCTATGCCCTCAAACTACTTCACAGCGGGATGTTGCCGTGCTTCTTCGCCGGCAGCGTCTCCGCCTTGGAGCGCAGCATTTCCAGCGCGTGCGCGATCTTCGAACGCGTCTGGCGCGGGTCGATCACGTCGTCGATGTACCCCTTCGCGGCAGCGATGTAGGGGTGCTCGTAGCGCTCCTTGTATTCCTTCACCAGCGCGATGCGCGCCGCGGCCGGGTCGGTCGCGTTCTGGATGTCGCGGCGGTTGATGATGTTCACCGCCTGGTCGCCGCCCATGACCGCGATCGCCGCACCCGGCCACGCGTAGTTCACGTCGGCGCCCAGGTGCTTGGAGCCCATCGCGTCGTAGGCACCGCCGAAGCCCTTGCGGGTGATCACGGTGATCTTCGGCACGGTCGCCTCGGCGTAGGCGTAGAGCAGCTTCGCGCCGTGGGTGATGATCCCGCCGTACTCCTGCGCGACACCCGGCAGGTAGCCCGGCACGTCGACCAGCGTCACGATCGCGATGTTGAACGAGTCGCAGAAGCGCACGAAGCGTGCCGCCTTCCGCGAAGAGTCGATGTCCAGCACGCCACCGAGGTACATCGGCTGGTTGGCGACCACGCCGATGGTGTGCCCGTCGATGCGGCCCAGCGCGCAGACCATGTTCTGCGCGAACGCCTCGTGCACCTCGATGAAGTCGCCGTTGTCGACCAGCCGCTCAATGACGTCGCGGACGTCGTACGGCAGCGTCTCCTCAGCGGGGACGATGCTGAGGATATCGTCCATCCGGCGGCGCGGGTCATCCCCGGTGTCTACGTACGGCGGGTCTTCCATGTTGTTGGAGGGGATGAAGGCCAGCAGGCGCTTCACCTGGTCGATGCACGCCTCCTCGGTCTCCGCCGAGAAGTGCGCGACGCCCGACTTCGCGGCGTGCGACTTCGCGCCGCCCAGCTCCTCGAAGGTCGTCTTCTCACCGGTGACGGACTGAATCACGTCCGGGCCGGTGATGTACATCTGGCTCGTGCCCTCGACCATGAAGATGAAGTCCGTGATCGCGGGCGAGTAGACCGCACCGCCGGCACACGGGCCCATGATCACGCTGATCTGCGGCACCACACCCGAGGCGCGCACGTTGCGCAGGAAGATCTCGCCGTAGCCCGCCAGGGCATCGACGCCTTCCTGGATGCGCGCACCGCCGGAGTCGTTCAGGCCGACGACCGGCGCACCGGTCTTCACGGCCAGATCCATCAGCTTCGCGATCTTCTCGCCGACGACCTTCGACAGGGACCCGCCGAAGAGCGTGAAGTCCTGCGCGAAGACGTAGACGGGGCGACCCTCGACGCGACCCCAGCCGGTAACGACAGCGTCGCCGTAGGCGCGATCCTCGCCCCCCGCAGCGGCCCAGTCGACGGCGAGTGCGTCGATCTCCTCGAAGGTGCCCGGGTCGACCAGCAGGTCGATGCGCTCCCGGGCAGTGAACTTGCCGCGCTCATGCTGCGCGTCAATGCGGTCTTGACCACCACCGAGCGCGGCCTTCCGCTTCAGCTCAGCGAGGTATTCGAGTTGTGCGTCAAACGACATCCGTGCTCATTCCTCCCCCCCGGAGGGGGCTGTCATGGCTCGGGCGAGAGTATCCGCGTTCGGGGCGCGCAGCGCTAGCGGGGGCGGGGGATCTTGAGCTCGTCGCCGATCTGGATCGCGGCGAGCTGGGCCACCGTCTTGCCGTTCGCGGCTGCAAGGTCCTCCACGCTGACACCGAACCGCCCGGCGATATCGAACGAGTTATCGCCCTTCTGCACCGTGTAGACGGTCAGGATGCTGGGTGGCGTGGTGGTGGCGGTCGCGGTCGGCGTGGCCGTCCGCGTGGCGGTCGCCGTGGCCGATGCGGTCGCCGAGGGCGTCGCGGTGCGGATCGCCGTCGCGGTGGCGGTGGGCGTCGGCGTCGTGGTCGCCAGCACGGTCTGGGTGGTGGGGATGATCAGCTCCTGCCCGATCTTCAGGTCGGTCGGGCTGCTGATGTTGTTGCGCTTCATGATCGCCTCGACGGTCGTGCCGAAGCGGGCGGCGATGGCG
>JBAYUZ010000066.1:0-11993 GCA_041674885.1 Dehalococcoidia bacterium
ACCGACGATGACTGGAATCGACACCGTGACGGGCCGCCGCAACGTGATGAAGCGGCTGGGGCTGTTTGGCGCGGCGCTGCCGCTCGCGGGCCTGCTCGGCTGCACCGATGACAAGAAGCCGGCGACCACGAAGGCCGGCTCGGCTGCGGCCGCAGCCACTGCGGCGGCCGAGCAGAAGCCCGTCAACATCCCCTACCTGCCGAACCCCGCGGTCGCCCCGCCGATCAAGCGGACAACCAGTGAGACCGTCAAGGTCACGCTGGAGACCATCGAGGTCGAAGGCAAGCTCGCCGACGGCGCCGGGTACAAGTTCTGGACGTTCGGTGGCACGGTCCCCGGCCCCATGGTCCGCGTCCGCGAGGGTGACACGGTTGAGCTCTCCCTCACCAACCGCACCAACAGCAGCGTCCCGCACAACATCGACCTGCACGCCGTGCTCGGCCCCGGTGGCGGCGCGGCCCTGACCGATGTCGCACCCGGCGCGACGAAGAAGATGCGCTTCAAGGCGCTCCACCCCGGCGTGTACATCTACCACTGCGCCACGCCGCCGATCCCCATGCACATCTCGGCCGGCATGTACGGCCTGATCGTTGTGGAACCTGCCGCCGGCCTGCCGCCGGTCGATCGCGAGTTCTACTTCTGCCAGGGCGAGATCTACACCCCCGGCAAGGCCGGTGACCCCGGCATGCAGTTCGCGGACATCGACCGCATGAGCGCGGAGCAGCCGTCGTACGTCGTCTTCAACGGCGCTGTCGGTGCGATCACCGGTGATCGCGCGCTGAAGGCCAACGTCAACGAGAAGATTCGCATCTGGTTCGGCGTGGGTGGCCCGAACCTGAGCTCCAGCTTCCACATCATTGGCACCGTCTTCGACAAGGTGGCGACGTGGGGCTCGCTCAGCGACCTGGCGGAGCACGTGCAGACGGTCACGGTGGCGCCCGGCGGCGCGACGATGGTGGAACTCACCTCGCCGGTGCCCGGCACATTCACTATCGTCGACCACTCGCTCAGTCGCCTGGAGAAGGGGGCGGCCGGCCAACTGGTGATCGCAGGACCGGCGAACCCGGATGTCTACAGCCAGATCAGCTAGCCTCCCGGACGTGCGGCCGCGCCAGCGGCCGCACGTCCCCCGCGCTGCGCTTGTCGCGGGGCTGGCGGTCGTCGTGCTCCTCGTCGCGCTCACCGCGCGCGCGATGCTTGCCACGCCGCCTGCTACCCCCGGCGCGCTCGCCTTTGCGTACGCCGATGGTCGCGTCGAGTGGGTCACTGCCGGCAGCGAGGGCGTGCGTGCCCTCCCGGCGGACGCACTCGTCCGCCTGTACGCAGACTCGCACACGCAACTCGCGCTCGACGTGCGAGGCAGCAGGCTCTGGTACTCCGACTCCCACACTGCGGTGCGCTCCATCGACCTCGCGACGCTGGAGCCGACGCTCACGCTCACCGGCTTCGCCGACGCGGCGCTCGTCGGCTGTGCCACGATCAGCGATGGCCGTCCGATCGCCCTCGATGCGACACGCCGGCGGCTCTTCGTCCCGGTCGGCACCGGTGGCGTGCTCGTCTACGATCCGGACACGCTTACACTCGAGTCGGCGATCGCCACGTCGGCCGTCGAGACGGAGCCGGGGTTGCTGCCTGCGCTCGCTGTCGACCCGCGCTCAGGTGCGCTGTGGTACGGCGCGCGCAATGGCGACCTTGTGGAGCTGGCGGCAGGGAGTTACCGGCCCACCGGGCGACGGCTGGCGTATGCGCCTGACGCGCACGTGCTGCGCTCACTGGCGGTGGTCGACGGGCAGCTGGTCGCGCTCGCCGGGGACGGCGGTCTGCGCGCCTACGACCTTGCCACGACGCGGGAGGTCGAGGTGCGCGCGGACTGGCGCCGCGACGGGGTGGTCGGACTCGGCGCCGGCTGATCCACGCCCTCCGCAGGCGCGCCCACGCCGGCAGCCGCACGCGTGCCCAGCAGTCGCGCGTTCGCGGCAGCAAGCGTCGCGAAGTTCGTCGTCGCCAGGCGACGCGTGAGCGCCCCCTGCGCCGCGGCCCACTCATCGTGTGCCGCGCAGTAGCCGTCAGAGCCGCACGGGATGCCACGCAGTAGGCACTGCTTCAGCGCGATCTCGCCGTCCGCGATCTCCACGATCTGCAGCAGCGAGATCTCCTGCGGTGGCCGCGTCAGGACGTATCCACCAGATCGACCCGCCGTTGCATCCAGGATCCCCTCGCGCACCAGATCCGCGAGGATCAGCGACAGGAAGTTCTTCGGGATGCGCATCGCCTCCGCGATCTCGCGTGCCTTGCGCAGCCCCATGCCGTAGTGCGCGGACAGGTCGAGCACTGCGCGAACCGCATAGTCACCCCGGTGCGAGAGTGTGATCTCCATAACGTCATCGTGCAGGTGAGGTTCGGCTCTGTGAAGAGACGTTCGTCATCGTCGCGACAGTCAGTCAGAACCTTGTTTGCGAGCGCGCATGTCCCGCACAGGGCTCGTCGTGCCTACCGAAAGACGAGCGATCGCGTTGAAAATCAGTCGTTTGCACGCATACCCCGCACGTCCGGGCCGGGTGCGTTCCTCAACGCCCGCCCCCGGGTCTGCCGTCCTGCGCCCCTGTCTTTACCGAACCTCAACCGTGCGCCGGGCCGTGCGAGACGGGCAGCGCGATGCTCCCGCGCGTGATCGTGACCGCGTGCCCCAGCAGCTCGACGCGGTCGCCGCGCACGCGCACGCGGAGCTCGCCGCCGCGTGCGGATTGCTGTGCGGCACGCAGCTCGTCGCGGTCGAGCAGCGAGGCCCAGTACGGGGCCAGCATGCAGTGCGCGCTCCCCGTCACCGGATCCTCGGCGATCCCGATCCGCGGCGCGAAGAACCGCGACACGAAATCGAGGTCATCCGCGTCCGCGGCGGCGGTCACGCACACGCCGCGCGTCTCCACCCCCGCAAGCCGTTCGAGGTCGGGGCGCACACCCTGCACCGTCGTCTCGTCCGCCACGCGCACCAGGTAGTCGAAGCGACCGCGTGCCACTGCGAGCACCGGCACGCCCAGCGCCTCGACGAGTCCTGCGGGCGGCTCGCACGCCTGCGGTACGTCGATCGGGAAGTCCATGCGCACCGCACCGTCGGGCGTGAGCCCGCACGTCAGCGTGCCGCTCATCGAGGCGAACGCGATCGGCTGCGCTGCGTCCAGCAGGCGCTCGTCCCAGAGCACGTGCGCCGCCGCCAGCGTCGCGTGGCCGCACAGCGCCACCTCGACCGTCGGGCTGAACCACCGGATTGAGCATCCATCGACCGAGGCGACGACGAACGCCGTCTCCGAGTGTCCCAGCTCCGCAGCGACCGCCTGCATCCACGGCTCCGGCGCCGCAGCCTCCAGCACCACGACGCCAGCGGGGTTGCCGGCAAATGGCACCGCCGTGAACGCATCCACGTGATACAGCCGAGCGGTAGCGGGAGTCATGCGAGGAGTCTACCCGGCGCGGCTCACGCCGGTGCTGCGCTGACCTCGTTAGGATCGACCGGCGCACCGATGATCTCGCGCACCGTGCGCACCAGCACCTCGGAGGAGAACGGCTTCGCCAGGTACTCGTCCGCGCCCCACGCGATCGCCTGTGCACGGCTCGCCGAGCCGCTGCACGCCATCACGCGCTGGTCGGGGCGCAACCGCCGGATCCGCGACAGCAGCTCCGGCATCGTCACCTCATCGACGAACGCGTCGAGGATCGCGAGGTCGTACGGGCCCTCCTGCAGCTTCGCCAACGCATCGTTGGAGGTCGTCGCGGTCGCGACCGTGAAGCCCGCGCGGCGCAGGCTCTCCGCCGAGAACTCCAGCAGCTCCTCCTGGTCGTCGAGGATCAACACCCGCCGGCTCCCGTCCGCGCTCCCGTGCGGCACGGAGCGTGCCGGGGGCGTGACCGGCAGCCACACCCGGAACGACGTCCCCTGCCCGAGCTGCGAGGTCAGCTCGATCGTCCCCGACATGTCGCGCACCGTGCCGTAGACGGTGGGCAGGCCCAGTCCGGTGCCGCGCCCCACCGGCTTCGTCGTGAAGAACGGCTCGAAGACGCGATCGCGCACCTGCGCCGACATCCCGCCGCCGTTGTCGCGTACCTCGAGTTCGACGCCGGCGGCGCGTTCCTCGGTCACCGCGGTCGCGCGCACGGCGAGGCGGATCTCCGGCCGGAACGGCACCGCGGAGGAGGTCAGCACGTCCTGCACGGCGTCGCGCGCGTTCACCAGCAGGTTCATCAGCACGCGATGCACCCGTGTTGGGTCGACGGTCGCGATCACCGCCTGCCGAGGCAGGTCCAGCACCACCGGACCGACCGGATCCTCCGCCAGCCCCTCCGCTGCCTCGCGTGCGAGCGTGCGGACATCGACCAGCGTCACCGATTCGTTGCGCATGGCCGTGTCGCCGGAGCGCGAGAACTGCAGCAGCTGGCGCACCAGCGCGGTGGCGCGTTGCACCGCCTGATCCGCCTGCTCCAGCCGGTGGATATCCCCCATCTCTGCAGCTCAATGCTCCCGCCGATGACGGTGAGCAGATTGTTGAAGTCGTGCGCGATGCCCGCGGTCAGCGTGCCGACCGCTTCCAGGCGCTTCGCCTGGCTCAACTGCTCCTGCAGCGCCACGAACTCCGTCACGTCATCCAGCACGCCGGTGACCACGTGTGGCCCGTTCGCGCCATCGCGCTCCAGCCGCAACTGGTAAAGCGCCATCCGCGTCGACCCGTCGGGCAGAGCGATCCGCAGCAGCGTCGGGGCGGGCTGATATCCCGCGAGCAACTGCGCCAGGATCCGCCGCAGCAGGTCGCGGTCGTCGGGGTGGGTGCGTGCCAGGAACAGATCGCGAGAGGGCTCCGCCTCGCCCGGCTCGAACCCCAGTAGCCGGAACATCTCCTCCGACCACCACGTGACGTCGGTCTGCATGTTCCATTCGCCGCTGCCAACGCGGCTGATCTCCTGCGCGTACCGCAGGCGAACGCGCTCGCGCTCCAACTCCGCCTGCACCTCGTGCAGCTCGGTCACATCGACGACCACCCGGGTCATCACCGCGGGTACGCCCGCGTCGTTGCGCTCCAGGTGCGCGTGCATCAGGACGTGGCGGATGCGTCCGTCCGGCATCACCAGCCGGTACTCGATCGGTCGGTGCGTCTTGCCCTGCATGATGTCGTTGGTCGACTGCTCCGTCCGCGCGCGATCCTCAGGATGGATGCGCAGCCGTGCCGTCTCGAAGGGCGGCGGCTCGTCCGACGGTTCGATGCCGAACAGCTCGTACATCTGCGGCGACCACCAGCGCTCGCCGGTGAGCAGGTTCGTCTCGCCGCTGCCGACATGACTCACCTGCTGTGCCAGCCGCAGTCGTCGCCGCTCGCGCTCCAGGTCAGCTTGTGCCGCCTGCAGCAGCGTCACATCGGACACCACGCGTGTGGCACGCACGGCCACGCCGTCTGCGTTGTGCTCGATCTCGGTGTGCTGGAAGAGGTGGCGGGTCGTCCCGTCCGGCAGCACCAGGCGGAAGACGAACGGCGCATGCCCGATGCCCTGCTGCACCCGCTCCGTCGCCGCTTGCGCCATCGCACGGTCGTCCGGATGGACGCGCGCCCAGATGAGCTTGAACGCGGGCGGCGTCGACCCGGGCTCGAAGCCGAACAGCCGGTACATCTCCTCCGACCACCAGCGCGCCCCCGTGATGAGGTCGATCTCGCCGTTGCCCACGTGACTGATCGTCTGCGCCATCCGCAGCCGCTGGCGCTCCCGCTCCAGCCGATCCGCCAGCTCCACGCGCTCCGTGATGTCGTGCCCGACGAACAGCACGTTCCCATCACCGAGGCCGATCAGCTCGGCCTCGATGACGACTTCGGAACTGTCGCCGCGCCGCACCCGACGCTGCACCGACGCGCGCCCGAACGCCGACTGCAGCGCGCGCGCCAGGTTTGCGCCGTCGGAGCCCTCGTGTGTGAGGAACTCGCTGTAGTGCCTGCCGACGATCTCCGTGGGGGAGTAGCGGAACAGCGCCTGTGACGCCGGGTTCGCGTAGCGGTAGCGCCCATCCGGCCCGACCAGTGCCATCGGCTCGGCGCTGCCGTCCATCGTGCGACGGAAGCGCTCCTCCGCCTCGGCACGCTCGCGGTCGGCGGATCGCTGTCGGAGCAGGCCGGGCGCGATCGTGTAGACCGCGATGACGCTGCCGCAGACCAGGATGACCCGGATGACATTCTCGGCGGGCACATCCGCGGCCTCGCGACCCAGCGTGATGAACAGCCAGGCCCAGTGTGCGCTGGCGTACGCGGCGGCGACGCCAAGCAACGACCACCCGGCCCGTTCCCGCAGCGTCGGCGAGCCGGGGGCGAGCCGTACGGCACCCGCTGCCAGGGCCGCCAGCAGCGCGATGATCGCGAATGGAAGCAGGTCGAATACGTATTGCATCGGCGCTCACAGAGTGTGCCCCACGTCCGAGAGGTCGTCAGCAGCGACACGGTAAAGAGTGAGTGAATGTACCACCGTGCGCGCGAATATCCGGGGATTCCCCTACGCAGTCGCGCTCACCCGATTGCGACACTCTTGGTGTCGAACGCGCGCCCCGGGTTTGAGGTACGACGGCGATGGTACAGATGGAAACACCCCGCGAGACCCCTGGCGTCGCCACGCTGCACGTGCTGGTGATCGAGGATGACCCGGACATCGCCGACATCGTGACCGCACGCCTGCAGCTGGAAGGCTTCAGTGTCACCGCCGCCGCCAGCGCGGAGGCAGGGCTCGAGGCGCTGCAGGCGGAACCGTACGACCTCGTCCTGCTCGACCTCGGCCTCCCCGGCATGTCAGGGCACCAGGCCTGTCGCGTCATCCGCGAGCAGCGTGGTGACGATGTCCCCATCATCTTCCTGAGCGGCTCCAGCACCGTCGAGGATCGCCTCGCCGGCTTCGCTGCCGGGGCTGACGACTACGTCGCCAAGCCCGTCGACTACCGCGAGCTGGTGATGCGCGTCCGCGCGGTCGCCCGCCGCCGCCAGGGCCCGGAGAGCGCCGGGGCCGACTACGCAGGCCCCTCCGGTCTGCTGCTCCGCGCCTCATCCCGCACCGTGGAGGTCGCCGGCGCGCCGGTCTCGCTCACACCCACCGAGTTCCTGGTGCTCCGCGAGCTCCTCATGCGCCGGGGAGAGGCGGTCGCCGCCGATGCGCTCTCGTCCCGTGTCTGGGGCTACGAGACGTTTGGCGACCGGAACTACCTGGAGGCGCAGATCTCGCGCCTCCGCTCCAAGCTCGGCCACGCCGGAGCGCCGAGTGTGATCGAGACTGTCCGAGGCTTCGGCTACATCGTCCGCTAGCAATCACACCAGCAATAACACTCGAACGTAACGTGGAGATTCCGCGGGCGCGTTCGCGCACTGCCCCGTAGAGTGTCCTCGTGATTCGCCGCCTGTTCCCCAACGTGTACGAGGGCTGGGTCGTTGTCGGCTCGTTCGCCCTGCTGGTCGTCATGATCGGCACCGCGTTCTTCTACGGCTTCGGCACCATCTTCAAGCCCGTCATCGAGGAGTTCGGCTGGACCAACGCCGAAGTCTCGCTCGCGTTCTCCCTCCGGTCAGAGGTCGGCGGCATCGCCGCGCCGCTGATCGGGATCATGATCGACCGCTTCGGGCCGCGGAAATCGCTGCTCAGTGGGGTCGTGGTGGCGTCGCTCGGCGTGTTCGGCCTCGCCTACATGCAGAATCTCTGGCACTTCTATATCGGCATGTTCGTGATCGCGCTGGGTGTCTCCGCATGCGGCGGCCCGGTCGGCATGGTGGCGACGGCGACCTGGTTCGAACGCCGCCGGGCACGCGCGCTGTCCTACCTCACGGTCGGGGGTGCTGTCGCCGGGCTCGGTGTCCCCGTCGTCGCCTGGCTCGTCGAGTCGTTCGGGTGGCGCGACGGCCTGCGCTACCTCTCCGTCGCGATCCTGGTGGTCGGCCTGTTCTCTTCCGCGAACGTGCGCAGCCGCCCGGCAGACCACCCGCAGCCGATCGACGGCGACGGCCTCGGCGCGGACGGCGAGGTGAAGCGAGCGGCCGTGCTGTGGGGCGTCCCCACGCGGGAGGTCATGCGCAGCCGCGCGTTCATCCTGCTCTCGCTCTCGCAGGCGGCCGTCGGCTTCGGCACGACCGCGTTGATCGTCCACGTCATCCCGTACCTGGAGTACAACGGCGTCTCGAAGACCGCGGCGGCCACCGCGGTCACGATCTACACGCTCTTCTCGCTCGTCGGACGGCTTGGCCTCGGCTATCTCGCAGACACGCGCGACAAGCGGCTGATCATGGCGTTCGCGTGCCTGCTGGTCGCGCTCGGGATGCCGCTGCTCGCGTTCACGACGGCACTGCTGCCCACGATGCTCGTGCTGCTGCTCATCGCGCCCGGCTTCGGAGGCACGATCCCGGTGCGACCGGCGATGCTCGCGGACTACTTCGGGACGCGGTACTTCGGGGCAGTGAACGGCGCGATGATCTTCGTGCAGACGCTGGGCGCCTTCTTCGGCCCCTGGCTCGTGGGCTGGCTGGTCGATGTGACCGGCAACTACGCGCTCGGGTGGTACGCCTGCGGCGCCGTCACCGCGCTGGCCGTGCCGCTCACGCTGCTCGCGATGCCACCGCGGCAGCTGATCGCTCGCTACGCGCCGAGCGTCACCGCCGAGTCGCGCTAGTTCGAGGCTGAGGGGGCGTCGCCTCCACGGAGCTCCCGGAAGAACGCCTCCAGATCCGCGACCACTTCGCTGCTGTCCGGCAACGCCTCCGAGGTGCTCGGTGGCTCTGCCGCCGGACGCGGCTCGATGCCGTGGTCACGGTCGTACTGCTCCTCCAGCGAGGTGATCGCCGCGCGCAGCTCGCTGGCCTGCTCGGCCGCCTGCTCCGTCGCCCGCGTCACCTCCGCCTGCTTCTCCAGCAGAGGACCGAGGTCGGTCGTCCACTCGTAGGCCTTGTCGATCGCCTCGACCAGCGCGATCACCGCGCTCGGGTTCGGCTCGGATTGGACATAAAACGGAGACAGCGCCGTGAGGTTGGCCGTCGCCACCCCGGCCTCTGTGAGGCGTTGCTGGAGCACCGTCGTGATGCCGGTCGGCCCCTCGTACGTCGGCGTCACCGCCTTCGTCGTGAACAGCCGCTCGAAGCTCGCCTCGCCGCTCGTGAGGCGGAACGAGATCGGCCGGGTGTGGGGCAGGGCGGCGGTGCGGGAGCCAAGGATCAGTGCGGTCTGTGACCCCACGTGAAGCAGCGTCTCCAGGATCGCCTCACAAAACGCCTTCCAACGGATGTGCGGCTCGATGCCCGGGATCAGCACGAAGTCGCGCTGCGTGCCCGGGTTCCGCGCCACGAAGATCTGATTCTTCGGCCACTCCACGACGCGGATGCCGTTGTCGAGGCGTACCAGCGGCCGCCGCACCGTGAAGTCGAAGCACTCCTCCGGGTCGAGCTCGCCGACCGGTGTCGCGTCCCAGTGATCGACCAGGTACTGCACGGTCGCCGCCGCCGATCCGCCGCCGCGGCCGGTGAACGCCGCGATCAGCACCGGGTCGTGCAGCGGCTGCAGCCGCGAGTAGAGGCGAAGGATCGGCTTGGGAGGCACTAGAAGAGCGGCCCGCCCTTGTCGAGCACGGTGCCGTCGAGGCCGACCACAGAAGGCCGCTCCTCACAGTAGACGCCGTCCTCGCACTTGTTGAAGGTGAAGGCGCTGCGTTCCTGGTCGTACTGGATCGTCCAGGTGCCGACCACGACGTTATCGCGGCCCTGCGCCAGCTGGCCCTGCAGCACCTCAATGAGTGCCTGCAGCTCCTTGCTTCCCATCGTCGCCTCCTCGGCCTGTCCGATCTCGCAGTATAGGCCGCACCGCTGCCGCTCGCCGCAGCGCCTGCGGCGCCCTGCGCCTGCCGCCTCACAGCACCAGGCGAAGCGCGTGCCTGCACGCCGCCTTTCGCCAACGGCTGTCGCCTCTACAATGCACGGTGGCGGGGAGGTGGACGTGACCAGCAAGGCGACGATCGGCAACTACTTCGAGGATCTCACCACAGGCCTTGAGATCGAGCACAGCGTGCCCCGCACCGTCACCGAGGGCGACCAGTCGCTCTACATCGCGCTCACCGCGGATCGCTACCCGCTCCACTGCGACGCGGAGTTCGCCCGTTCGCTGGGATTCCAGCGGGAGACGGTGAACGATCTGCTCGTCTTCCACACCGTCTTCGGCAAGTCGGTGCCCGACATCTCGCTGAACGCCGTCGCGAACCTCGGCTACGCAGACGTGCGCTTCGGCGTGCCGGTGTACGCGCACGACACGCTCAGCGCGCACACGACCGTCCTTGGCCGGCGCGAGTCCGGCAGCGGCGGCACTGGCGTTGTCTGGGTGCGCACCATTGGCCGCAACCAGCGAGGCGAAGAGGTGCTCTCGTTCATCCGCTGGGTGCTCGTGAACCGGCGTGAGCCCGAGGTCGCCACCGGCGTCGATGACGCCCCGAAGACTCCCGAGTCGGTCGCCGCGGCCGACCTCTTCCTCCCGCAGCAGCTCGATCTGGGCGCGTTCAACCCCGTCGTGACCGGCGGACGCGCGTGGTGGGACGACTACGAGGCCGGCGAGCGCATCCACCACGTCGAAGGCGTCGCCATCGAGGAGGCCGAGCACCAGATGGCGGCTCGCCTCTACCAGAACACGGCACGTGCGCACTTCAACGCGCACGCCCTGAAGGGCACCCGCTTCGGGAAGCGCGTCATCTACGGCGGGCACGTGATCTCCGTCGCCCGCGCGCTCTCGTTCAACGGCCTGGAGAACGTCGTGCGCATCCTCGCGTTCAACGCGGGCACGCACAGCAATCCGACGTTCGCGGGCGACACGCTGTTCGCATGGACCGATGTCATTGAGAAGATCGACCTTGGCCGGCCTGACGCGGGCGCGCTCCGGCTGCGCCTGGTTGGTGTGAAGAACTGCGACCCGGCGACCGAGGAGCAGCCGTTCCGAGTCACCGGTGACAACGGCCGAGAGCGCTACCACGAGAACGTGGTGCTCGACCTTGACTACACCGTGCTGATCCCGAAGGCGCGCTGAGCGTCTTCATCCTGCGCGCATCAGATAGGGGAGCAACAATGAGCGACCTCGAACAGGCCCGGCTGCTGGTCACGGCGGCGCAGGAGGTGGTGGACGCGGCGCTCAAGCACGCCGCCGCGATCACCGAGGGCGGCGCGAAGATCGACGACTACCAGGTGCACACGGAGCGCGTCACCTACCTCGCCACGCAGGTGCGGGCCGCCCACGAGCTCACCAACACCGCCGAGCGCCTCACCGCCGCCGGCAAGGCGGACGACCTGCTCACGCAGGAGGCGCTCATCTATGCCGCCGAGGCCGCGCACACCGTCGGCGCGACCGTCGATGCGCACGCTGACGACTTTGGTGTCGGCGCGACCATCGACCGCCTGCACACTGCCGATGTTCGTGCAGCCATCCGCTCCGGCCTGTCTGAGGCGCGCATCCGCGCCCTCGGCGCCGCACGCATCGCCACCGGCGGCGTGAACAACGTGGAGCTCGAGGACGAGATCGCCACGCTCACGCGCGACCTCGCGCGCGACTTCGGCAAGAACGAGGTCGTCCCGCTGGCGCAGGACATCCACCGCCAGGACCTGCTGATCCCGGAGCCGCTCATCCAGAAGTTCTCGGAGCAGGGCTTCTTCGGCTCCTCGATCCCGGAGGAGTACGGCGGCACCGGCATGGGCGACCTGCCGATGATCATCATCACCGAGGAGCTGTCGGCCGCCTCGCTCGCGGGTGCCGGCTCACTCACCACGCGCCCGGAGATCCTCTCGAAGGCGCTGCTCGCGGGCGGCACCGAGGAGCAGAAGCAGACCTGGCTCCCGAAGCTCGCGTCTGGCGAGGTCATCGTCGCCGTCTCGGTCACCGAGCCCGACACCGGCTCCGACAGCGGCGCCGTCCAGACCCGGGCGGAGCGCGCCGAGTACAACGGCAAGCCCGGCTGGCGCATCAACGGCAAC
>JBAYUZ010000067.1:0-11974 GCA_041674885.1 Dehalococcoidia bacterium
AGCTCGAAGTCCCCGACCTCGTCGAGGCGCTGGCCGTATGTGAAGGAGACGACGTGCGTCAGCGGCCCGGCCGAGCGCCGTCCACCGCCCGCGTCGTAGATGTCCACCCGCAGCCAACTCATCGATCGCTCCTACTGGTAGGCCGCGTGGAAGGTCATGCGGAACTCGGCGTCCGGCTCGTCACCGACCTCGACCTCGAAGTCGTTCTGGCCCGGCGCCAGCGTGACGATCCCGAGCTGCGTGTCCCCGAGGACGGCGTCCTCGTAAGCATCGGCCCAGGTCTCCCCGCCGTCGTCGGACACCTCGACCGCGACCCGCCCGGCGTCCAGGCGGAGCACGTCGTCAGGGCTCACCCCGGCGAAGGTCGACCCCACCTCGTCGCCCGTGGTCAGGTTGCGGATCGTCGGTTCGAGGACGGTGCCGGCGAGCGTGACCACGGCGTTGTGCACCGGAGCGTTGCCGGGGTTGGTGACCGGGAACGCGACCGTCTGGGCGTTCGGGTTGAGGGTGACGTCGTCCACGCGGAACTCGGCGGTCTGGGCGCCGAACGTGACCATGAACACGCGCACGTAGGCGGCGCTCGCATGTGACGTGAAGGCGACGACCGCCTCCGTCCACTCCGTCGTCGACAGGAGCACCCCGCCACTGGAGACGGTCCCGAGGAAGATGAACGCAGCGTCGTACTGTGCGATCAGCAGGTGACAGGTCGGGGTGTCGCCGAGGCCAAGCATCCAGCCGCGCGCGGTGTACGGGGTGGCGGGCTCGCAGGGGATGTCCGGCGTGCGCGCGCCTGCCTGGTTGGCGGAGACGGTGACGGAGACGTCCATCGCCCCGCTCCCCGAGCGAGCACCGACGGTCTGGTGCGTGATCGCGCCGCCGTCACCCAGCCAGCCGTCGACCCCGTCCTCGAAGTCCCCGTTCGGGAGGATGCTGTCCTGGGCCGAGGGCGTGATCGCCACGGTGATGGCGGTCTCGTCCTCCGCGTACCAGTCACTCTGACGCCGGAACGCGAGCACCACCGGGACGGCCCCCGCGACGTTGAGGCGGGAGGTGCGCATGTCCGGCATCGCCACGGCCCGCGCCCATGCCCACAGCCGGAACCCGTCCGCCGTCTGTGCCCAGAGCTGGCCCCACCCGCGTGCGATGACCTGGCGGATGTAGTCCATGCGCCCGGGGGCGGGCAGCCCCTCGCCACCCCAGTCCCACGCGCCCCAGCTCTCGCTGCTCCAGGACTCGTTACCGGTGACGAGGAACCGGACGGTCTCGGACGCCGGTTGCTTCGGCGCTGCGCCTGCCCCGAGGTAGTCATGCCCGTAGGACGCACCCACGAGCTGCGTCATGGGGACGGTGAACGGCTGCGCGGTCTCCCACTCAAACCCCGTGCGCGGGAAGAGGAAGGCGCCCCTGTCGGTGGTGAAGGCGAGCAGCGTCCTGACGCGGTTGGCGAGGGTCATGCGAGCCCCCGCCCACGCATCGCCTGCTGCAGGCCCCAGCCGATGTCGCTCGCCGCGCGCTCGGCGTCCCGGCGGTCGGCCGCGAGCACGTCGCCGTGGATGTGGACGGCGACCGCCTGCGTCGGGACGGCCGTGCTCGACGAGACGGGCGAGGCGGCGGTCGAGGGGACGGCGATCCGCGGGATGTCGAAGGTCATGCCCCGGAGCGTCCGCTCGATCTCCGGCCAGCCCTGGCGCATACCGAGCGCGAGCCCCTGCATGATCGCCGTGCCCTCGGGGATCAGCAGGCGGCGGTCCTGCTCGATCGGCCCCTTGAGGCTCCTGATGTCACCGGCGCGGTCGGAAAGCCAGCCCTTCCCCGCGTCCCAGCCCTGCACCATCCCGTCGAAGAGCCCGCTGATGATCGAGCGGCCGATCCCGGCCAGGAGCCCGCGCAGGTCGCCGAGCGCGGAGACGATCCGGCCCGGCAGTCCCTTCATCCAGTCGAGCAGCTGCCGCCCCACGGACTGCACGCCATCCCACAGGCCCTGCAGGAGGTCCCGGCCGAGGTCGAAGAACAGGCGGAGCAGCGCCCGGATCAGTGCGAGCCCGTCCTCCAGCGACGCCCGGACACCGTTCATGGCAGTCCGGGCCACGTCCTTCATCGCGTTCCACGCCCCGGAGAAGTCGCCGCCGATCAGCTTGATCACGGCGTTCAAGACGCCAGTGACGATCCCGAAGACGGTCTCGACGATGTTCTGCACGTTCTCCAGGACGGGACGGATCACGCGTTCGATCTGCGGCCAGCGCTCACGGATCTCGCCCACCAGCCACGCGACCAGCCGGACGATGTTCTCGATCGCGGGCTTGATGCTCTCCTCGTAGTAGAGGCGGAACTTCGCGAACTGCTCGCCCGCGAACTCAGCGAAGCGCTGCAGCAGTGGCATCACGTGCGCCTGGATGGCGGGCACGACCACCCCTGAGAGGAACGCCGCGAACGCCTGCAGCACCGGGAGCACGTGTGCCTGGAACGCGGGCACGAGCCGGGTCGAGGTCACGGTGGCGAGCGCGCCGACGGCGTTGAAGACGCCGGAGAGCAGAGGTTCGAGGCCGACCAGCGCCTGGTTCTTGAGGACCGTGAGCTGCTCGCGCCAGTCGTCGGTGTCCGCCGCGGCCTGGTTGATCGTGTCGGAGCCGTCCGAGATCGCGGCGAGGTAGTCGTCGACGGCGAAGCGCCCTTCGAGGATCGCCGCCGCCATGTCCGGGCCGGCCCGCGCCCCGAACACCTCCATCGCCAGCGCCGTCGCCTTCGCGCCCGGCCCCATCTCCTGGATCTGAGCGATCGTCTGGTCGAGCCCCTCGCGCATCGGGACGTTGTCGCGGGCGAACTTGCCCATCGCGATGCGGAGGGAGCCGAGCACCAGCTCGCCGTTGACGCCCTCCTTCTCCCACTTCGAGAGGAGCGCGATCGACTCGTCGAGGCCGAAGCCCATCTGGCGGAGGGGCGCGCCGAACTGGACGACCTTCTGCGCGAGCTGGTTGATGCCGATCCCCGAGGCCTGCGAGGCGCGAAAGACCGCGTCCATCACGCCCGCCTGGTCCTCGCTGGCGACGCTCCAGTCCCCGAAGACACGGGTGAGGTCGGCGATGTTCGAGCCGAGGTCCGTGCCGGTGATGCGGGAGAGGTTGATGAACTGCGTCGCCATCTCCTGCAGCGGTTCGCCCGTCAGCCCGAGGCGAGTGTTGAGGTCGGCGATGGCAGTCGAGGCGGTCTCCGCGTCGGTGGGGACGCTCTTGAACACGCCCTTGAAGTCCGCCTGCAGCCCCTGCAGCGCCTCACCAGTCGCGCCGGTGCCGAGGCGGATCGTGTCGAAGGCGGCGTCGAACGACTCGCCGAGCTTGAGCGCGGTGAAGCCGCCAGCGATCGCCGCACCGATGCCTGCCCCGACGAGCGCGAACTTGGCGGCGTTCGCCTTGAAGAAGCCCTCCGTCTCGCCCGCGAACTTCGAGGCGTCGGGGCGGATCGTGACGAAGGCGTCGCCAATCGCGCTCACGAGGTCACCTCGCCGCCGGCCTGCTCAGCGATGCGGGCACGGCGCGACCGGCCGCTCCCGGCCATCTCCTCGTCCAGTGCTGCTCGCTGCTGTTCGCTCATGTGCTCCGTCACCAGCACGTAGACGACGTTCAGGAGGCGGCTGGCGTCCCAGCCGTCCGTGACGTCCGTTCCTCCCTGACCGTGCCCCGCGAGAGCGAGACGACCCTCGACGAGCCACCAGCGGGCATCGGCCCAGCAGGCGAGGGCGAGGGCCGCCCGGTAGGGCGGGCGGTGTACGACTGCATCAGCCCTCCCACCGCGGTCTCCAGTTCCTCGAAGGTCACGTCCGGGTGTGCCTCCATGAACGCCTCGAAGCGCTTGGACTCCGGCTCCTGGAGGACACCGAGCAGGAAGTCGTGCAGGCCTCCGACCTGCTGCATGGCGTCGCCCGAGCCCTGGCTCTTGGCGAGCTTCATCAGCGCCCAGGCGGGGAGGGTGTCGCGGGCGCCGAACGACTCCCCTCGGACAGTCAGGACGTGGCTCATGGCGTGAAATCCTCGTCATGCATGAACTTGAAGGTGGCCGCGTCCGCGGGCTTGGTGCAGCGGAAGCTCATCGGCAGCGTCGCCTTGTCGGGCGCGCGGCGGCGGGCGATGTCGACGTTCCCCACCTGTAGGCAGCGCCGGAACACCCAGCGCTCGAGGCCGTCCACCGATTCCCACCCGAGCATTACGGGCGTCGGCGTCTCGCTTGAGTCGGGCGGTTCGAACGTGACCACGCCGGTCTCGGTCGTGATCTCGCCGCCGTTGAAGGCGCGCTGCATATTGGCGGCGGTGACCTCGGCGAGCGCGAAGTTCACGGTCGCGGTGCGGGCGGTCTGGACGATCTCGACCGGGTCGAGTTCCTCCGCGACGACCACGTCCTCGAAGGTGCTCTCGAACACGAAGTTGGAGCCCTCGTCGGTGTAGCCGAGCGGCGTCCACGCCACCGGCCAGGCGGCGGTGAGGTCGGCGGGCTCGTCACTCTCCAGTGGTGCGATGTGGAGCCAGCCGGGGCCGACTCGGACTGCTAGCGGGTCGCCGTTAGGCATTGTGATCTCCTGTTCCTACGTCCGCGCAGACGCCGTGAAGGTGGCCTCCACGACGTAGCGCGGGGTGTCGCTTTCCTGGTCGGGCTGCCAGCGGATGCCCTCGATGCGGGCGCCGTGCAGCACGGTCTCGTCGTCCACGTAGTGGGCGATGGCGTCGATGGCGGTGGCGAGGTCGGCGGCGAGCATGGCCGCCTCGGCCTTTGTCTCTGCCCAGCAGTCGAACTGGACGAGGCAGCGGTCGTCAGGCCCTGAAATGCGGGTGAGCACGACCTGCGGCAGAGGCGCGTCGTTCGAGAAGCCGAAGAATGCGCGCTCCTCCAGCGCAGGGAGCACCCAGCGCGCCCACGCGCGGATCGCGCCTTCCACGTCCACCCAGGTGCGCGGCTCGGCGAACATCAGCCGCCTCCCAGCGCGCGCCGGACAGGTGCCTGCGGTGGGCCGTTGCGGGAACCGAACTCGATCGCCACGGCACCGGGCCCACGCATCCCGGCCTGCGCGTACGGTCCACGCGGCCCGATGCCAGAACCGACGAAGACCTCGAGGTCGGCACCCGAGGGCGGGCGGATGCGCCCGGCGATGCGCACGGCGTGTTCCTGGAGTTCGGCCGCGACCGACTCCGCTTGCTCGGCGAGGATCTGCTCGGCCGCGTCGTCGAGGAGCCGGAGCCTCATCGCGTCACCCCGCTGACCTGCCTGAGTCCGCCCTGCGTCTGGTCGAGCCCCAAGCCTTCCCGTGTGCGCGCCCACGTCACTTCGTAGAGGGCGCTGGTCTGCTCGTCCTGTACCTGGTCGGTGTGCCGGAGGTCGACCGGGTCGCACGTCAGCCGGAACTCGACCACCTCCTGCGAGCCGCCTTCGACGCGCTCACGACCGCTCGGGCTGGAGATGTGGGCGCGGATGCCCGAGGCGACGACCTCGGGGGTGGGCTGGGCGTCGTACGGGTCGCGCGACGGGTCAGCCGGGAGGCGGAGTACAGAGACCGTGGTGGTGTGGAGCGGTACCGCCATTACGGCACCTCCACGGTGACGAGCGCCCCGGCGAGGGAGCGTCCGAACTGGTGCTTCTTGCGGCCGATGGTGGCGGTGCCGTCACGTCCTACGCGCACCTTCGTCCGTGTCGCGCGGTGTGGCTCCACGTGCGCCTCGGTGGGCGCGGTGGCGTCATCCATCGGGGCCGGGGCCTCCGGTGCGGTGTCGGGCCGCTGCGACCGAAGCGCGGAAGGCGACGAAAGCCCCTCCGCAGGCGGGGTTCGGTCGCTTCGGTCGCTTACCGCGCGGCTCGTCTCGTCTGGCATCACTGCGTCTCCCACGGGAACGGGCCCAGCGGGATCGGGTCACCGCCGCCCGAGACGGCGACGGGGTAGGTGTCCGCGGGCATCGCCCACGGCGAGGTGAGTTCGATCGCGCCGACGGCACTCGTGCCCGCTGCCTTCCGCACGGAGCGCCGCTCGTCGCGGGTGAGGTAGACGGCGGCCTGTCCGTCGCCCCGGTCGTAGGAGACGGACGCGTCACCGAGGCTCGTCTGGGCTACGCCGTCGGGGTTGCGGAAGGCGCGGTAGGCGACCGCGAGCGTGACCGACTCGACCACGGCAGGGACGTCTAGGAGTGCTCCCTGGTCGTCTACCCAGTCATGACTCGCCTCCGAGCGGATGAGCGCGGAGGCGTCGTCCAGCACGGCGGACGCGCGCTCAGCCTCCGTCCCGGCGAGGGTGCCGCCGAGGCGGAGGCTGAGGTCAGCGACGGAGGCGAGCGGGGGGAGCATCGCTACGCCGCCGTGAAGTTGAACTTGACCGCGCGCTGGTTGGTGGGGACGGCCGGGTCCGGGCCGGCACCGTCGATGTCGACGTCAGGGCCGTCGTTGACCGAGGCCGCACCGGCGAACGAGGAGACGACCGAGCGGTCGCGCAGGTAGTTCGGGTCGTAGTCCCGAATCCAGCGCATCGCGAACCCGTCGAAGACCATCCCGCCACCGGCCCTCGCGCCGTCCGGCACCTCGGGGGCGACGTTCGCGAAGGCGAACGCGGAGCGGTGTGCGGCGACGGCGAAGTCCGGGGACAGCCCCTGGACGTTGCCGATGATCGTGAAACCCGCGGCGCGGCCGATGATCGCGTCGCGGAGGGCGTCCGTGGAACCGGACTCGTTCACCTTGCGGAAGGCGTCCTCCTTGAGGACGGCGGCTTCGACGCTGGAACCCAGCGCAACGAAGCGACCCTCGGCGGGTACATGGGCGTCGTTGAGGATCTTGCGAGCATCGACGAGCGCCCGGTAGAACGCAGCCCCCGAGCCGTCGGCGACCTCGGTGTAGTCGACGACCTTCGCGGGGTCGTACGGCGCGCCCTCGATCGCAGCAGCGACCAGCGACTCAAGTTCCTCGGCGACGGCGAGCACCTGCGGGTTCAGGACCTGCATGCCGAAGTCGGCGATGTCGAGCGTGAGCTCTTCGTCGGTGACCGCGACTGCTGAGTACGGGTGGGAGTCGAGCACGACCGGGACGGAGGTCTCGGCGATGTCGTCGAGGACGATCGGGTTGGTACGGGTGCGCCACTCGTACTCACGCGCGGAGAGGCGCGCGGGGACGCGGACGTTCACGGTGTCGTTCTTGGCGCCCCGGTAGTCCTCGATCCCCAGGCGGGTGACGAGGCGGGGCAGGATCAGCTCGCGGCGCAGCAGGCCGAGGCCGGTGCGGGCGATGGTTTCGGGCTTGAGGAAGGTGTTCGGCACCTCGTACCTCCACGGATACAGCTACAGCGGGTGGCCGCTGCGACCTCCGTGTCGGTGTCGCGGGTGCGGGGTGGCTCAGCCTGTCGGCGGAGCCGGGTCAGGTCAGAACGCGCAGCGCGGGATCGCCTCCGCGAGCTTCGCCGGGTCAGTCTCGTCCGGCGTCGCCTCGGGCCGTGCGCCGGGACGCAGACGCTCACGGGGCCGCTGAGGCAGGTCCGTGTCGGATGCCTGCGCCGGGGCGAACGTGGCGAGCAGTTCATCGGCGTCGGCCTCGAGTTCCTCCTCGGTGTCGCCGACCAGCCGCCTGGCCTGCACGTCGGTCAGCCCCTTGCGGATCGCCACCCGCAGGCGGGCGGTCTCACGTTCGGCATTGGCGGCGCGTTCCTCGGCGGCCTGGCGGCCCTCCGCGAGGCGTTCCTGCTCGCTCTTACCGCTTGCTTCGATCTCGGCGAGGCGTCGGGCGGCGTCGGCATTCTCCTTCGCTGCCTTCTCGTGCTTACGGGCGAGCGCCTTCCACTTCGTGGCCTCGGCCTGCCAGTCCCTATCGGGCTGGTCGTCCTCGGGTGCGTCAGCGGGCGGGGTCAGTTCGTCGTCTGCCATGAGGGGATCGTGGCAGGGCGGCGGAGACGGATGTAGGGGTAGTTGGCAGTCGATGTGAGCAGAGCTCCAAGGCGCCCAGACGGAGTTAAACCGACGACCTCCTGCTCAGGAGTGCGCGCTGCTACGAACGCGAAGGTGCGACCCAGATCGGTTGAGTTATGGGAGCGCCGGACACCTTGTACGCGGGAAGGCCCGGCTAGAGCGTCGGGTAATCGAAAATTGACCCCAGTGCCACACCGGTCATGCGACGCCAGAGTGACACGCATTGATTCTCCGTAAGACTAGCAAGCAGATCCGCAGTGGCACGGCGAGGGCTGATGCCCAGGTCGATCGCCTCGTGCATCGTCACCGGGAGAAGGCTGATGTCTTGCCGCTCGACACCATCTACAAAGATCCCGAAGAGGTCACGCACAATCCGCTCTTGTCCCGCCTGTTGGGTTCTTAATGCTGGACGAGCAATGACGTAGTACCAGATGAACTCTTTAAGAAGGTCAACTTCCTGGCGAAGTTCTCTAGGAATATCTAGGAGATATACACCGTTACCGCCATCACGAATTCGAACCTCTAATAAGTATCGGCGGATAAGAAACGCCGTTGCTCGGCGAATCGTCTTTCGCTGAGATCGCGTACCGACGTACGGCTCCACCCAGCGGTTCATCGGGAGATCCGTGAGAATGCGATCGAGGGTTCGACTCGCGACGGTCCAGTCATCGAGGGGGATCGACGGCGTCGGCTTGTCCTTCCACCGCTCCTTCACCCATTCAAGGAGAGCTCTCCGCTCCTCTTGACTCCAGAAGAGCCGGTCGATGGGAACCAATCCCGCGCGATAGAAGTCCTCTATGTCGTGGACGGCGTACGCCACGTCATCAGACCAATCCATCACATCGGCTTCGATCGAACGCGTGCCGGACCCAGCGCCCTCTTGACGTACCCATTCGAAATAGGTGGCTTCGGACGCGTAGTGCCCGAACTTCGGGTGTCGCCCCTGAGTTGAGCGCCCGACTGGGTACTTCAGGATGCCGTTCAGAGAACCTCGCGTGAGGTTCAACCCGTCGAACTCGTCGCGGCGCTGCGCCAGAGCAGTCACGATTCTGAAACTCTGTGCGTTACCTTCGAAGCCGTCCGGGTCGCCGCGAACGATCTCCGCTCCGCGCTCATCGAGTACCGCGTCGCGCACCAAGTCGTCGAGCGTCGCTTCGCCGATATGACCGAACGGGGGATGTCCAAGGTCATGTGCCAGGCCAGCCGCCGCGCACATTCCAGTGTCGAGTTGGGCAGCTGACGCGAGATCTTGCTGAGATTCACGCAGGTTCTCAGCGATACGTCGCGCGATCTGGCCGACCTTTAGCGAGTGCACCAAACGGTTGTGAAAGGGGTGACCCGCGTCCGCAGGTAACACCTGAGTGACGCCTGCCAAACGCGCCAGGCCAGACGAGTACTGCACACGATCAACATCGCGCTCGCCACGACCGCGCTGATCGTCTAGCTCGTCGAAGTAGCGGTCCGACTTAGGCACGCTGATTCAAACGGCGGCCTCTCGGCGGGTAGCGATTCGTCCGTCGCGCTCCCAGAAGACCTCACCGCTCTCGGCTAAATCCCAGATCGCTGCTTTGACGGCGTCGTCACCATCGGTCACGACCTGAGCCGAGCGAGCCTTCGCGATCAGGTCCTGAGTCCGAATCGGTCCCTGTTCCAGTTGCTGCAGGATGAACCTGCGCACGTCATCTCTGGACATCGTGGGGGATCCTCCTCCTCGATTCTGCTGAAGCGCACAATCGATTACGCCTACAAGAGCACTGGTTACGCTCGACGGCAAGCGTTTATTGTCAAGTCACGGGAGGTTTGGTCTCCCGGACATTCCGCTCGGCGCGGCACCGCCGTTGTCATTCCTTGCTCCCTGCGGGCCACTCCTAGTCACGGCGGTAGTTCGGTTCGAGGCTGCACGAACAGTGGTCGTGCGCCTGGAACCCCCCGCTGGTCGCTGTATAGACCGCGCCACGTGACCCTAGCATCGCGCAGAACCCGCATGGATCGCCCGATGTCACCCGCGCCCAGCCGCGAGCTCGACGGTCACTACGGACTGAAGCCAGCAGCGTCTCCCGGCCGCCGTCGAACACCTGGCGCGTGACCGCGCCCGAGACGCGCACCAGCGCCACCCTCGCGGGATCTGGGTGCTTGAGCGACCGTAGACGCTCGGTCGTGACGTAGCCCGTCACCTGGAGCGATGTCCGTGCCCGCGCCACGGCTCCATCGTCGAATGCAGCAAGCACCGGCACGGCAGCTCCGTCGACTCCCTCCGCCCTGCGGAACGCCTCGAAGTACCCCGCCGCCAGCGACGCCGAGATGGCGCGCCGCTCGCCGACCACCGCGAGCAGCGCCGACTCGACCGCGGGCCAGGAGCGGGCCGCATCCTCCACATCGAAGGCCGGCCAGATCTCCAGCACCTGCCGCAGCGCTAGCGCCCGGAGCGCCAGTTGCGCGGTCCGGTGTCGCTCGGTCAGCCACGAGCCTGCCAGCGTCGTCGCCATCTAGGCTGCGCTCCCCTGGCGGGAGAGCAGCGCCTCGAGGCTCGCGATCGGGTCGCCCTCGGCGACCGTCGTCTTCCAGCGCTCCACGTCCTGCTGGGTGACGCCCGGGATCTTCTCCCACAGCTCCTGCACCGGGACGCCCAGCATCGCCGCCATCTTGCCGAGGGCGTCCACGGTCGCCGAGAGCGCCCGCGACTCGGTGTCTCGCCAGCGCACCTGTGCCCCGGAGCCTTGCTCGACCCCCTGGATGCGACCGGCGAGCGCCAGCACCTGCTCCCACGACTCCCCGAAGGACATCTCACGCTCGGTGATCTTCCGACGCTGCGACGCTTCCGCCGCCACCAGCGCCTCCGCGGAGAGGTTCACCATCTGCCCGAGCAGTTCATGCGCCGGCGTCTGCGAGATCGTCGCCGCGTGGCGCAGGGAGGCTTCGCGCGAGTCGAGATAGCCCTTGAGGTCGGTCTGCGCGAACTCCCCGACGGCGATCTCGTCCTTCGAGTCCTCGAACGTCCACAGCCGTGCCGCCGATGCCTTGAGCTGCTGCGCCTCGCTCTCAGCGGTCCAGCCGAGGATGTAGCGCTGGCGGAAGGCGCCATAGTGCTGCGCCACGAGCAGTTCGAAGGTCGTGAGGTCGATCTGGTCCTGGATCGGCATCAGCGGCTCGATCTCGCCGCGCACCTCGTCGTCCAGTTCCATCGTGTTCTGGAAGCGCACGACCGGGCAGACGCCGAGGTCGTGCGTGTGCGTCTCCAGCCAGAGCACCTCGCCATCCGGCTTCTCGCTGCCACTCAGGTAGTAGACCGCCTCGTCGTCGTAGAGCCGGTAGAGCCACTCCTTGCCGGAGGGCTCTGCCCGCAGCGCGAACATGGGCCAGAGGTCGTCGTCGCTGTAGACGACGGTCAGGCGGCGCGGTGAGTAGCCGCGGAGAACGGGTGCGGTGTCACCGGGCAGCACGGTGACGTAAGAGACGCCGTAGGCGAGTGCTCCGCGATGCACGCCGGTCTGGCGCGCATCCATCTGGTTCGCCTGCCAGACCGACCAAGAGGGCGCATCGTCCGGCTCACGCTCGGCGCGGTACCCGTCCACGTAGAGCGACTGCGCCACCGCCGAGATCACGAGGTCGAGCACGTTGACACGCGACATCTCGGCGAGCCGACGCACCTCGTTGGGGACGCCGGCCGGGATGATCGGAAGCGGCTGCTTCCCGCGCAGGTAAGCGTGGATGCGCGCGAGGTGGTCGGCCTCGGCGGCACGCCACGCGATCATGCTGCGGGTCTGTTCGATGGCAGATGCGGCGCTCAGCATGGTGTGCTCCTAGACGAAGACCGCGCGCCCCGTCTTCTGGCGGCGCTTCCTGCGGTCGGGGAGGGCGAGGTAGTCCTGGCGGCAGAGGCGGGCGAGCACGGCGGCCGCAGCGGCGTCGATCTTGCGCGGCGACAGTCGCGCCTCCTTGCCGATCGTGATCCCCCAGGCGTTCGGGCGACGGCGTGCGTTGTAGACGTGGCGGGCCAGCCGGGTGTCGCCGTCGTGCGTGAGCGCAGCCTCAACGACGGCGTCGTGGAACGCCTC
>JBAYUZ010000068.1:0-11808 GCA_041674885.1 Dehalococcoidia bacterium
CGTCCCGGCGGAGCTCGGGGGCGGCGCGCGCATCATCGTGAAGTTCCCGGACGGGTTCACGCTCAACAAGAACGGCCCGACGACGGTGCAGGGGAACGCGGTCGCTGGGCTCGCGGGCGCCGCAGCGGCGATCGCCACCGGCCAGTCCGCCATCGTGATCCGCGCGAGTGATGCCGCGACGGCGCCGGCGGGCGCGGCGGTGCTGCTGACGCTGACGAACGTGCAGAATCCGGGCGCGGGCGCAGCAGGCGGCCTGACCGTGGAGATCGAGGATGCAGCAGGCAACCCGATCGCCACCGGCACGAGCGACCCGGTGACCATCAGCGCGGCCAGCGCGCCACCAGCGGCACCCACCCCCGCCGGGGCGCCTCGATAATCACCGCTCGGCGCGGACAGCCCCACGCCCAGGCACCCGACCGGAGGCTACGCCTCGCCCGTCACCGCTGAGCACGGACGTGCCGCCACACACGCGCGCGGCCGCAGCGCGCCGCCTCGATGCCAGTCGGTGGCGGTCTCGGTGGGAGCGAGGGCTAGGGGCGTACCCGCGCGAACTTGAGCGCCTTCGTGGTGGCGTCACGGTAGGAGACGTAGAGCAGGCCGCCGGAGAGTCGCGCGGCGGTGTCGAAGCCGTCATCGGTGCCCACGGCCGGGTCGAGCTTGGCGATGCTGCGCGCGCCGACCGTGCAGGTCGCATCGCCGCAGCGGAGGATCTTCATCGCCTTCTCGGTCTCATCGCGGTAGACGACGATCGGGTTACCGCTGGGGCCGAGCACCATCGAGATGCCGAAGCCGACCTTGTGCCCGTCCGCCCCGCCGTTGTCGACGACTTCCTGCGTGCGCTTGTCCTTCGTGCAGTCCACGTCGCCGCAGGTAATGATCATGAGCGTGTTGTTCTCGTTGTTCCGCGTGGCGATGATCGGGAACGCGCTCTGCCCGATCACCATCGCGGTGTCGTACCCGACATCGGCGGCGACGAGGATGATCGGCTCATCGTGCTTGCTGCAGCTGCGGTTCGTGCAGTGCAGCAAGCGCAGCGACTTGTTCACGCCATCGCGATAGGCGACGTACGGCGTGCCGCCGGTCGGGATCGCGACCGCGGAGTTGTAGCCGGTGTCGACGTTCTGGCCGCCAACGAGGGTGACGAGCACGCGGCCATTCGCGGAACCGCGCTCCAGCACGGGGCCGTCGTCGTCGGAGCACTCGTTGGCGCAGAGCAGCGCGGCCTTCAGCGTGCCGGTGGCGGCGGAGCGGTACGTCACGATCGGGATGCCACCGCCGACGGCGATCGCGGAGTCGTGGCCGGGGTCGCCGCCGTCGTCGACGGTCGCGAAGCGGCGCGAGCCCTCGGCGTTGTCGCAGGCGAAGGTGCCGCAGCGCACGACGCGCAGCGACTTCGTCGCCTGGTCGCGGTACAGCACGAGCGGCGCGCCACCTGCGAGGTCCACGAGGAGGTCGTGCCCGGGGTCGCCCTGGGAGACGAGCGCCACCTTCTGCAGCTCACCCAGGCAGTTCGGCTGCTTGCAGCGCACGGCGCGGAGCGCCTTCGCGCCCTGGTCGCGGTAGACAACGAACGGGGCGCCCTCGCCGACCTGGATCGCGGTGTCGTAGCCGGTGTCGCCCGTGGCATCGAGCGTCGCGACGCTCACCGGGGGGATGCGGCGCGCGTCCCACTCGCGGTAGCCGAGGTAGCCGCCGCCGAGGAGCGCGAAGACGGCGAGCACACCGATCGCCATGCGCACGAAGCGCGACGACCTCGGCGGCTCCGCTTCGCCGAGGATGAGCGCGGGCGGCGCCTCCGGGTCGAACTCCTCGTCGGCGCGGGTGAGCTCGGAGCCGCACTTCAGGCAGAAGGCGCGGTTGCCGGGGTTGCGCTCGGCGCAGGTGCGGCAGATCACATCGGTGACCTGCTCATCCTCGTCGATCTCGCCGCCGGAGGCCGAGAGCACCTCGGCCTGCTCGTTGCGGGCGTCCTGCTTGCCCGCCCAGAACAGCGGGTAGTCGCAGTTGGTACAGAAGGCGTGCTGCCCCTCTTCGAGGTTGGCGAGCGTGCCGCACTGGGGACAGGTCACCTCAGCCACCGCGCGTGCCCTCCTCGTGGGTGTCGTCTGCATCGGTGACGTCCTCGGCGGCCGCATGCGCCTCCGGCTCCATGACCTGCACCGCGACCGACTGCGCACCGATCACCGGCTCCTCGCCGATCGCGGCGACGCGCGGCGGCTCCTCCCAGTTGGCGCGCTCGATGCGACCGATCTGTTCGGCGACATCCTCGAGGTGGCCGAGCTCGACGGGGGCCTCCTCGCTCACGCGGCGACCGGCGATGAGCAGGTCGAAGGTGACGTCGACCGGCATCTCCTGCTGCACCAGGCGCAGCAGCGACTGATCGGCGACGCCGCCGTTGCTGCGGATGCGCACCACGACGTGCTTCTGGTTCGCGGGCGCCTGCCCGGTGCGGAAGACGCCGCCGCTGTCGGAGACGCGCGCCGGCTCACCGGTGATCGCGTGGAGCATGCCCTCGAGGCCCGCACGAGTGCCGCGGCGCAGGAACAGCTCGCCTGCGGCCTCGACCACGCCGCGCACGCGGCGCTCGCGCTCGGCGGGGTCGACCGCGACCGGCTCGACGGCGAGGCCGAGCCAGCCGCCGATCCAGCGCACGAACTCCTCCGGGGCCAGCTCCGTGTCGAGGAAGTAGTCGATCTTCTCGATCTCGTCGCGCAGCGAGGAGGCGATCTCCTGCGTGATGCCGACGAACCCGCGAAGAAACGGATCCTCCTGCATCACGCGGGGGAGTTGCTCGATCAGCCAGTCGCCGTGCGTGGGTGCCATCTAGATCACGATGTGCCGGAACGACACGAACAGCGCCCCCGGCTCCAGTGCGATCTGCTGCTGTCCTGCGGGCGCGCGCTGCTGCGTCGCGAGGTCGACCGGGAACAGCAGCACCTCGTCGATGCGTGCGACGCCCTCGATGTCGGCGAGGAGCGCGAAGACCTGCGCGACGTTGAGGTCGCGGTTGAACGGCCAGCCCGCGCCATCGGAGCCGCCGACCAGCGGGTTCACGTAGCGGTAGAGCGCCTGGAGCGCGCGGTGCCGCACGAGGTCGGGGTCACGGCCGGCCTCCGTCTGCACGCGCGCGACGATGCTGACGCCCTGGTAGACCGGCGGGCCGATCTCGAGCGCCGCACCGAGGACGCGGCGCTCGTTCAGGTACTCGGCGACCTGCGTATAGAGGTCGTTCGAGATGCCGAGGTCATCGAGCGAGAGCTGATCGGCCTCGCGGTTCACGGTGGGCACGATGAGCACGCGCACGGGATTGCCGGGACGCGAGGGCGGGAGCGTCCGCGCGCGGGCGATCGTTGGCGAGGCCTGCAGCGTCAACCGCTCGAAGTCCTCCGCGGTGACGGCGCGATCTCCGGTGCGCAGCGTCATCGCGCCGCGCGCCTTCGCGTTCTCGATCGTCTCGGCATCGACGCCGCCCTGGGCAGCATCGAGGTTCGTCACGCGATCGACGAACGGGATCGAGGTGTGCAGCGCGACCAGCGTGTTCGCGCCCACGTTGCCGCGCGCGCCGCCGCCGGAGCGGTAGCCGGTCGCGATCACCTCGGCGCCGCTGGGCGGCACCGCGCCGTACTGGTGGATGGTGCCGTCCGGGTAGCGGATGCGCGGGCCGAAGCGGATCGTGCCGCTGGACGCCTCCCAGATGAAGTGGCGATCCTCCGACCCGGAGTTCGCGATGTTGCGCGCCTCGGTCCAGGTCTCGATGGTGCCGTCCTGCAGCACGAGCTCGACGTTCTCCGCGTGGCGGCGCGGGAGCACCGGCCGGTACTGCACCTGGAACGTCTGATCCGGCGTGCCGTCGGAGTGGCCGAGCGACTCACGCGGCCTCGGCTGGGCGTGCTGCGCGGAGACGGTGCCGCCGACGCTGGCGCAGGTCAGCGTCATGACGAGCGGCGACTCCTCGTACCCCGGCTGGCCGGCGTGCGGGTCGACCAGGCGGCAGCGCACCCAGTGCGCCTGCTCCGGGCCGAGGCGAATCGCCTCGTGGCGGGCGGGGATCTGGAGCAGCACGTGGCCGTCGCGGTTCAGGCCGCCGGTCGTGTCCTCCTGCACCGTCGCCGGTGCCCATGACTCGCCCGACCAGACCTCCCAGCGCCACGGCGGCGAGGCGGGGTTCACGCCGATGCCCCGCGGCGGCGCCGTGAACTCGAAGCGCACGAGGTTACGCGCGAGGCTCTCCTCGAACCCGAAGTAGACGGCATCGCCCGCCTGCAGCGAGTTGAAGGTGGTGACGCCGGTGTGCCCGAAGCGCAGCTCGTCCCACTGGGGGCGGTAGCGATTGGGCGCGGCGGCGGTCGCGGTCAGGCACGCCATCAGGTGCGGCTGGACGATCGTCAGCTCCTGGTCGGTCTGGAAGACGATCGGATCGTCGCCGCCGACGGCGACCGTGCCGACCTCGGTGCCGACGGGGACGCGCACCGGCTCCGGCTGTGGCGCGGAGAGCCAGAAGGTGAGGTCGGCGCGCGCGGCGGTCGGCGGGAACAGCTCGATGCCGAGCAGCTCCAGGAACTTCACATAGAGCGTGTCGGGCACCTGGTTCAGGCGGTAGATGATCGACTCGGTCATCCACGCGAAGAGCTCGATGAGCGCGACGCCGGGGTCGGAGAGGTTGTGATCCGTCCAGTACGGCGCGTACTGCGGGATGAGCCGCTTCGCCTCGTCCACGATGTCCTGGAACGAGCGGTCGTCGAGGCGCGGCGTCTGGAGGGGGCTCATTCGTCACCCTCCCGCGGGATCACGTAGAACGGGTAGACGAGGTTGCGACGGTCGTTGGTGGGCCGCATCAGGTACGTCACCTCGACGTTCACGAGGCCGTCGTGCTCCATGTCGGGCACCGCGTTCACCTCGACCAGATCGATGCGCGGCTCCCACTGCTGGATCGCCTCGCGGGTCGCGGTCTCGATCTGGCCGATCGTGTTCGCGTCGATCGGCTGGAAGAGCAGATCCCAGATGCGGCAGCCGAACGTGGGGCGCATCACGCGCTCCCCCGGCGCGGTGCCGAGGATCATGCGCAGCGAGGCGTTGATCTCGTCCGCCCCGGTGGCGAGCAGGATGCCGCCGCGCGCGTTGAGCTGCACGGGGAACGCCCAGCCGCGTCCGATGAAGTCGCTGACGTCGTTCACGGGCCGATGATCACGTTCGTGGAGCCGGCGGTGATGGTGCCCATCGGTGCGTCGGCCGGGTCATTGCAGGTCATCACCATGTCGCCCATGCGGGCGGCCATCTTGCCGTTGATCTTCACGGTCGGCGAGCCGATCAGCACCTTCCCCTTGTTCGTCGGGTTCTTCTGGAAGCGCGGGCCCATCGCGATATGCGAGGGCGAGTTCTGCACCTCGGAACCGGCGAGGGCGGCGGGCTTGCCGTTGATCTTCACGTCCGTGGAGGTGCCGCCGCTGATCTTGCCGTTGAATGGGTGCGGCAGGGGCGTGGGCACCTCTCCCGCCGGCGTGGGGATCATGACGATGTGGATGTCGAGCGCGAAGACGGGATCGTCCTGGCGTGCCGCTCCGGCCATCCTGCCCCACCCCTCGATTGCGCCGTCCGAGGACGGCAGTCCCTGTGCCGGGCGCCCGCCCGACGTGCCGGCAGCGCCGGCTAGTTCAGCTTGATCTGCGGCGCCGAGACCGTGACGTCCGGCGAGCCGTTGATCTCCACCTTGCCGCCCTTGATGGAGACACCCTGAGAGCCCGAGAGGGCGAGCTTGCCGCTCGCCTTCACCTCGATGTCCTTGCCCTCGAGGGTGAGCGACTTGTCGGTCTTGACCGTCACGCCGTCCTTCGTGAGCTCGATGGTAGAGGTGCTCCCCTTGAAGGCAATCGTGACGGTGGGCGCGGAGTCGTCGTCCACCAGCTCGATCTTGTGCCCGGCGCGGCTCTGCCAGACGCGTGTACGCACTTTGCCATCTTTGACCTCGGTCGTGGGCGGCGGAGTGTCGGTCTTGTTCCACAACCCACCAAGAATCACGGGGCGGCGCATGTCCCCGAACTCGAAGCCAACGAGCACCTCGTCCTGCACCTCCGGGAGCACGGACAGGCCGCGATTGGCGCCGCCGCCCGGCGAGGCGACACGCGCCCAGGCCGTCTCATCCTCCTCGGAGAGCACGGGGATCTTCACCTTCACCCGGCCGAGCTTGTCCGGGTCGTTCGCGTTCGTGACCACGCCGACGGCGAGGCCGCCCCAGCCCTGCGCGGCACCATCGGCACCCCGCCCGCCGCTCAGCAGCTCGCTCAGCGAGTCGGGATCCTTGCCGGAGGAGACGAAGCGCGTGGTGTACGAGATCTCCGCGCCGTAGACGTGCTCGACGCTGGTCAGCGTGTAGCTGCCGCTCAGGCTCTCGCCGACGCCGCTGATCGCGACGGTCGCCCCGGCGGCGATGTTCGGGTTGCCCAGCGCCTCGCCGCGCACCACGACCTCGCCGCCCGCAGCCTTCAACAGGAACGAGCCGGCGAGCGCCTTCGCCTCGGCCTGCGTCTCGACGGGGATGTGGCCCGCCATCCGGCTCACCGTGCCGAAGCTCGACTTCGCCTGCTGCTCGACGGTCGCAAGCACGGGCGCGGTCGTGTACTTCATCGACAGGTCAGAGGCGACGGTGGCCTTGCCGGTGATCACCTGCTTCTGGGTCGCGTCCCAGCCCTTCACCGTCACGTCGTCCGCGCGCTCGCTGGCGGAGAGGCGCACGCGGAACTTCGTGAGGTTGTCGCCCCACGCCAGCGCGGGCGCGGAGCCGGTCGCCGCGGGCTTCTTCTTGAACGCGAGCTGCCCGTCCGCGAAGTAGACGTGGTAGCCGTTCCGGTCCGCGCGCTCACGAATGAACTCGTAGTCGGTCTGACCGTGCTGCACGACGTACTGGTGCGTCTCACTGGTCGAGTCGACGCTGGCCGAGAGCCCGTTGTCACCCGCGATCTTCGAGACGATCGCGGAGTCGGTCATGTTGAGGTAGGTGTGCGACTTCGGCTTCTTGTGCAGCCGATGGAGCTTGTCGAAACCGGCGATGACGAGCTCGTTCCCGGTGCCGCGTCCCTGCTCGATGGTGATCGCGGTGACCTCGCCCTTCGTCACGGTGACGAGGCTGGAGCCGGCGCGGAATGCGACCTCGATCGCGGAGCCGATCTTGAAGAGCTTGCGATCGAAGAGCTGGAAGAACGGGTCGTAGAAGTGCACCTGGAAGGCGTCCGGCAGCTGCACCGACTCCTCGACGCGCACGAACGCGAGGTCATTGTGGACGTCGTCCGCCAGCGCCGTGCCGTCGACCTTGATCTGCACCTTGTCGACGTCAGGCACGGGCCACCGCCTCCACCTGCGGGATGACGAGGAGCGTGCCGGGCGCGACGCGGAGCGGGTCGAGCACCGCGTTCGCCTCGGCGATCGTGCGCCAGCGGCCGGCGTCGCCGTAGTGGCGCGCGGCGATGCGGTCCAGCGTCTCGCCGGCAAGCACCTGGTGCACGGTGTGAGGGCTGGGCGTACCGGAGGTCGGGTTCTGCAGCGGCCACTTGCCCTCGTCCGCGAACTGCTGAAGCGAGACCGAGGCGCGCGCGCGCAGCGGCACGCCGGTGCTAGCGAAGTACGTGAACGTGATGTCGAGCGAGGTCAGGATCGCCTTGAACGAGTTGAGCTGCCCCCAGTTGAAGCGCACCCAGGGCGGCCGGCCCGACTTCACCTGCGGGTCGGTCGTGTCGCCGAGCGAGGGGTCGACCTTCATCAGGTCGAGCAGCTTCGAGGTGTACTCGGTGACGGCCTTGCCGCTGTCGGTGGTGTCGAACCACAGCGTCATGGTCAGCGTGCCGGCCTCGCCGCGCTGGAAGATGAGGTTGGGCGCGTTGCGGCCCGCCACCGCAGGCGCGAACCAGCGGTTCGACTTGCGGATCTGCAGCTCGGCGGGGTTGAACAGGCAGTCGATGCGACCGCCCTGCTCCGTTTCGAGGTAGGCCTTCACGGGCCCGCTGTTCATCACCACTAGAACACCCCCCGATACCGTCCACCGCGGCGCTCCAGCTCCGCGAGGATGCGCTCCTGCAGGACGTCGAGCAGATCCGCAAGCTGCTGCTCCTGCTGCGCCGGGCTGCGCCGGCCGTCGCTGTCTCCACTCGCCTCGTCCGCGAGCCCGAGCTCCGGCTCCGCCTCGTCGTCGACGAGGCGCTGGATCGGCTCGCCACCGCCGAAGCCGCCGCTGCGCGCACCGGCGCGCGCGGTGATCGCGCGACTCGGCAGCTCCACGCTGGAGCGCCGCAGGTGCGGGCCGCCGTGCGTGCCGCTGCCGCCGAACCCACCGCCGCCGCCCGAGTTCCCGCTCGACACGACGCTGCCGCTCGATGCGCTGGTCTCCTCCACGGCGCGGCGTGCCGCGTCCGACGCCGCTGCGCGTGCCGCCGCCACGGAGCCGGCCATGCCGCCGATCGGCAGCGAGGTCACCGACTCGCCTCGGCGCTGCACGGGGGCGCGCCCGGTGCCGCCGACACCCATCGCCTGGTCGAGCAGCGCCGCGAGGTCGGCGCGCCCGAGCCCGCCGCCAACGGTACCGCCGGGCTCGCTGCCACCCTCGCGCGCTGCAGCGGGCGGGGTCGCCACCAGCCGCACCGCCGCGCGGTGCAACACGTCGAGGTCGGCGGTCTCCGGCGCCTGCGAGCGCGGCAACGCACGCAGCGCCCCCGCGCCCGGCAAGGGCCGTGCAGCCGGCATCGCCTCGCGGCCCGCGGCAGGTGGCGCACTCGCAGCGCTCGGGTCGGCGCGGCGCTGTGCGGCGGCGCGGGCCGCGGAGCCGCCAACCGCCGTGCTGGATGCTCCCACTCGAGGCGGCACGCCACGCGACGCCGCGGGTGCCGCCGGTGCGGCCGTCAGCGGCGACAGTGCTGCCGAGGGCGTGTGCGCGTCGCTGCGACCGCCGGGCGTCAGCGGGCGGACGGCAGCAGCGTGCAGCACCTCGATGTCCGCGCGTGCAGCAGGCGCGTTCATGCGCGGCAGCGCGCGCCGCCCAGTGGCACCGATCGCGACAGGCCCTGCCGACGTGCGGTGAACCTCGGTCGATGCGCTCTCAGTGCGTGGCGCCGAGGTTCCCGGTGCCGATGACGCGACGCGCCGCTGCGCGACGCCCGACACGCGGCCCCCGGTCGAGGTCGCACCGGGTGTCCCCGCATGCGGCGCGCGTGCCGCGACCCCTCGCGCGGCGGGCGCCTGCGACGCCGCGGCGCGAAATGGCGCGTGTGCGTGCGGCACATCTGCGAGCGCCGCGCGCACCGGCAGCCCGCCAACGCTCGCCCGCATCGAGGTCACATCTCGGTTGGCTGCGTGCAGCGCGCCGGGCGCCGCGTCGCGCCCGAGCATCGTCGCGGTCGCCCGTAGGGCGCGTCGCTGCACGGGCATCGCGTCCTGCGCCGTGCCGCCGACGCGGCGGATCGACGACACCTCGGTGCTGCGCTGGATAAGAGGCGCGGGGCGCGCAGACGAGGATGCACGCAGGCGCTGCACGGCCGCGGGCGTCCTCGCGGCGCCTCGCGTTGTGGGCATCACTGACAGCGTCGCCGCCGACGCGGACGTACCTGCCGCGCGCTGTGTGGTGACGGCGAGGGGCGTTCCGATGGCGCGCACCGAGGGGAGGCCGGGGCCGTCGTACGCGACACCCTTCGCGTCCGCCGACAGGCTGGGGAGGGCGTGCGCGGCGCGTGGCAGCGGCATCGATGCCGCACCGATCGGCGCGTGGCTCGTGCTCGTGGCCCGCAGCACGGCCTCGGAGGCAATCGAGCGTGCTGCAGCCGGCACCGGAACCTCCGCTGCGCGTGGCAGTGCTGCGGACTCGGCGTGCGCGGGCAGGCGGCGGGCACGCGCACCGATCGCGTTGCCTGTCGACGCGCGCACCACGCGCTCGCGATCCACCTCGAACACATCGCTGGCCACCGTACGCCGCTGCACTGCCGCTCGCGGCACAGCCGGGGTCGACGCGCTCGCGCGCCGCCATGCGGACATCCGTGCCGCAGAGGCAGACGGCGTGCTGCCGGCTCCGCCGCCTGTTCGTGAGCGTACCGACGGCGACACGGCCGCCGGGGTGGTTGCGAATCGGGTAGCAACGGCGCGTGCGACCTCGTTCGTGTTGCGTCCGATCGACGGCGAGGGCGTTCCGGCGCGAACCGCGAGACGCTGGATCACGGCGGCGCTGAGCGCTGCGCGACCGTGGAGCGGCTTCGCCTCGACGGCGCGGGGGAGCGGTGCGGGCACGTGCCCCGCCGCGATCGTTCCACCGGAGCTGCTCGACAGGTTCAGGGCGCTCGAGGCGCGGGGACGCGCTGGCTCGGCGGTCGAGGTCGCGCGGACGCGCCGCTGCAGCGGGTCGACGGCGACGCGCGCGTGCCTGGGTGTGACGGATGTACGCCCCGCGGCAACGTCCGTGGCCCCGCTGCGCGTGGCGGCCGGTGTCGCCTCGCGCGCGCGCAGCGGCTGATCGAGCGGCCCTGCGAGCGGTGCGACCGCCGACTCGGCACGCAGCGACATGGCAAGATGCCCCGCGGCGGCAACATGCTGCATCGGCGTTCGCGGGAGCCGGACGGCTGCGATGCGTCCGATCGACGCGACCGGTGCGACCGTGCCCGGCCCGGCCGCGGTGCTGCGTGGGTCGACGATGCGCTGCGCGGGCGGCGTCCTTGCCTCATGCACCACAGTGTCGCGGTTCAACCCGCGCGCGATCCGCGCTGACGTGCCGCGCGGCATGACCGTCGCCTGCCGCCCTGCAGTGGCCTCGGTTGCCTCACGGGTCTCGGCAGCCTCGCCCGTTACATCCGCGTGCGCGGCGACTGCGCTGGCGGTGTGCGTCGCCCCAGCAGTGGCGACGCGCGCCATCGGCAGCGACGAGGCCACGGTCGGCGTCGCGAGCGGAATGGCCGCGGCCGCACGCGGGAGCGCGAGATGGCTCGCCGCCGATACGGCACCGAGGTGTGCGTCGCGGCTCGCGCGCATGCTCGACGCGCCCGTGCTGGCGACGATGCGCTGCACGGGCTCACCGGCGGTGCGTGCTGAGTGTGTCGCGGTGGGCCTGGGCGGGGCGAGCGCCGCCGCGTGCCGGGTGGCGCGCGATGCGAACGTGCGCACGGCCAATGCCGCCACACCGGGCCGCGCCTCGATGCGCAGCGTCGCCGCCTCGCCTGCCGCGCGACCGATGCGTGCAGAGGTAGTCGGCGATGCGGCGCGCAAACGAGCGCCGGACGCCGCAGACGTCGTCCAGGGAGCGTTCCCAACACCTCGTGCTGCGTCGTGAGTGTGACCGTCGCGACGGATGCCACCCATCGTGCGGATGGCACGCTGGAGCGGTGCCGCATCGGCCGCGCCACGCACGGACGCGGCGCCGCGTCGGCGCTGCGTGGCAGCCACGCGCGGGCCGACGGCGGGGCGAGGCTCGACACGTGCCTCACGGCCCGGCGCGACGCGGGCTGCGCCAGCCCATGCGTCGGTCGCGTGCGCGACCGAGCGCTGCACCGCCGATGTCGCCGCAGTGCTCGTGCCCGTGAACCGTGCAGCGCGGGACGCGCCGCCGCCGGCGGTGTCGCGACGCGGGGTCACGGATGCGTTCGCCGACTGACGGCGCACCTCCGCTGCAGCATCACCCGCAGACGGCGTCCCTTGTGGCCAGCTCGCACGCACGGCACCGAGCACGGAGCCGGCGACGCGCATGCCCTCGACAGCCGACACCATCGGCAGCCGGACGCGCGCGCCGACAGCGCCCGCGACCGGTAACGCACCACCAAGGGCGCGCGTGGCGATGCGAGTGCGGCGGCC
>JBAYUZ010000069.1:0-11710 GCA_041674885.1 Dehalococcoidia bacterium
GCGCACGCGGCCGGCCTCGACCTCGCCCTCCACCAGCGTCTCGTACCCCAGCATCGAGGCGACCTCGGCCGTCGCGGGGTAGACAGAGACGTCGCGCAGCGCGCCTGCCTGCAGCAGTCGCCCGTTCGCCAGCAGCACCACGTCGTCCGCGATCGACACGGCGTCGCGCAGGTCATGGCTGACGATCAGCGCGGTCGTGCCCACGGCGTGCAGCACCTCGCGCAGCTCCGCGCGCAGCCAGCGCTTGCGCTCCTCGTCGATCGCGCCGAGCGGCTCATCGAGCAGCAGCACCGCGGGTAGCGGCGCCAGTGCCCGCGCCAGCGCGACGCGCTGCCGCTCGCCGCCCGAGAGCTGGTCGACCGCGCGGTCGCCGTACGCGGTGAGACCGACGAGGTCGAGCATCGTCGCGACGCGCTCGATACGTTCCAGCCGATTCCAGCGCGCCATCCGCAGTCCGAACGCGACGTTCTCACGCACGTTCAGGTGCGGGAACAGCGCCAGATCCTGGAACATCAGGCCGATGCCGCGCCGATGCGCCGGCACCCCCGTCACCTCGTGCCCGTCGATGAGCACGCGCCCCTGGTCGGGGCGGTCGAGGCCCGCCACCAGGCGCAGCAGCGAGGTCTTGCCGGCGCCGGACGGGCCGATCACCGCCGCGAAGTGACCGTCGGGCACGGTGAACGACACGTTGCGCAGGGCGAACCCGTCCCGCAGATACGCGCGCGTCAGGCCATCGACGGTGAGGACTGCCATACACCCCCGGCGAGCTCGCTGGCGCGAGCTAGAACTCGCCAACCTCGCGATATCGTACGCGCTCGATCACGAAGAAGGCGGCTGCGGAGACGCCCATCAGCACGGTCGCCATCGCCAGTGCCGCGCCCAGGTTCGCGTCGCCCGGCCGTCCCAGCGCCTCGTAGATCGCCACCGGCACCGTCGCGAACTCCTGCCGCTGCAGCAGCAAGGTCGCGCCGAACTCGCCCAGCGAGATGCCGAAGGCGAATGCGGCGCCCACGAACAGCCCGCGCGCCACCAGCGGCAGCGTCACGCGCAGCCACGCTCGCCGTCGTGAGGCGCCGAGCATGCGCGCCGCCTCCACCAGCTCCGGGTCGAGCGCGCGCACGGGGCCCAGCACCGCTCGCATCACGAACGGGTAGCCGATCAGCGCATGCGCCAGCAGCACCAGCACCGCCGAGCCTCGGAGGTCGACCGGCGCACGGTTGAACGTCACGAGGTAGCCGAAGCCGAGCGTCACCGCCGGTATCGCCAGCGGCAGCATGAACGCGCCGTCGTACAGCACGCCCAGCACGCCTCGGCTGCGCGCGACGGCCATGCCGGCCGCAAGCCCGACCAGCAGCGCGATCGCCGTGGAGCCGAGCGCGAACGTCAGGCTCCAGCGCAGCGCCGACGCGGGCGCGACGTACGAGGTGTTCCCGCTGTCCTCGAACAGCCGCGCGAAATGCTCGGTCGTCAGCCGGCCCTCGTTGCCGACCGTGAGCGCGCCGTGCACCAGTGCCCCCAGCGGCACCACGACAAACGCCGTGAGCAGCGCCAGCACCAGCAACACGAGCAGCCGCTGCCCCCAGCCGAGGTCACGCAGCCGCCTCGCGTGGCGCGCCCGCTGGCCCAGCGGGCGCGCCACGCGCCGCTGCAGCTGCGCGTAGACCAGCAGCACCAGCACCGTGGTCAGCACCTGCGCGATCGCGACCACCGAGGCCTCCGGCAGGTCGACGAGGCGCGTGGTCAGCCGGTAGACCACGACCTCCAGCGTGTCGAGGTGCGGATCGCCGCCGCCCAGCAGCAGCACGGTCCCGAAGGCGGTGAAGCAAAACATGAACACCAGCGCGCTCGCGGAGAGCACGGCGGGCAGCAGCGCGGGGAGCGTCACCGCGGTGAACCGCCGGATGCGCCCGGCGCCGAGCATCTGCGCGGCCTCGAGCGTGGCGGGGTCGAGGTTCGCCCACACGCCGCCGACGATGCGGATGACGACGGAGACGTTGTAGAAGACGTGCGCCAGCAGGATCGCCCAGATCGTCCCGCTCACCCCCGGCATCGCGAGGCCCATCGCCTCAGCGGCGCGCCCTGCCCAGCCGCCGGGGCCGAGCAGGCGCTCGAAGGCGAGCGCCACCACGATCGTCGGCAGCACGAACGGCACCGTCACCAGCGCCCGCAGCAGCGAGCGCCCCGGGAAGCGCACGAGCGCGAAGACCCACGCTGCGGGCAGCCCCACCACGAGCGCGAGCGTCGTCGACGCCGCTGCCTGCCCGAGCGAGAACGCGAGGCGCTCCCAGTAGTACGCATCGCCTGCGACCGCCCGTGCGACATCGACGCTCAGCCGTCCGTCGGGCGCCAGTCCCTGCACGAGGATCGTGCCCGCCGGCCACAGCAGCAGGGGCGCGACGAACAGGAGCGCCGGGAGCGCCCAGCGCCAGCCGCTGCCTTCTGTGCTGACCCGCTGCGTCGCGTTCACCGCCGCATGAGCTCCGTCCACTCGCGCACCCAGCGGTCGACCGTCGCGGCGTCCACCTGCAGCGGCGATGCCTGCACGTCCACGCTCGCCCACTTCCACCACTCGGGGAGCGCGATGCCGGACACCACCGGGTAGACGAACATCGTCTCCGGGATCTGCTGCTGGAACGCGTCGCGCAGCATGAAGTCGATGAACTGGCGGCCGAGCTCCGGGTGCTTCGCCCCGGCGAGCACACCCGCGGCCTCCACCTGGCGGAACAGCTTCGCGCCCTTCGGGATCACGTTCGAGGTCGGCGGCTCGGTGAGCTTGCCCTCGCCGTAGAACACCTCGGCGGCCGGGCTCGTCGTGTAGGACACGACGACGGGGCGGGTGCCCTTGTTGCGGCTGAACTCCTTGTTGTAGGCGGCACTCCAGCCGTCAGTGACCAGCACGCCGTTCTGCTTCAGGTCGCGCCAGTAGTCGCGCCAGGTGTACGCGCCGGTCTCGCCGAAGTAGGACACCGTCGTCGCCAGGAACTGGAGGCCGGGCGAGGAGGTCGCGGGATCCTCGACGACGAGCTTGTTGCGCCACGGCGCCTGCGTCAGCTCCTCGAAGGTCGCGGGCGGCGTGCCGGCCTTGTTGTCGAAGTTGAGCGCGACGTAGCCGTAGTCGATCGGGGTCACCGCGCGGCTGTCGCCGAACTGGGCGCGCACGTCCGCCGGGATCTGTGCGCGCCGTGTCGCCGTGAAGTCCTCGAACACGCCCTTGCCCGCGACGCGGGGGAACGTGAGGTTGTCGACGCCGTACAGCACGTCGGCCTCGGGGTTGCCGATGTTCAGCAGCGCGCGGCTGACGAGCTTGTTCGCATCGCCCGCCTTGAGGAGCGTCACCTTCGCGTGGTGCTCATCCTCGAACGCGCGAATGAGATCCTGCTTCGCGTCGAACGAGGAGTGCACCAGCACCCGCAGCTCGGTCGGCTCACCCTCGCGCGATGGTGCCGCGCACCCCACCAGCACGCTCGCGACCAGCGCGAGCAGCATCGTCAGCGTTCGGAGTCGCATGGCAGGAACCCTCCCCACAGCGTGCCCGCGGGAGCGTGGCACGACCTGCGAGGCCGGTCAACGCGCGCCGCTAGTCCGCCTTCGCCAGCGCCTCCGCGATCTCCCGCGCGATCGCAGCCGGGTGCATGGCGGCGTCCAGCGCGAGGTGGAGGCCCTCGCCGGGCTGCACCGGCTCGAAGCGCGTCGCCTGCGCCAGGTACACCTCCCGCGTCGCATCCGAGGTGCGCAGCGGGTCGTCCTCACGGGCATCGATGCGAGCCAGCGCCTCGGCCTCGCTCAGGTGCAGGGCCGCGATGAGCGCGGGCACGCCCGCGTCGCGCGCGACGGCGACCGCCGCCACCCGCTCCTCGGCGCGACCGTGCATCGCGTCGACCACCACCGCCCGCCCGGCGGCGAGGTGTGCGGCGGCGCGGCGGCGAAGCTCCTCGTAGGTGCGCTCGCTCATGCCGGGCGCGTACAGCCCCTCGCGGTCACGGTCGCCCGCGCGCGTGCGCGGGTCGATGCCCGCGAGCTGCTTCCGCACCGTGTCGGATGAGAGGTACACCGCGCCGATGCGCGCCGCCAGCGTGCCGCCCACCGTCGACTTGCCAGTGCCCGGCAGGCCGCACAGCACGACGAGGCTCGGCCGCGCCTGGCGGCGGCCGTACTCGGCGGCAAGGCGGAAGTAGCGCGAGGCGGAGTCCGCCAGGTGCTGGCGCTGCTCGGCGGGCACCTCCTCGGCGCGCGCGCCGATCGACTCGACCTTCCCACGCACGAAGGCACGGAAGCCACGGTGCATCGGCTGCAGCACGCCCATCGTCTCGTCGTGCGCGGCGGCGATGTAGCGCCCCGCCACCTCGTCACCGAGGTCGGCGTAGCCCTGCGCCTCCAGGTCCATCGCGAGGAACGCGACGTCGTAGCCGACATCCAGGTAGCGGAACTGGAACCAGTCGCTGAACTCGATGCAGTCGACGATCGCCAGCTGCTCACCGGCGGTGTCGAGCACGTAGACATGCTTCGCCTGCAGGTCGCCGTGCCCCTCGACGACGCGCCCCTCGTCCAGGCGGGCGTCGAGCAGCGCCTGCTGCGCCTCGATCGTGTGGGTGAAGAAGGCGTTGGTCGCGGCGGCGTCATCCTCGCGCCACGTCCCGCCGATGTTCACCGTGGCCTCGCCGTACTCGCGCTCCCACCACGCGCGCACCGCCTCGCCGCCCGCGAAGGCGCGACCGCCCGGGGCGGGCGCCGCAGCCTCGTGGAACGCGACCAGGCGGCGTACCAGCTGCGCCGCGATCTGCGGCGGCGCCGCGTCGGCGGCCAGCACTCGGTCGAGCGTGCGGTCGTCCGGCAGGCGGCGCATCTTCACCGCCCACTCGACGACCTCGACGCGCTGCATCCCGGCGGACGGCCGAGGTTCCACGTGAAATATGCCGTCCTCGGTGCGCACCACCGGCACGACGGCGAGGTAGACGTCCGGGGCGAGGCGCGCGTTCAGGCGCACCTCCGCCTCACAGAACGCGCGACGACGCTCCAGCGTCAGCTGCTCGATGAACCCGAAGTCGACGGGCTTCTTCGTCTTGTAGACGACATCGCCAGCCAGGAAGACGTAGGAGATGTGCGTCTGCACCAGCGTGACCTCGGTCGGCGGCGCGGGGTACGCGCGAGGGTCGAGGAGGCCGCGGACATACTCAGGCAGGGCGTCGTTCGTCATGCGCAGAGGGTGCGCGAGGCGTCCGGGGCGGTCAAGACGAGCCGTGCCCGCCTCGACCGCCTCGTTGCGGAGTCCGCCGTCAGTGCTTCGGCGCGATGAACTCCACCATGCAACGACCGGCGGCACCGAGCGCGATGGGAAGCAGGCCAACCGCCGCAACCACGTACCCCGCCGTCCCGCCCATCACCATCAGGCCATACACGATGAGCGCGACACCCAGTACGACGCGCGCGAGGCGCCCCAGTGGACCGTTCATGAACTGAACCAGCGCATCCATCCCCGACCTCCGTTCCTGCCCCTCCAGTCTGGCCCTCCCCCGGACGCCGCACGGAGTGACCAACGGCCCGCTTCCGTGCGGACGTTCGCCGCGCGCTACCGGCGGCCTGCGTCCGCCGGCTCGGTGCGGTCCTCGGAGGATGTGAGCAGGCCGAGCGGGTCGGGCAGTGGCACCTCGTGCACCTCGTCCAGCGCGCGCTTGCTGAGCAGCGACGCGACGATCGAGACGGTGAGCACCGCGCCGATGATGCCCAGCGAGACCACGATCGGGACGTGGTAGAACTGCGCGATCAGCATCTTCACGCCGACGAACGCCAGGATGACCGCCAGCCCCGTCTTCAGGTACACGAAGCGGTGCGCCACCCCTGCCAGCAGGAAGTAGAGCGCCCGCAGCCCGAGGATCGCGAAGGCGTTCGAGGTGAACACGATGAACGGGTCGCGCGTCACCGCGAAGATCGCGGGAATCGAGTCGACCGCGAACACGAGGTCGGTCGCCTCCACGACGACCAGCACGGCGAACAGCGGCGTCGCCATCAGCACGCCGTTCCGCTTCGTGAACATCTTCTGGCCGTCGTACTGCTCCGAGATCGGGATGAACCGGCTGACCAGCCGCAACACGCGGTTCTGCTTCGGGTCGAGCGCCATCTCCGAGTGGCGGAACATCTTCAGCGCCGTGAAGAGCAGGAACGCGCCGAAGATGTACAGGATCCAGTCGAACGCCTCCAGCAGCGCGGCGCCCGCGAAGATGAAGATGCCGCGCATCACCAGCGCGCCGACCACGCCCCAGAACAGCACGCGATGCTGGTACGCGGCGGGCACGGCGAAGTACGAGAAGATGATGACGAAGACGAAGACGTTGTCGACCGAGAGGCTCTTCTCGATCAGGTAGCCCGCGAAGTACTCGCCGGCTGCCTGCGATCCGAGCCACCACCACACGAAGCCGCCGAAGCCGAGGCCGAGCGCGATCCAGCCGGTGCTGGTGATCGCAGCCTCGCGGATCGTGACGACGTGGGCATGGCGATGCAGCACGAACAGGTCGAGCAGCAATAGCCCGACGATCAGCGCGTTGAACGCGACCCAGGTTCCAAGACCCAACCCTGCGAAGACATCGAGGCCCATCCGGGCTCCCTTCTGCGGACGACTCGTTCGCAGAAGGTCTCGTCCACCTCGCGGGGTGCGAGGCGATGGCGCCGGGCCCGAAGGCCGTACTGACGGCGCCACCCGTTGGGACTACTCCCCTTCGTGGTGAGACATGGTAACAACAGACCTCGGCCGCCTGTCCAGCGGCCGAGGCCTGCGGTGCTGACGATCAGCCGCCGGAGGGCGTGTAGAGGTGGAGATCCTCCTTGCGCAGCCGGTCGCCGAAGGCATCCAGCAGCACATCGAACTCCTGCACGTCGCGCTCGGAGACGAACGTGATCGCCTTGCCTTCGCGGCCCGCACGGCCGGTGCGACCGATGCGGTGGACGTACTCCTCGGCGTTCTGCGGCACGTCAAAGTTCACGACGTGCGTGATCTCCGGGATGTCGAGGCCGCGCGCGGCGACGTTCGTCGCGATGAGCACGTCGAGCTCACCGTCGCGGAAGCGCTGCACCACCTGGTCGCGGCGCCGCTGATCCATGTCGCCGTGCAGCGCACCCACGCGCACTCCGGCGTTTCCGAGCTGGTCGGCGACGAAGTCCACACCTCGACGGGTGCGCGAGAAGACGAGCGTGCGGCCCTTGAGCTCACGGTCGATGAGCTCGTGCAGGCCGCGCACCTTGTCGCGCTGCGCGACCTCGAAGTAGATCTGCTCGACGGTGTCGGCGCTCGTGAGCTCCGGCTCGATGGCGACGGTCTCCGGGCTCTCCATGTAGCGGCGCACGAGGCGCAGGATCGCGTGCGGCATGGTGGCGCTGAACAGCGCCGTCTGCCGCGCCCGAGGCGTGCGGCTCAGGATGCGCGTGATCGCCGGCAGGAAGCCGATGTCGAGCATCTGATCGGCCTCGTCCAGGACGGCGTAGCGCACGTCCTGCAGGCTCAGCGTGCCGCGCTGCAGGTGATCCAGGATGCGGCCGGGCGTGCCCACCACCACGTGCGGGCGACGCTCCAGCGCTCGGAAGTCGCGGTCGAGCGCGCGACCGCCGAGCAGCCCCACGGCATCGAAGCCGAGCGGTGCGCCCATGTCGCGCAGCACATCGAGCACCTGCGAGGCGAGCTCGCGGGTCGGCACCAGCACCAGGCCCTGCACCGCGGCGCGCTGCGGGTTGAGGCGCTGCAGCATCGGCAGCCCGAACGCGAGCGTCTTGCCGGTGCCCGTCTGGGCGATGCCGACGACGTCGCGGCCGGTCAGCAGCGTGGGGATCGCCTGCATCTGGATCGGTGTCGGCGTGGTGAAGCCCGAGCGCGCCACGACCTGCAGCACCTCGTCGTCGAGGCCGAGGTCGCGGAACGCCTGCGGCAGCTCGGAGGGGTCGACGCGGCTCAGCGTCGGGACCGGACGCGCCTCGGGCGCGGGGGCATCGTCCGGCTCGTCGCCTTCGTCGGCGTCGGGCAGCGTATCGATGTCGTCGTCGTCCCAGTCGTCGGCGATGTCCTCCGGCGACTCCTCGTCCTCGTCGGGCTCGTCGTCGTCCGCGTCGGCATCGTCGTCTGCGGGCCCCTCGTCGCCGTCCAGGCCGTTCCCGGCGGCGACGACGGTGCCGTCCTCCGCCGTGGTCGCCTCGCCACTGCGGCGGCGGCCACGACCGCCACGGCGGCCGCGGCGGCGGCGCTTCGGCGCCTCGGCCGACTCGTCGCCGGCCTCGGTCGCAACGGGCTCACCATCAAGGTCATCGTCGACGTGCTCGAGCGGCTGATCCTCGTCCGTGGGAACGGTGCCGAGGTCATCGCGGGTGACGTACTGGGCAGAGGTGCCGGCGTAGAAGACGCGGCCGGGCCGGCGGGCGCCGGGAGGGGGACGGCGGTGCGTGGGCAGAATCGACGGGTCGCCGCCCTCGGCAGCCGGTCGGAATGCGACGTCCTCCGGGAGCGGTGCATCCAGGGCTTCGGGGCGCGGGCGCGTCCAGCGGCGCTGCCCGTCGTCGCGGCGGCCGTCGTCACGACGACCGTCACGCTGGCGGTCGGAGTAGCCACCACGGCGACGATCGCTGCGGTCGCCACTCGCGGACTCGGCGGGCTTCGCGGCGGACTCGCGGGCCTGCGGCTGCTGTGGTGCGGGCTGCTCGCCGCCGCCCTCGCCGCGGTTGCGGCCTCGGCCACCTCGGCGGCCGCGACGGCGGCGCTCCTGGTCGCCTTCGGGGCTGGCGGCGCCTTCGCTGTCGGACAGGACGCGGGTACGGGGCTCGGACGGCGCGCCGATCAGCGCGCCAACAATCTTCGAGAACAGGCTCACGGGGTACCTTCGGTGGTCGTTGTGCTGCCCAGAGACGAGGGGGCGCAGGCCGGGATGTGGAGTGGCCGAGGGCCGATCCCGTAGCGGGCGCCGCGCCTCGGGGGCGCGGGGGTGGGTGTCATCGCGGACATTGTAGCAGTCCAGGGCCGCGCGATGCGAGTGGGTGCCCCGGAGCGACCACGCGAGGGTCGCACTAGCGGAAGACGACCGTCTTGCGGCCATCGACCAGCACGCGATCCTCGACGTGCCAGCGCACGGCGCGCGCGAGCACGGCACGCTCCACCTCGCGACCGAGCGCGACCAAGCTGTCGCGGGTGTCGGAGTGCGAGACCCGCACCACGTCCTGCTCGATGATCGGGCCCTCGTCGAGGTCCTCGGTGGCGTAGTGCGCGGTCGCGCCGATGATCTTCACGCCTCGGTCGAACGCCTGGCGGTAGGGGTCGGCCCCCGCGAACGCCGGCAGGAACGAGTGGTGGATGTTGATCACGGCGTGTGGGAACTCCGCGATGAACCCCGGCGAGAGGATCTGCATGTAGCGCGCCATCACCACAAAGTCGGCGCGCTCCCGCAGCAGCGCGAGCATCGCGCGCTCCTGCTGCACCTTCGTCTCCGCGCTGATCGGCAGGCATTCGAAGGGCAGCCCGAAGCCCTCGACGTCCCCACGCAGCGTCTCGTGGTTCGAGATCACGACGGGGATGTCGACGGCCAGCTCGCCGCGACGCCAGCGCCAGAGCAGCTCCAGCAGGCAGTGGTCGGCACGCGAGACGAGCAGCGCCATCCTCGGTCGCTGCGCCGAGTACGAGACGTGCCACTCCATCTGGAAGCGCGGCGCGATCTCCGCGCCGAAGCGGCCCACGAGCTCGTCCGGCGAGACGTCGAGGCCCGCGAGCTCGTACTCCATGCGCAGGAAGAAGCGCTGGTTGCCGTTGGAGTGCTGATCGGCGTGGACGATGTTCGCGCCATGCTGGAACAGGAACGCGGAGACGGCCGCGACGATGCCCGGGCGGTCGGCGCACTGCACCAGCAGTCGAGCGGTGCCGGTGGTCGGCGTCGCGGCGCGGGGACGATCCTCGGACTGGGTCATGGCCATGCGAGCGATGATAGGCGCGCGATCCAGCGCGCGCACGAGTTCGCTGCGTCTCGACGGCTACACTCGCTGCGTGCCGACCTCGCCCGGACTCTGTGCCACCTGCCGCTGGGCACGCGTCGTACCGAGCGCGCGCGGCTCGGCGTTCCTGCGCTGTGGGCGCTCCGACCTCGACGCCGCGTTCCGGCGCTATCCGGCGCTCCCCGTGCTGCGCTGTGCGGGGTTCGAGGCAGTGGCGCCGGACAGCGAGCCGCCCGCCGAGGGATACTCGAAGCCATGACACAGCTGCCCGACTCGACGCCCGCGATCCCGATCCAGCCGGTGCCGCCGCCCCGCGAGCGCATCGTCGCGCCCGAGGGCGCTGCGCCGCTCTTCGAGCGGTTCGGTGGGCACGAGATGGTGGTGCGCGTCGTGGACGACTTCTACGACCGCGTCGCGGCCGACGAGGAGCTGCGCGCGCTGTTCCCGGACGACCTGGGCCCGGGGCGCATCAAGCAGCAGCTGTTCATGGAGCAGTGGCTGGGCGGCGAGACCGGATACACCGACCGCTTCGGACATCCGAGGCTGCGACGACGCCACTTCCCGTTCGTCATCGACCAGCGCGCCGCGGGGCGGTGGCTCCACCACATGACCTCGGCGATGCGCGCGTGCGGGGTGGGCGAGCAGGAGCTGCAGGAGGTCATCGCGGCGCTGGGCCCGCTGGCGAAGCACATGGTGAACGCCAACGAGGATGTCCCGCGCGAGCCAATGGGTGACGCGTTCCTCCGATAGTCGCGACCTGACCTCGAACGAGTCGCTAGCGCGCCGGTTTGACCGCCACGTGCAGCGCGACCGTGCCGAACATCAGCCGCTGCACGTCGCGCACCGCGAAGCCGGCGGCGGTGAGGCGCTCCGCCAGTTCGGGCGGCGTGAGGAAGTGGTCGACGGAGACCGGCAGGTAGCGATACGCGCTCGCGTGCCCGGACACGAGGCGTCCGACCAGCGGCACCATGTTCTGGAAGTACGCCCGCGCGAACGGCCGGAGCAGGCTCGGCTCCATGCGCGGGATCTCGAGGATGCCCAAGCGGCCACCCGGGCGGAGCACCCGGTACGCCTCGGCGAGCGCGACATCGAGGCGCGGGATGTTGCGCACGACGAACGCCGAGCACCACACATCGACGCTCTCGTCGCGCACCGGCAGCCGCGTCGCGTCGGCGACGCCGAGGCCGATCGCGCGCCAGCCGCTACGGCGGGCCTTCTCGCGGCCGTGCTCCAGCATCGGGCGAGCGAAGTCGACGCCCAGCACCCTCGACGCCCCCGCCCGCAGGCAGGCGAGCGCGAGGTCGGCGGTGCCGGAGCCGACGTCGAGCACCACGTCGCCGGGCCGCACCAGCGAGCGCGCGGCGAGGCTGCGCCAGAGGTGGTGCTGGCCGCCCGTCATCAGCGTGTTCATGAGGTCGTAGCGGGCGGCGATGTCCCCGAACATGCCCTTCACGTAGGTCGCGCGGTCGGCATCGGGGGCGAAGAGGCGGTTCGGGTCGGCCATGCGGCAAGCGTAGGGCACGAGGGCGGAACGCGCCGCCTCGATCATCTGCATATCTCGATGAGCGATTCGAGCGCAGAACGGCTGTTCTCCGCTATACTGCGGGCGATTCTCCCCATCCGCCGAGGCTTCAGCCGTGACGCTCCGCCTCCTGCCCTGGGCACCCGAGTACGGCACCGCGATGCAGTTCGACGCCGACGAGGTCGGCGCGACCGGCCGCGAGGCTGAGACCGACGCGACCATCGAGGGGCCGTGGCA
>JBAYUZ010000070.1:0-11286 GCA_041674885.1 Dehalococcoidia bacterium
CCCCTGCGCTCGTAGTACGTCACGCGCGGCGTTGGCACACCCCTACCGGACCCCGCTGGGGGCCTTGGCGGGGCACACTCTAGCATGAAGATGGAAGGTGCGCTGCCTCAGGAGACGCACGGCAGGGAGCGCACATCCGGTGGCTCACCACCCGCCGAGGCAGCCACGAGCACGGGCAGCACCTCCGACAGCGCGAGTGCGTAGGACTGCTCCGGACGGCTCACCGATCCGGCGTAGACGACGCCCAGCAACCGCCCCTCGGTGTCCACCAACGGCCCACCGGAGTTCCCCGGGCGCGCCGCCCCACTCAGCACCAGCACGTCCCGGTGCACCATGCGCCGACCGAAGATATCCGGCCCCTCTCCACGCACCTCGCCCTGGATCGCGGCGGGGACGACGCGCAGGGGGCCCCCCTGCGGGTAGCCGAGGATCGCCGCCTGCATGCCATGGCGCGGCGCGGCGGCCTCCAGCGGTGGCAGCGTGAGCCCGGCGACGTCGAGCACCGCCACGTCACGGGCCGCATCGAAGGCAACGACGTCGGCACGCTGGGGACGCCGACTCCCCGGCACGATAACCGCGACGCTGTGAGTACCGGCGATCACGTGCGCGTTCGTCACCACTCGGCCCGGCCCCACGACCGCCCCGCTCCCCAGGTTCAGCCCACCGCAGCCGCTGGCCTGCACCTTCACCGTGGAGGCCGCCGCGCGGCGCACGCCCTCGCTCTCCGCGTTCAGCGGCTCAGGGTGCAGCGCGCCGGGGAAGTCGAGTTCGCGCCCCGCAAAGAGCTGTGGGAGCAGGTCCCCCGCTACGTGCTCGCGCAGCCGCAGCAGGAGGCTCGGTGCCGGCGCAATGCCGTCGAGCGCCCGTAGCAGCACCGAGTCACGCGCAGGGTCAGCCAGCGGGCCGGACGGCGCACCACCCGCGACCGCGCCGATCACCGACGAGGCAAGCCCTACCGTCACCACGCCCGTCAGCAATGCGCCGCCCAGGCGATCGAGGAGCCGCGTGGGCGCGGCAACGTGCCAGTCGGCGCGCACAGCCTCGCCCGCCCGGTGGAGCGCCGCGCCGCCCACGCCGATGCCACCGCAGAGCATCAGCGCCACGACGATGAAGCGGAGCCCCGTCGCCTCGATCGGGGTGCGGGCGAGCAGCGGTGGCGCGAGCCAGAACCCTGCCGCGAGCCCGGAGATGAGCCCACCGTACTCGAGCGCCGTCAGCCAGAACCCGCGCGCGGCCCCCACCACAAGCGCGGCGAGCAGCAACAGCAGGAGCGACACGTCCAGCCAGTTCACGATTCCGACGGTACCGCCGGTGGGAACCCGGAGACGCAACAGCGGCGGGCTCAATGCCCGCCGCTGCGCTGCAATCCTGTGCCGAGTGGCTACTGGATGATCATCGCCGTCACCATGCCGAACATGCCGGCTTCGTTCTCCGCGTGGGAGAGCACGTGGCAGTGGAACGCCCACACGCCAAGCTCGCTCGCGGTGACCAGCACGTCCACGCGCTGTCCGGGCGCCACGAGCACGGTGTCCTGCGTGTAGGGCTGGGGGAGCGTCCAACCGTCCATCGCGATCACCTGCTGCGGCATGCCGTGCAGATGCATCGGGTGGATCTGAAGTCCCTCGTTCATGTAACGAATGCGGATGCGCTCACCGCGCTTCGCGACGATCGGGGCCGTGGCCGGGAAGCCCTTGCCGTTCAGCGTGTAGCCGAGCGGCCCGTCGTTCACGACCATCACGAGGTCCTGCGAGACCTGCGGCGCGTTCGGCTCCTCGATGATGAGCGCACCGAAGAGGCCCGAGGGGATCTGGTGCGCACCGTTCATGTGCGAGTGGTACATGTTCGAACCGGAGTTCCGAATCGGGAACTCGTAGGTGTACGTCTCGCCGGGCTTGACCAGCGGCTGCGTGATGCCGGGGACGCCGTCCTGCTCGTTCGGGACGATCATCCCGTGGAAGTGCATCGCCGTGGATTCCTCGAGCTTGTTGGTGAGGACGATGCGGATGCGGTCACCCACGTTCGCCTTGATCACCGGGCCCGGGATCATGCCGTTGTAGGCCATGCCCTTGTGCACTTCGCCAGGAGCAACTTCCCAATCGATCTCATCGGCAGTCAGCTCGAAGACCTTCACGCCGTTCTGGATCTTCGGCGCGAGTTCCACGTTGCCCTGGCCCTTGGTCTTCGCCGGGAACGCCTTCACGCCCGCCAGGTAGGACTCATCCATCTGCGCGGCGGTCATCGTCCCGCCCGAGGCCATGCCGGCGTGGTCGCCGCCTGTACCACCCGTGGTCAGCTTGGCGACCATGCCGCCTTCCTTGTGCCCCGGGATGGTGCAGACAAGGGTGTAGGTGTCCTTGTCGGCCTTGAACGTGAGGTCGGCGCTCTCGCCGGACTTCAGGTTCTTGGTCATGGCGCCGCCCTCGATCGCCAGGTTGTGCTCGGTGCCGCCGGTGTTCTTGACCTTCAGGGTGACGTTGGCACCCTTCTCGACCGAGATCTGGCCGGGCTTGATAAAGAGGTCACCCAGCTCGACCGCCACGGTCTTCGCGGCCGCAGGCGACGCCTCGCCACCACCGGTCATCGATCTCCCGCCCAGCGCGAGCGTTGCCACGAGCAGCGCGGCGACGCCGAGAATCGCGCCGGCAACCGCCGCGAGCCTGTATCCAGAACCCATGTATGACTCCTCAGTCCCTTTGGCGCCCTCTGATTCTTCAGGGCGAGAGCGTTGTGCAACTCGGCATGAAGTCCCGTCGGAATGGTTACGAAGGTCACGCGATAGTGTGAAGGATTACACAAACAAGGGGCCCCAGGAATGGGGCCCCTATCCTGCCGGTTGCTGCCGAAATCTCCGCTAATGCGCGACGAACGAGCCGCCGTTCACGTTGATCGACTGCCCGTTCACGTAGCTCCCCTGCTCCGAGCACAGGAACGCGGCCATGGTGCCGATCTCCTGCCCGTCCGCAGCGCGGCGCAGCGGGTTCCGGCCCGCCGCCTCGCTCACGCGGTCCTCGTGGCTGACGCCCTGGACGTCCATGCGCGAGGTGTCGACGAAGCCAGGGCAGAGCGCGTTGACGCGGATACCCATCGGCCCCAGCTCGACCGCCATGCCGGCGGTCAGCGCCTGGATGCCCGCCTTCGAGGCCGCGTACGCCGTGGCACGGGGCGGCAGCGCCTTCCCGGCGACGGAGGAGATGTTGATGATCGCGCCACCGTCACCCTGCGCCACCAGGTGCCGCGCGAACGCACGCGACATCAGGAAGGTGCCGTGCAGGTTGATGTTGATGACACGCATCCACTCGTCCGTCGACATCTCGACGACCGGCACGCGGTCGTTGCCACGCGACGATGCGGCGTTGTTCACCAGGAAGTCGGCGCGGCCGAACTCGGCCAGCGTCGCCGCCAGCACGCGGTCGACCTCGGCCTCCTCCGCGACGCTGGCGACCAGCGGGAGCGCGCGGCGCCCGAGAGCTCGCACCTCGTCGGCCACCGACTCGATGTCGCGCCAGCCCGCCGCCTGCTCGTCCTCCGGGTAGCGGTCGGGCGAGCGCCCGGTGCCGGTGAGCACCACGTCGCACCCCGCCCTCGCGAGCTCCACCGCCACCATCCGGCCGATGCCACGCATGCGGCCCGCGCCGGTCACGATCGCGACCTTCCCGGTCGTCCCCGTCAGTTCAAACGCCATCTCACGCCCCCTCTCGGCTCCCAAGACGGGCGTGATGATACGCGTTCGGCAAGGCCCCGCCCGTCACGAGGCAAACGAGCCCGGTCGGCGGTCTTTCGTGATAGCCCCGGCTTCGCTAGCATCGTGCACAACGGCAGGCATTCCGCGCCGCGCATCGAAAGGCGGCCCCCCATGGCGTTCGTCATCACGCAGCCCTGCATCGACACGCGCGACCAGGCGTGCGTTGAGGTCTGCCCGGTCGACTGCATCCACTTCGAAGCCGACTCCGACCGGATGCTCTACATCAACCCCGCGGAGTGCATCGACTGCGGCGCCTGCCAGCCGGCCTGCCCGGTGCAGGCGATCTTCCCGGAGCGCGAGCTCCCGGATGCGATGAAGCAGTTCGCGGCGCTGAACTCCGGCTGGTACGCGGACCCCGCGCCCGTCCGCGCCGCGGTCGCGGGGATGCCCGCCGGGCCCGGCTCGACCCGCTCCGCCGAGGGTGGCGAGGCCGCTCCTGCGGCTCCTGCCGCTGCGAAGGCTGCGCCGGCCGGCAAGGCCGCCACGCCAAAGCAGGAGGACCAGGGCGCCTACAAGTACGGCGAGGGCGGCATTGAGGGGAAGTGCGCGCTCTGCGGCCAGTACGTGACCAAGGGCGGCACCAAGTTCCGCGCGAAGTCCGTGCTCTGCCCGGAGTGCGCCGAGCGCCAGGCTCGCATCGGTGACCCGTACCAGCGCGCCGCAGGTCGCCGCTAGCCGACACCCGACCGCATGACCGCAGGAAGGCCGCCCAACGGGCGGCCTTCCTCATACCTCGCAGTCGGACGCGGCTACTCCGACCAGTGATCCCAGCAGACCACCTCCGACACAGGGGCGCGGTGGTTCGGGCCGTAGGCGCGGTCGGGCCAGCCGAGTGGGATGATCGCGGCGCTCTCGTACGTCCCCGGGATGCCGAGCAGCGCATGCACCTGCTCGCGCCGAATGCGGTGCGTCGTGGTGAGCACGCTGCCGAGGCCGACGGCGCGCGCGGCCAGCATCAGGTTCTGGCACGCCGGGTAGATCGAGGCGCCGGTCTGGAAGCCGGCGGTGCCCGTCCGACCCGGCACGCGCACGCACGGCACGACCAGCACCGGCGCCTGCGCCATGATCCCCGCGCGCGCCTGCTCGACGGTCGGCTCGGGGCGTCCCGCACGCTCCGCCTGTGCTCGCTCGTACTCGAGGCTCAGTGCCTCTTTCACGGCACGGTCGCGGATGACCAGGAAGCGCCATGGCTGCGTGTTCGACCCGGAAGGCGCGCGTGTCGCGGCGTCGAGCACGCTCAGCAGCACATCGTCAGGCACGGGATCAGCGGTGAAGGTGCGTACGGCGCGCTGGTTGCGGAACAGCTCGCTGACTCGCTCGATCGGCTCCATGTGGTGCTCCCTCAGCCATGCCATCACCCGCGCGCACTATCGCATGGCGTCGCGCACCGACGGTATGACAACGATCGAGAATAATCATTGGTTGCAGAACTATCACGGTAGCGTGATACGATTCCATGATGTCACGTACCGCCTCCCGTCACACCCTGATCACCGAGCTGCAGGATCTGCTCTGCAGTGTCGCCAGCGCGCACGCCTCCACAGTCGCGCCGCCGGAGTCATGGCTGGAGGCGGAACTGACGATGCCACAGGTAAAGGCAATGCTCGTCCTGTACCACCGCGGCTCAGTACGCATCGGGAGCGTCGCCAGCGAACTGGGGATGTCGAAGAACGCCGCCACGATGTTGCTCGACCGACTCGAGGCGCTGCGATTCGCCGAGCGCCAGCCTGACCCATCCGACCGTCGCGCCGTACTGGTCACGCTCACCGACGCCGGTATGCGGTTCGTCGGCGACATCCTCTCAGCAGGCTCCGCGAGCGTGGCACGCTTCCTGGAGCAGATGGCGACGGACGACCTGCACGCGCTGCACCGCGGGATGACGGCGCTCGCGGCGCTCATCACCGCCCATGCCGGCCCACAACCCGGCTGCCCAGCCCCCACCCCCGTCAGAAGCGAGGCCTGAGTTGCAGACGATTACCCGCCTGTCGGTCACCCGCGCATGGGCGACCGCCGCGATCTTCCTCGCACTCTCCGTCGCGGGGTTCGTGGCGTTCCGCACGCTGCCCGTTGACCGCTTCCCGTCGGTGAAGATCCCGGTCGTCACGATCATGACGATTTACCCGGGTGCGAACCCGCGCGAGATCGAGACGCAGATCACGCAGCCAGTCGAGGATGCGATCGCCGGCCTCTCGGACCTCGACTTCATCAGCAGCACCTCCGGCGACGGCTTCTCCAGCGTCGTCGTCTCCTTCACCGACAAGGCGGACGACTCCAAGATCGCCTCGGACGTCGAGCGCCGCGTCAACAGCATCACCTCCAAGTTCCCCAGCGGCGTGCGTACGCCGACCGTCCAGAAGATCGACCTCTCCGCGGTGCCGGTCATGCAGCTCGCCGTTGTCGACGACGTGCTCACGGCGCAGGAACTCAGCAAGATCGTCGACGACGTGCTGCTGCCCTCGATCGAGCAGATCAGCGGCGTCTCCCAGGTCGTCGTGGTCGGCGCGCGCAAGGAAGAGGTGCAGATCGAGGTAGACCCGGTGCGCCTCGCCGCGTACGGCATTTCGTTGCAGCAGATGCAGGGGGCGCTCGCAGCCTCGAACGCCTCGATCCCCGGCGGGCGAGTAACGCAGGGCCCGCGCCAGTTCGACCTTCAGGTGAACGGCCGCGTGACCCGGCCCGAGGAACTGGGCGACGTTGTCATCGGCGGCAGCGCGACCGGACAGGTGCGCGTGCGCGACGTGGCCCGCGTCATCGCCGGTGCAACCGAGCAGACGCAGATGACACGCGTGAACGGCAAGCAGGCGCTACTGGTCGCGGTCGCGCAGCAGAGCGGCTCCAACCTCACTGATGTCACCGATGCGGTACGCAAGGATCTGCCGAACCTCGAGCAGCAGCTCCCCGCGTCCAGCCAGCTCAAGGTCGTGCAGGACGCGACACCGTTCGTGCGCAACTCGCTGGACGGGATCGAGCACGAGCTCGTCATCGCCGTCGTGCTGACGAGCGTGATCTTGCTGCTCTTCCTGCACAACATCCGGGCGGCACTGATCGTGCTGCTCTCGATCCCGACCACGCTGCTGACGACGTTCATCCTGATGCAGCTGATGGGGTTCAGCCTCAACTTCCTGAGCATGCTGGGCCTGACGCTCACGATCGGCATCCTGGTGGACGACTCGATCGTCGTGCTGGAGAACATCCTCCGGCACCTGAGCAACCGCGAGCCACCATTCATGGCCGCGCTGAACGGTCGCGCCGAGATCGGCCTCGCAGCGGTCGCGATCACGCTCGTCGATGTCGTCGTGTTCGCCCCCACCGGCCTCGTGAGCGGGCAGGTCGGCGGATTCTTCCGCGAGTTCGGCTTCACGATCGCGGCCGCCACGCTGATGTCTCTCGTCGTCTCCTTCACGCTCACGCCGCTGCTGGCGGCGCGCTTCCTGAAGCCGGAGAACGAGCACGGCACGGGGATCATCGATCGCTTCGGGCGGTGGTGGGACCTTCGCTTCGGCGCGCTGGAGCAACGCTACCGGGCGATCCTCGACTGGTCGCTGTCGCACCGCCTGATCGTCAGCGCCGTCGCCGCAGCCTCGTTGTTCGCGGGCATCTGGCTCGTCACATCCGGGCTGGTTCCCGCCGAGTTCATCCCGAAGAGCGACGACGGCTACTTCACTGTTGCCACTGAGGCGCCCCCCGGCACCTCGCTCGCCGCGCACGACGCGATCATGCGCCAGGTCGAGGCTCGCATCATGGCGATGCCCGAGGTCGAGACCGTGACCGCCTCGATCGGTGTGGGGCAGACGGGCTTCTTCGGGGGCAGCTCTGTGGGCCAGGGGCGCTACGGCAACATTACCGGACAGGTGCATCACATCAGCACCGGTCGCCGCGACATCTACACGATTATCGATGACATGCGCGCGCGGCTCGCAGACGTGCCCGGCGTGAATATCAGCGTCACTGCCTCGATCGGCAGCGGAAACGGGCAGCCGGTTGCGCTCCGCATCAAGGGCGACGAACTGGACGGACTCGTCCAGGTGGCGACTCAGGTGCAGATGGAGCTGGAGCGCACGCCCGGCATCATCAACATCACAAATGGTGCGCCGACCGGCCAGCCACAGCTGTTGATCGACGTCGACCCGCTCCGAGCCGCGAACTACGGCGTGAACTCCTCGACCGTTGGACTGCTCGTGCGCACCGCGTTCGCGGGTGTTGAGGTCACGAAGTTCCAGGAGCCTGATGGGACGCAGCAGGACGTACTGCTCCGCTTCGCGCCGGAGTCGCGTACGGACCTCGCGCGCGTCGGCGACCTGCCGATCCCGACGGCGGGCGGCCAGACCGTCGCGCTGCGCCAGGTGGCGACGCTGCGCGAGGTGTCCGGACCAACGCAGATCAACCGCCGCGACCGCGAGCGCGTCGTCGTCGTAGGGGCCGACCTCGCCACCGGCCACTCGCTGAGCGAGGTGCAGCCCGCGCTCAACCGCATCGTGCAGGAGACGAAGCTCCCCAACGGCTACTCGATCGAGATCGGTGGCGAGAGCGCCGACCAGGCCGAGAGCTTCGGTCAGCTGTTCCTGGCGCTCGGCGCCTCGGTGCTGATGGCATACCTGCTGATGGCGGTGCTGTACAACTCGCTGCTCGACCCGCTGGTGATCCTGTTCTCGCTGCCGGTTGCGGTCGGCGGAGCGATGTTCGGCCTGTTCGCGTTCGGCTACGTGTTCAGCGTGTTCTCGATGATCGGCCTCATCCTCCTCGTCGGCCTCGCGATCAAGAACGGCATCCTGCTGGTCGACCGCACGAACCAGAATCGTGAGCGCGGCATGAATACGCACGACGCGCTGTTGGAGGCCGGTCCGGCGCGACTCCGTCCGATCCTCATGACCAGCCTCACAATCGCGATCGCGCTCACGCCAACGGCACTCCAGCTGGGCGAGGGTGCCGAGATGCGCGCGCCGCTGGCCGCTACCGTCCTCGGCGGCGTCATCTCCTCGACGATGCTGACACTTGTCCTCATCCCGGTCGTCTACACACTCATCGAGAGTGCGATGCACTTCGTCCACCGCGTGCTGCGTCTCGTGCACCTCGAACGGTCGCACGCCGCCGTGCCGATCGCGGGTGGGGCGGACAACGAATGACGTACCTCGAACGGTCGGCGGGACGGCCCATCGGAAAGGGATTGCACATGTTCACCTGGCTCACCTCGCGCGGCGGCTTGCTCGCTGCGCTCACTGCCGGTGCACTGCTCGCCGGGTGCACCGGCGGCGGCGACGCACCGGCCGCCAGCGGGCAGCCCCCCGTCCCGGTGCAACTGGCCGAGGTCAAGGCCGGAACGATCCGGAGCACGCTCACCTACTCCGGCAACGTGCAGTCCAGCCAGCAGGTGAACCTGGCGCCACGCACGGGCGGACAGGTGTCGGCGGTCTTCGTCGATGTCGGCTCGGTCGTGAAGGCCGGCGACCGGCTCGCAACGCTCGACCCCGGCACGCTGCCCGCGCAGGTCGCGCAGGCGCAGGCCAACCTGCAGGCGGCCCAGGCCCGGCTCGACTCTGTGCTCGCGGGATCGCGAGCCGGTGACATCGCTGCCGCCCAGTCCGCCTACGACACCGCGGTGACGCGTCTGCACCAGCTCCAGAACCCGCTGCCGACGGATCAGGCGGCAGCCGATGCCGCCGTCACCACCGCGCGCGTTGCCGTCGACAACGCCACCGCCGGCGCCGCAACCGCGAAGGCGACGCTCCTCGGCAACGTCTACATCATGTGCTACCAGTGGGGTGGCTTCGGCATCCCCTGCAACAATCTCGTGCTGCCCCTGCCCAAGGAGGTGACGGACTCCGTTGCCTCCGGGCTAACGACGGGCATCGGCCAGCTCGGCTTCACCCCGGGCAACAACGCAATCGCGCTGCTGGCGGCGAACGCCGCGTACCAGACCGCGCTCAACAACCAGGCGACCGCCGAGCAGGCGCTCATCACCGCACGACTGAAGCGTGACCAGTTGCTCAGCCCCTCCGCGGGCGACCTTGCCGCCGCTCGCACGGCTGTCGATGCGGCCCGCAGCACGCTCGACAAGGCCCAGGTGCCGTTCACCGACTCCGATATCCGCGCGACGCGCGCAACGGTCGCGCAGGCGCAGGCGGCGCTCTCCACCGCGCAGACCCTGCTCGACCAGACCACCGTCGTCGCGCCGTTTGACGGCGTGATCGCGCAGCGCATGGCGGAGGTCGGTGCCGCCGCCTCGCCCGCCGCGCCGCTGTTCGTCATCTCCGCCAAGGCGGTCGAGGTGCGACTCACGATCGAGGAGGCGCGCATCGGCCTCGTTCGGCCCGACCTGGCGACGCAGCTGACGGTGGCGGCGTTCCCCGGCAAGCAGTTCCCGGGCAAGGTCGCCTCGGTCGCGCCGACCGGCGACCCGCGCGCGCACACGTTCGAGGTCAAGGTGTTCGCTCAGGATCCGCAGGCGCTGTTGCTCCCCGGTATGTTCGCAGAAGTCACGATGGTGACCGCGGACAAGGCGGGCGTGCTCATCGTGCCGGCAAGCGCGATCGTGACGCAGGGGCAGACGAAGGCGGTTGTCACGGTCGCCGACGGCAGGGCGGCGTTCCGCCCCGTGCAGACTGGCGTGAGCGACAGCACGAACGTCGAGGTCACCTCCGGGCTGAAGGCAGGCGACCAAATCATCATCGTCGGCCAGAACTCCGTGCGCGAGGGTGGCCCCGTTGCGGTCGCGACGCCGGGAGCCACCACGCCCACACCAACCGCCACCGCGAAGCCCTAGCCTCGAATCCAGTCACACAAAGAAGAGCCCCGGCAATGCCGGGGCTCCTCATATGCGCCGTGATCGCGAGGCGGGCTAGCGGCGTGCGCGCTCGTACTGGACGGGCCATCGGACGTTGTCGCGCAGCTCGGCGGCGGCGTGCAGGGGCCAGTACGGATCGCGCAACTCCTCTCGACCCATGAACACGGCGTCGGCATCGCCCGAGGCGATGACCGCGTCGGCGTGGGACGCGGTGGTGATGAGCCCGACCGCACCGGTCGCGATGCCGGCGCGCTCGCGGATCGCGCGCGCGAACGGCACCTGGTACCCCGGGTGCACGTGCAGCTGCTGATGCGGCAGATTGCCACCCGACGACGCGTCGATGAGATCGACGCCGACACGCTTGAGCTCCGCCGAGAGCTGAACGGTCTGCTCGAGGTCCCAGCCATCGGCCACGTACTCGCTGGCGGAGAGCCGCACGAAGACCGGCAACGTCTGCGGCACCGCCTCACGGACGGCGCGCGCGACCTCGACTGCCAGGCGCGTGCGCCCGGCGAAGTCGCCGCCGTACTCATCCGTGCGCTGGTTGGAGAACGGCGAGAGGAACTGGGCGATCAGGTAGCCGTGCGCCTCATGCACCTCGATCGCGCGGAAGCCGGCGCGCACCGCGCGCTCCGCCCCGGCGGCGAAGTCATCGACGACCTGTCGCACCTCGGCGGTCGAGAGCTCCCGCGGCGTGGGGTAGCCCTCGTTGAAGGCGATCGGGCTGGGCGCGACCGTCTGCCAGCCACCCTCCTCGATGCGC
>JBAYUZ010000071.1:0-11247 GCA_041674885.1 Dehalococcoidia bacterium
GAACATGGAACGCGAGGTCGCGAGCGGTCGTTGTGATCAGCAGGACACGGTGGGACACGAGGGACGCATGGCCGGTCGGGGCTGGTGGCAGACGGTGCGGGGCAGCGCGATCGCGACCGTCGTGATGCTCGCGATGGCGATCGTGCTCGTGCGCCCCGTGCAGGCGGCGGACGCCGCGCCCGACGTGCCCCTCGACCAGGTGCCGCTCCCGCTCGGGATCACGCTCATCAGTGACTGCCAGCCGGGGCAGGCGCCCCCGCGCTGCGGCGACCCTCCCGCACGGTGGTCGCTCGCGAACCGTCCCGTCGTCATCTGCTCGGTGCAGGCGAGCCGACCCGCGTGGCTCTCCGCCGCCGACCTGCAGGGCGTGCTCGCCGATGCCGCGCGCGAGTGGAACCGTGCCGAGGTGCCCGTCGGGGTGCGCTACGCCGGCGACTGCGCCGTCGGCACCACCGTCCTCGCCGGCGACGGCCGCAACGAGGTCGGCTTCGTGCCTCGCGCCGTCGTGCCCGGCGGTGACGCCGCGACGACCGACATCCTCACGACATGGACGCCGGTCTCGGCGCCGGTGGTACGCACCATCACAGAGACCGACATCACCGTGCCAACCGGCTTCCCCCAGTCGCTCGCCTGCCTCCGCCACGCGCTGGTGCACGAGGTCGGACACGTGCTCGGTCTCGGCCACAGCACGGAGACGTCCGACATCATGTACCCCACGCTGGCCGTCTCGAATCCCTCGACCTGCCGCACCGCCCCCAGCCGCACCGAGCTCGCGCGGCTCCAGGACGTCTACGGGGTCAACCGCGCACCCGTGGCCGATGCCGGGGCGGCGCGGACGGCGCTCCCCGGCGACCGGGTCGCGCTCGCGGGCCGCGCCACCGACCCGGACGGCGACGAGGTGAGCCAGGGCTGGCAGCAGGTGAGCGGCCCGCCGATCACGCTGACTGACGCCTCGACGCTCGCGCCCGCGTTCACGGCCAGGGAGGTGGGCGACGTCACACTGCAGCTCACCGTGATCGACCGCTACCTGCACGAGGCGACGAGTCGGGTGGTGGTCAGCGTGATCGCTCCCACGACAGCCACCGGTCCGGTTCCGGCGCGCGGCTTCGGCCTCTTCGTCTTCGCCGGCGGCTCGCCCGCGCAGCTGCTCGTCGCCTCCGGCTGCCCCGGTGGTTCGGCGGCATTCTGGGTGAGCGACGGTCGAGGTGACTTCGTGGTCTGGGTGCCGGGCACCACGGTGGGCGCCGTGAACGCCCCGTGGCTGACGCTCTACCCGAACGGCCTGCCGCCGAACACCGCCGTGCTGGGTCGCTGCCGGGCCTGACGTGCCGTCTCGCGCTTCCATCGCAGAGGCCTGCCCCTGCATCGCGGCTTGGTTGCGTGAGAACCGAGGTTCTGGCATCGTCCGCCCCAATGCCGCGCCGCGTACGTATATAGCGGCGACCGAGAGGGGCGGGTTCCCGCATGAGTATGTATTACGGTCTGGTAGTGGCGATGGGGGCGCTGGCCGTGCTGTACGGCCTGGTCGCCAGTCGCCAGGTGCTCTCCGCAAGCGCCGGCAACGCGCGCATGCAGGAGATCGCCGGCGCGATCGCCGAAGGTGCTTCGGCGTACCTGAACCGCCAGTACCGCACGATCGGCATCGTCGGCGTGCTGCTGGGGGCGGGGCTGCTCTTCCTGGGCACCCAGGTCGCGATCGGCTTCGCCGTCGGCGCGCTGCTCTCCGCGGCGGCCGGCTACGTCGGCATGAACGTCTCCGTCCGTGCGAACGTCCGCACCGCCGAGGCTGCCCGAAGCGGCATGACCGCGGCGCTCTCGCTGGCGTTCAAGGCGGGTGCCATCACCGGCCTCCTGGTCGTCGGCCTCGGCCTCCTCGGCGTGGGTGGCTACTACATCGTGCTCCGGGGCATGTTCGACCCGAGCACGAAGGAGGGCATGGACCAGATCGTCGAGGGCCTCGTCGGCCTCGGCTTCGGTGGCTCCCTCATCTCGATCTTCGCCCGCCTCGGCGGCGGCATCTTCACGAAGGGCGCCGACGTCGGCGCCGACCTCGTCGGCAAGGTCGAGGCTGGCATTCCGGAGGACGACCCCCGGAATCCCGGCGTCATCGCCGACAACGTGGGTGACAACGTCGGCGACTGCGCCGGCATGGCCGCCGACCTCTTCGAGACCTACGCGGTCACGCTGGTCGGCTCGATGCTGCTTGCGGCCTCGTTCTTCGCCGGCGACGCGATCCAGGAGTCGATGCTCCTGCTCCCGCTGGTGCTCTGCGGCGTCTGCATCGCCGCCTCGATCGTGGGTTCGTTCTTCGTCCGCCTCGGTGCGGGCGGCGGCATCATGGCGGCGCTGTACAAGGGTCTGGCCGCGACGGGCGTACTGTCCGCCGGTCTCATCTTCGTCGTCATCCAGCAGATGGTCGGGCTGGACACGGTCTACAAGGTCGCGGGCTCTGACGTGACCTTCACCGGCATGAACCTGTTCATCTGCGCGATGGTCGGCCTGGTCATCACCGCCCTCATCGTCATCATCACCGAGTACTACACCGCGACGACCTACCGCCCGGTGAAGAGCGTCGCCGCCGCGTCCGAGACCGGCCACGGCACGAACGTCATTCAGGGTCTCGCCGTCTCGATGGAGGGCACCGCCGCCCCGGTGGTGGTGATCGTCATCGGCATCATCGTCTCCTACCTGAACGCGGGCCTCTTCGGCATCGCGATCGCCGCCACCGCGATGCTCGCGCTCGCCGGCATGATCGTGGCGCTGGACGCCTACGGCCCCGTCACCGACAACGCCGGCGGTATCGCCGAGATGGCCGAGCTGCCGGAGTCCGTCCGCGAGGTCACCGACGCGCTGGACGCGGTCGGCAACACCACGAAGGCCGTCACGAAGGGCTACGCGATCGGCTCCGCCGGTCTGGCCGCCCTCGTGCTGTTCGCCGCGTACACGCAGGACCTCGGTCGGTACTTCCCGGATCTGGACGTCACGAACCTGTTCCGGCTCCAGGACCCGTACGTCGTGATCGGCCTCTTCCTCGGTGGTCTGCTCCCGTACCTCTTCGGTGCGATGGGCATGATGGCCGTGGGGCGCGCCGGTGGCGCCGTGGTGGTCGAGGTGCGTCGCCAGTTCCGCGAGCACCCGGGCATCATGCTGGGCACGGAGCGCCCGGACTACGCGCGCGCCGTGGACATGCTCACCCGCGCGGCGATCTCCGAGATGATCCTGCCGTCGCTGCTCCCGGTGCTGGCGCCGGTGGTGCTGTTCTTCATCGTGAACGCCGTGGGTGGCCGCAACGCGGCATTCGCCTCGGTCGGCGCGATGCTCCTCGGTGTCATCGTGACGGGCCTCTTCGTGGCTCTGTCGATGACGACCGGTGGTGCGGCGTGGGACAACGCCAAGAAGCTCATCGAGACCGGCCTCTACGGCGGCAAGGGCTCCGAGGCTCACAAGGCCGCGGTGACCGGTGACACCGTCGGTGACCCGTACAAGGACACCGCCGGCCCCGCCGTGAACCCGATGATCAAGATCACCAACATCGTCGCGATCCTGCTCCTGGCGGTCATCGCGAAGATGGGCTAACCCCCGCGGCCCCTCGGGGCCGTCGAGGCGAGACAACAGGAAGCCCCCGCCACGTGGCGGGGGCTTCCTTGTGTGGTGCGAGTTCGCGTGGGGTCGCTACTTCACCGCCGAGGCGGCAGCGACCGTGTCGGCGCTCAGCTTCACGTCACCGATCGCCGCGTTCTCGCGGATCTGCTCCGGGCTGGTCGCGCCGCAGATGACCGTCGCCGTGACGGGGTTGGCGGTCAGCCAGCCGATCGCCAGCTGCGTCATCGAGACGCCCGCGTCGGCGGCGATCTGCTCCCACGCCTCGAGCTTGTCGAAGTTGGCGTCGGTCAGCGTGCTCTCCGCCGCGCGCGTGTTGCGCGCGATGCGCGTGCCTTCCAGGGCCCCTGCGCCGCGCTTGTGCTTGCCCGTCAGGAAGCCGCCCGCGAGCGGGCTGTAGGGGATGAGCCCCAGGCCGTAGTGCAGGCACGCCGGGATGTGCTCCGCCTCAATGCCACGCGCCATCAGGCTGTACTGCGGCTGCGAGGACACGAACGGCGTCCAGCCGTACCGCCGCGCGACCTCGTTCGCCTCCGCGATCTGCCAGCCCGCCCAGTTGGAACAGCCGACATAACGCACGAGACCTTCCTGGACGACCTCGTTCAGGGCGCCCATGGTCTCCTCGATCGGGGTCTTCGGATCCCAGCGGTGCACCTGGTACAGGTCGATGTAGTCCGTGCGCAGGCGCTGCAGCGACCCGACGATCGACTTCCGCAGGTGACCGCGCGAGGTGCCCGAGTTGTTCGGCGCCTTGCCCATGGGGTAGTTGCCGAACTTCGTCATCACCACCCAGTCGTGGCGGTTGCCCATCGCCTCGATCGCGCGGCCGATGTAGTCCTCGGACAGCGTCCCGCCGTAGCCGTCGGCGGTGTCGATGGCGTTGATGCCGCTCTCCATCGCCGCTTCGAGCATCGTCTGCACGCCCGGGGCGTCGACGGGATTGCCGAACTGGTTCGTCCCGATGCCGATCACCGAGACCGCGATGCCCGACCGGCCGAGCTGCCTGTACTCCACACGCCACTCCTTCTACCGGGCGATACCTGCGCCCGCATGTCCATCCAACATGTGCTGAGGACGCAACATGCTACCGCAACGCTCGCGTGAAGGATGGGGGCGCCTGCCGCCTCGTCACGCGTATCCGCGCGAGGTAGGCGCGGCTCGAGCCGAGGCCGCTTGAGCGCAGCGCACAGGCATTGCTATCCTGCACGGACGTCGATCGCTGCGCGGTCGGGCGTGGCGCGTTCGTCTAGTGGCCCAGGACATCGCCCTCTCAAGGCGAAGATCGCGGGTTCGAATCCCGCACGCGCTACCATGCTGTCTCCCGGCGACCCGCTCGCCGACTCCGGCCCGCTTCCTCGCTACACTGTACGTATGACCACCGACGACCCTCGCGAGGCGTATCGCGCCGCCTGGGCCGACTGGCAGGCCCAGCTCTCGCGGCTGCATGCGTTCTTCCTCGACGGTGAGCGCCTGCCGCCACCGGAGGTGAAGGGGCTGCTCAACCGCGAGTCCCGCGCCAAGGAGCGCTACGAGGCCGCCCGCCGCCGCCTGCTGGGTATCGAGGAGTAACGAGCGCATGGCCGTCGCCACCGAGCCGAAGACCGCCTACCCGCGCTCGCTCCTGATCGGCGCGACGTTTGCCGCAGCGTGGTCCCCATGCATCGGGCCGATCCTCGGCGCGGTGCTCGCGCTCGCCGCGGCCTCCGGCACCGCGCTCCGAGGCGGCGTGTTGCTGGTCGCGTACTCGCTCGGCCTCGGCATCTGGTTCCTCGTCTTCGGCCTCGCGTTCGAGTGGCTGTCGCCGCGGCTGCGCCACGTCTATCGCTACATGCCGGTGATCATGGCCGTCTCCGGCGCGCTCTTCATCGTCGTCGGCGCCGCGATGGTGCTGGGCGAGTTCACGCGCCTGAACACCCAGTTCCAGGCGATGGGCTTCCTCTTCGGCTCCAGTGAGACGGAGCAGCGCCTCGCGCCGATGGCCGCCGGGGCGCTCGGCCCGCTGGTCGCGGCGTTCGGCGGCGTCGCCTCGATCCTCTCGCCGTGCGTGCTGCCGCTGCTGCCGGTCTACCTCGCGAACCTCGCGGGCGAGGCGGCGATCGCCAGCGGCGAGGGTCGCGCGAGCCGCCGCCACGTCCTGGGCCACTCGCTCGCGTTCATCGCCGGCTTCACGCTCGTCTTCGCCGCGCTCGGCGCCTCCGCCGGCCTCGTCGGCAGCACGCTCACCTCGCACCTCGACACCGTGACGAGGATCGGCGGCGCGGTCATGGTGCTGTTTGGTATGCAGATGAGCGGGCTCATCCATCTCCCGTACTTGGACCGCACCTACCAGCTCCCGGCGCGCTCCTCCTAGCCGCCGAGGCGTCCCCAGTCGCCCCGCCGGCAGCCCGTAGCGCGTGCGGGCCCGGTTCGTACAATGGTCGCAATGGCAGACTCAGACTTCGGCGTCGACATCGAGGAGATGGGCCACGTCTTTGACGAGGCCGACGTGGTGGTCGTGCGCTTCCACGTCATCGGGCAGCGCCTGCTGCTCGACATGCGCGCCGCACCCGGCGACCCGCCGCTCGTGCGCCTCGTGCCCCCCGTGAACAGCGCCGAGGAGCGGTACCACTACCTGCGAACCGAGCGCCCGCGCATGCCGCTGCCGGAGCACATCACCGTGGTCGCGTGGCCGCGCTATGTGCAGGTGATGCGCGACACCGGGCTCTGGCAGCGCATCGTCGACCGCCTCGTCCGCGAGGCCGGCGACGGCATGATCGCCGATGCCGAGGAGGCGTTCCGCGACATCCGCGCCGCCGAGCGCGCCGAGGTTGCAGCCGCCATCCGCGGCGGCGAGGGCTACGAGGCGCTCTGGGAGCGCACGCCGTCGCGCTGATCCGCGCGTATCTGCGCGACCACAAGGCAGCGCTCTGCTAGCCTCACGCCCCATGAATCTGCGTACCGCACTCCTTGCCCTGCTGGCCGCGACGCTGGTCGCGTGTGGCTCGACCTCCGCCCCCGCGCCGAAGGCGAGCGCCGTCGTCGGCGCGGTGCCGTTCGCAGACGGCGAGCGCATGACCTACGTCATCCGCGAGGACTGGGGCTCCACGACCGCGCGCGGCGTGCTCACCGTGCGGCGCGATGGCGACCGCCTGCGCCTGGAGCAGCGCTACGAAGAGGCCCAGCCGCCCGCGGGCGCGCAACCGAACGTGGACGCCTCGACGGTGCTCGTCGGCGCTGCAGACCTGCGGCCGGTCTCGATGGAGCGCACCGTCACCGGGCGCGACGCCTCGCACGCCTACACCGCGAAGTACGCCGCCGACGCGAAGAGCGTCGAGGTCACCGCCGACGGCGGGAAGCCGAAGTCGCTGCCCTTGGGTGACGTCTACTACGACAACGAGTCCGCGCTCTGGATCTGGCGCACGCTCCCCCTCGCGGAGGGCTATCGGGCGCGCTACGTCTCGATCGATGCGATCGCGCGGACGCGCCAGACCGTCGATGTGGAGGTCACCGGCACGCAGACGGTCGAGGTGCCCGCGGGCACGTTCCAGGCGTGGCGGCTGCAGGTGCGCAGCGGTCGCGCGACTCGTGTCGCGTGGATCAACGTGGATGCGCCGCACGAGATCGTGCAGTGGGACAACGGCGCGCAGGTCTTCCGGCTGGAAGCGCGCCGCTAACCTCGGCGGAACATCAGCGGGCGGCCCACAGACAGCCGCGCTTCGCCGCCTTCGCCTCGTCTTCCAGCCCCACCAACGTCGAGCGGAGCGCGCCGTCATCGCGCCAGGCGCGCGCGACGCCTTCCTCCACCATCGCGGCGTCGATCGAGCGTCCGGCGGGCGTGAACAGGTAGCGCAGCTCGCGGTCGAACGAGTCCTGCTGCCGCCGGTCGGGGACGAGACGCACCTCGCGCCCCGCGAGGGCTTCGAGGCGCTTCGTGCCTTCCGCGTAGCACGCCTCGCCGCGCTCCGTGGTGTTGATGCCGTAGACGCGGACACGCAGCGTCACGCCGGAGGCGCGCACGTCCAGCGTGTCGCCGTCGACGATGTGTGCCACGGCGACCAGCGGCCACGTCTCCGGTGCCGGCAGGTACCAGCCGTCCGCGCGGCGCTCCAGCTCGACTCGCCCGCTGCCGGGCGCAACCGTCGAGGTCGCGCTCGCGGTGCCGGTCACTGCCGCGGCGGCCGCCGTCGGGGTCGAGGTCGCTGCGACCGGCGTGCTGTCGCCGCCTCGCGTGCGGGCGGTGGCGAAGACCGAGAGGATGAGGCCCGCAGCGAGGATGAGCAGCATGCGGCCGAGCCGCTTCTGCCGCGCGCCCAGGTTCGTCGGCCACTCCGGCGTCGAACGTCGGCGGCGGGACGGGCTCACGAGGGCAGCACGTCCGCCAGCGCCTCCTCGACGCGCCCGGTGACGGCGGCCCACGCCTCACGGTTCGCGGGCAGTGCCGCCGCGAACGCGGCCGTCGAGGCGGCTGTGAGGCAGACGAGGCCGCCCGCGCGGTAGCGCTCGCGCTCCTCGACGGTCGGTCCGGTCACGGCATCGCCCGGCATCGCCTCCACGGCGGCCAGCAGGTCGCGTACCTGCCACTCGAAGACACCCTCGGTGGTCTCCAGCGCGAACGCCCACAGCGTTGTGGTGTCGGCGGGCGGGGCGGGGCAGTCAGCCTCGATCGCCGCGCTCCACATCCCCTTGATCACGGGCGCGAGCCCCTGCATGACGAACGTCATGTGCGCGCGCGACTCGGCGAAGGCGTCGAGCGCCTGCCGGCCCTCGAGCCAGGTCGCGACGATGAGCTGCGCCTCGGAGCGCGCCACCAGCACCGTCTCCACACCGGGGGCGCTCCCCAGCGCGTGCGCGGCGTCGAGCGCACGCGCGACCGCCTCGGCGTCCGCGTCGTCGCGGAGGCGTGCGGCGACGACGTGCAGCGCGCCCGGCATCAGGCGCCGCTCCCGGGTGTTCCGCGCGAGGTGATGTGCATCTGCCCATCGTAGGCGGTGTCCTCGCCAGCCGCAGCGCCTCCCCCCACCCCCGGTGCAGCCGAGGCTGCCTATACTGACGCCCATGCCCGACACCACGGCCCCGGAACGACGCCAACTGCTGGTGATCTTCGACTCGCACGGGATCATCTACCGCTCGTACTTCGCACTGCGCGACGTGCTGCAGGTGCGCAAGACCGGCGAGATGACCGCCGCCGTCTTCGGCTACGCGAACAGCCTCCTCCACGTGCTGCAGGAGCTGCAGCCCTCCTACGTCATCGCGGCGTGGGACGGCCCGGAGCCCACCTTCCGCCATGAGGCCGACGAGACGTACAAGGCGACACGCCTGCCGATGCCCGACGACCTGCGCCCGCAGCTCGGCCGCGTGCGCGAGATGCTCGATGCGTTCCGCATCCCCGTCATCGACGCGCCCGGCTTCGAAGCGGACGACGTCGTGGGCACGATCGCGGCGCAGGGCGTGCAGGCCGGCCTCGATGTCGTGGTCGTGACGCTCGACAACGACCTCGTCCAGCTCGTGCAGCCCGGCGTGCGCGTCTACATGTACCGCCCGTACCAGAAGGACTACGTCCTCTACGACGAGGAGGCCGTGCGCGCGCGCTTCGGCTTCGACCCGCCGAGGATGATCGACTACAAGGCGCTGGTCGGGGATACCTCGGACAACATCCCCGGCGTGCGCGGCATCGGCGAGAAGGGCGCGCTCGCGCTCATCCAGCAGTACGGCACCGTCGAGGAGATGCTTGCCCACCTCGACGAGATCAAGCCGCCGCGCACGCAGAAGGCGCTCACCGAGGGCCGCGAGTCCGCCGAACACTCCCGCCACATGGCGACGATCGTCTGCAACGTCCCCGGCGTGACGCTCGACCTCGCTGCCGCCTCCGTGCACGACTACGACCGCGAGCGCGTGCTTGAGCTGTTCCGCGAGCTCGAGTTCCGCTCGCTCGTGAGCCGCCTCCCGGAGCACGTCACCGACCAGGCGCTCGCCGAGGTGCGCGCCCGCCCCGTCGAGCCCGTCGAGGCCGCGACCTACGAGGTCGTGACGAGCCTCGATCGCTTGCTCGACGTCGCGAATGCGATCCGCGCCGCGGGTCGCTTCGCCTTCGACCTCGTCGCCGACGACCCGCACCCGATGCGCGCTGCCGATCGCCTGGTCGGCCTCGGCCTGAGCATCGAGGCGGGGCAGGGGTGGTACGTGCCGTTCGGGCACGCGCAGGCGCCGCTCCTCGGCAGCACCGACGCCAACTTTCAGCTCACGCAGGCGCAGGTGCTCGGTGCGCTGCAGCCAGTGTTCACCGACTCCGCTGTGCGCCGCGTCGCGCACAACGGCAAGAACGCGATGCTCGCGCTCGCCGAGGCGGCTGACGGCTACTGGCTGCCCTCGATCGACTTCGACACGATGGTCGCTGCATACCTCCTCGGCGACTCCAACGTCACCATTCGCGGCCTCGCGTTCGACCGCCTCGGCCACGAGCTGGTCGACCCCAAGACGCTGCTCGGCACCGGGCGCAAGGCGATCACCTTCGCGCAGACCACCCCGGAGCAGTGCGCGACGTACGCCGCCGCGAACGCCGATTGCACGTTGCGTCTCGCCGACCTGCTGCTGCCGGAGCTCGAAGCGACCGCCGTGCGCGGCGTCTTCGAGGACCTCGATCTGCCGCACATCCCGGTGCTCGCGCGCATGGAGCAGTGGGGCCTCGCGCTCGACACAGACGCGCTGCACCGCATCGGTGATCGGCTCGTCGACCGCATCGCGATCGCAGAGCGTGCCGCCTTCGACGCCGTCGGCCACGAGTTCCAGATCGGCTCCCCGCAGCAGCTCTCGCAGGTGCTGTTCACCGAGCTCGGCCTGCCCAAGACGCGCAAGACCGCGACCGGCTACACCACCGACGCCGATGCGCTCGAGGCGATCCGCGAGGTGCACCCGGTCATCGACGCCGTCCTCGAATGGCGCGAGCTCACGAAGATCAAGTCGACGTACGTCGACACGCTGCCGCAGCAGGTGAACGCGCGCACCGGCCGCGTCCACACCGTGTTCTCGCAGGTCACCGCCGCCACCGGTCGGCTCTCCTCGAACGACCCGAACCTGCAGAACATTCCCGTGCGCACCGAGATCGGCAACGAGGTGCGACGCGCCTTCATCGCGCGCGACTGCGGCACGGAGCCGGTGCTGCTCTCCTTCGACTACTCGCAGATCGAGTTGCGCGTGCTGGCGCACGTCGCCGACGACGGCGAGCTGCGCCGCGCGTTCGCGGAGGGCCTCGACATCCACCGCGCCACCGCATCGCGCGTCTTCGGCGTCGAGCTCGACGAGGTGACGCCGGACATGCGCCGCCGCGCGAAGGTGTTCAACTTCGGCGTGCTGTACGGCCTCACCGCCTTCGGCCTCAGCACCCGTGAGCGCATTCCGCGCGACGAGGCGGAGGCGTTCATCAAGGCGTACTTCGAGGCGTACCCCAGCGTCGCCGAGTGGCGCGAGCGCACGGTCGCCGAGGCGCGCGCACGCGGCTACGCGGAGACGCTGCTCGGCCGACGGCGCTACATCCCCGACCTCCGCGCCGGCGACTTCAACCGCCGCAGCGCTGCGGAGCGCGTGGCGATGAACATGCCGATCCAGGGCACCGCCGCCGACATCATCAAGACCGCTATGAACCGCATCGACGCCGAGCTGCTCGCGCGTCGC
>JBAYUZ010000072.1:0-11111 GCA_041674885.1 Dehalococcoidia bacterium
CTGCCCGGCGAGCGGGCGGGTGAAGTAGACGAGGTCGATGTGCTGGTGCGGTGCGCGCTGGTGCGGGTCGCCTCGTTCGATGTCGTAGACGCCGATCGTGACCGGCGCGGGCAGCCGCCCCGGCTGCGACCACGTGTAGGCGCGGCCGGTCGGGACGACCTCGGCAGCGAGGCCGGTCTCCTCCTGCACCTCACGCAGCACCGCCTCGATCGGGTCCTCATCGGCCTCGATGTGGCCACCGGGCGGCAGCCAGAGGCCGAGGCGGTGCCAGTGCAGCGCCGTCTTCCCGGCCTGCGACACGAACCCGCTCACCGTGAAATGGCGCTCCATCGCGCGAGCGTAGCAGCGCCCCCATGCCCGGGCAACGCGAGCATCGAGGCGCCTCGATGTCCCCCCGATCGCGCGCACCTTGTTTCTTCCTGACGCGCGCGCGGCGCCGACACCCACCTGCCGAAGATCACCGCGACGAGCAGACCGAGGAGACGAGGCGCAGCCATGAACGCCCAGACCACGCAGGACACATCCGCACCCGGCGCGTCCACGACCGCGCACGAGCACGCCGACCAGGTGCAGGCGCTGTTTGACCTCGCGCGCGACATGCTCTGCGTCGCCAGCCTGGAGGGGGTGGTGACGCTGCTGAACCCGGCGTGGAAGCGGGTGACGGGGCATTCGACGGAGGCACTGCTCGCGACCCCGTTCCTCGAGTACGTGCATCCGGAGGATCGCGATGAGTTCCGCCGCCAGTTCGTCGGTCTCCGCGATGGCACACCGGTCGATCGACTCGCCGTGCGCTTCCGCTGCGCGGATCAGACGTATCGATGGCTCCGATTCAGCGCCAGTCCGGGCGCGGGCTTCGCGTACGCGGTGGCACGCGACATCACGGCGAAGCACGAGTCCGACCAGCGCGTCGAGCAGTACCAGGCAGCCCTGCGCCGCAACGCCGCGATGATCGATGCCTCGCTGATGCAGGCGACGGAGCTCCTGCGGCAGCTGCACTCGCTGCACCGCATCGTCGTGCTCTCGCTCTCGGCTGCGGCGGGTGAGGTGGATGCGGCGCTGGACGCGCACCGCGAGGTAGCGGCCTGACCGCTGAGGCTAGTCGCGCCCCTCGGCGAGGAGCTTCAGGCGCCAGAGGGCGTCGCGCAGCGCCTGGCGCCGCGAGGGCCGGTGCATGACCTCTTCCAGCGCCCAGCCGATCGGACCGCCGGCCGGCTCGTAGAGCAGCTCGGCGACGAGGTGCACCTCGCGAGGCGCCTCGACGTTCACGACCCAGGTGAGGCCGCGCACCGCACCGCCGTCGCCGTTCGCGGCGAACGCCAGGACATGCGCCGCCTCGTCGGCCTGACGGGCGAGGCGGGCGTGCTCGCTGCGCAGCGGGAGCAGCAGCCGGAACGCGAGCGCGTCGAGGTCGCCCTCGGCCTCCGTGATCGCGGGCGGCACCCAGCGCAGCGGCGAGGCGATGAGGTCACACACGTCGAGGAACGTCGCGTGGATGTGGACATCCTCCACGACGCTGCGCAGCGGGCCGCTCACGACTCGTCCGGCCTCGATGCGCCGCGCTGCTGGTCGCGCATCGCGGGGAACAGGATGACCTCGCGGATCGAGGGCTCGCCGACCATCATCATCACCAGCCGCTCGATGCCGATGCCGAGGCCGCCCGCGGGCGGCATGCCGTACTCGAGCGCGGTCAGGAAGTCCTCGTCCGCGATCTCCGCCTCGTCGTCACCGTCGGCGGCCTTCTGCGCCTGCTCGCGCATGCGATCGCGCTGCTCCACGGGGTCGTTCTGCTCCGAGTAGGCGTTCGCCATCTCGTAGCCGATCATGAACAGCTCGAAGCGCTCCGCGACCGTCGGGTCGTCCGCGCGCCGCTTCGCCAACGGCGACAGCTCGGCGGGGTAGTCGAGCAGGAACGTCGGCTGGATCAGCTTCGGCTCCACGAACTCGGACATCAGCGCGTCGACGACCGTCCCCCACGAGGCGCCCTCGTCGACCTCGACGCCGCGCTCACGGGCGACCGCGCGCAGGTCCGCGAGGTCTCGGTGGCGCGTGTAGTCGATGCCGGTGTGCTCCAGCAGCGCCTCGCGGTAGGTCGTGCGGCGCCACGGCGCCTCGAGGTCGATGACGTGATCGCCGAACGGGAGCTGTAGCGTGCCCGCGACCTCGCGGGCGACGTGGCGGTAGAGGTCCTCCACCATGCTCGCGACGTCGTGGTAGTCGGCGTACGCCTCGTACGATTCGAGGAGCGTGAACTCCGGGTTATGTCGCCGGTCGATGCCCTCGTTGCGGAAGACGCGCCCGAGCTCGAACACCCTGTCGAAGCCGCCGACCAGCAGCCGCTTCAGGTGGAGCTCCAGCGAGATGCGCAGGAACAGGTCGCGGGCGAGCGAGTTGTGGTGGGTCACGAACGGGCGCGCCGCCGCCCCGCCCGCGTGCTCCTGCAGCACCGGCGTGTCGACCTCGATGAAGCCGCGGCCGTGGAAGAACTGCCGCACCGCCGCGATCACATCGGCGCGGCGTCGCGCGATCTCGCGCGAGCGCTCGTTGGCGATGAGATCGAGGTAGCGCTGGCGGTAGCGCGTCTCGGTGTCGGTGATGCCGTGCCACTTCTCCGGCAGCGGGCGCAGCGCCTTCGTGATCACCGACCATGACTCGACGCCGACCGTGACCTCGCCGGTGCGCGTGCGGAAGAGCCGCCCGGCAGCCTGCACGAAGTCGCCGAGGTCGAGCAGGCTCAGCGCCTCGAACGCCTCGCCCAGCGTGTCCTGGCGGAGCTGGAGCTGGATGCGGCCGGAGCCGTCCCGCACGTCGACGAACGCGACCTTGCCCATGACGCGCTGCGCCGTGACGCGCCCCGCGATCGCGACGGCGAGGTCGGTCGCCTCGCCCGCCTGCTCCGCAGCCTCGAATGCCGCGACGGCGGCGCGCGCCTCGTGGGTGCGCTCCAGTCGCGCGGGGTATGGGTCGCCCGAGGCGCGCAGGCGGGCGCGCTTGTCCAGCCGCTGGGCGAAGAGCTCTTCCTCGGTCGGCATCGCTACCTGCCCCACACGCGCGGCGACCGCGCGCGACATGCAACGGGCGGGGTGTCCCCCGCCCGCGTCGTTGCTGCTGCCCGAGCTCGTCTCGGGGCGACGAGTCCGGCCTACGAGACGGCGACGACCGCCATCTCCATCACGCCCTTCGGCGTCGTGACCTGCACTTTGTCACCGCGCTTCTTGCCGAGCAACGCCCGACCCACCGGCGACTCGTGGCTGATCCGGCCTTCCGAGGGCGCGGCCTCGGCGGGGCCCACCACCTGGTACTCGTGCTTCTTGTTGTCGGGGCCCTTCACCGTGACGGTCGAGCCGATGCGCACCTCCGAGGACTGGTGCGCGGCCTCCTCGTCGATGATCTGGGCGCGCTCCAGCATCTTCTCGATCTCGAGGATGCGGCCCTCGAGAAACGCCTGCTGGTTCTTCGCCTCTTCGTACTGCCCGTCGACCTGGGCCATGCCGAGCTCCTGCGCCTCGCGGATCGCGAGCGCCACCTCGGCACGCTTCGTCGTGCGCAGCTCGTGCAGCTCCCCCTCCAGGCGCTGGAGGCCCGCCTTCGTCAGCAGGACCGGTTGGTCAACCATGTGAACCCCCTGGCTCTCGTGCCTGGGCGCGCTCTCGCGCGTCCGCTCCCGACCTCGCACATGCAGCCTCGACCGTCTGTCGAGGCACGGAACTGCATAGGCGGATGCGCAAAACAGAAACGGACTCGCCTGCGCCAGTCCGTCATCCGTCGTGCTGCTGGGATGCCCCAATCCTAGCGAAGCGCGCCACGCCTCGCAACGCGGGGAACCCCGAACCGCATCGGCGCCGATGGTACACTCCCCGCCGAGCCGCTCCCCACGGCCCCGGAGGGCACGCTCATCGCCCGCGTCGTGCTGGTCACCGCACTGGTCGCGCTGGTCGTCGGCTTCGCCGCCGGCCTGGGTGGCGGCATGCTCGCGAGCCGCCTCGATGCCCCTCCCGCGGCCTCGGCACCCGCCGCGACTGCCACCGACACGCAGGCCGCGGTGCGCGCCGCCGTCGACCGCGCCCAGCCGAGCATCGTCCTCATCCTGGCGGAGGGGCCCGCCGGGCAGGACATCGGCACCGGCATCGTCGTCAGCCAGTCGGGGCACATCCTGACGGCTGCGCACGTGATCCGCGGCGCCTCCCAGGTCACCGTCTACCTCCCCAGCGGCGAGGAGCGTCCGGCGCGCCTGATCGCCGACGACTCACCGTTCACGGACGCCGCCGTCATCCAGGTCGCGCCACAGGGCCTGCGCCCCGCAACCCTCGGCAACTCCGAGGCGCTCCGCTCGGGCGACTTCGTGCTCGCGCTCGCCGGTGGCACGGGGCAGTTCGGGCGCGGCAGCACGACCGCCCTCGGCGTGGTCTCCGCCACGGGGCGCACGCTGCCCCGCTCCGGCGTGACCTTCGAGGACCTCATCCAGACCGACGCCACCATCAACAGCGGCGACTCCGGAGGCGCGCTCACGAACCTGCGCGGCGAGGTCGTGGGCCTGCTCACGACCGTGATCCGCTCCGGCCCCGGCGGCGCCGAGGTGCGCGATGTCGGCTTCGCGCAGTCGATCGACTCGCTGCGCCCCGTGATCGCCGCGATGGTTGCCGGCAGCCGCTTCCCCCGCGCCCGCATCGGCATCGAGCGCCCGGACGAGCAGCACCTCGAGATCGACCCGGACATCGCCGCCCAGCGGAAGCTGCCCGTGCCGCAGGGCGCGCTCGTCACCGCACCCGCGCCCGGCAGCCCCGCAGCGAAGGCGGGCATCGTCGCCGGGGACATTGTGGTCGGCGTCAACGGGCAGCCCGTAACGTACGACGTGCCTATGGTGAATCTGCTGAAGCAACTCCCCCGCGGCGCGCGCGTCGACCTCGCCGTGCTGCGCGCGGGGCGGACGATCACCGTGCCGCTCACCCCGGAGGATTGACGATGCCCGGACCGCGCGACGACGACCCGCGCTCCGAGCCGCCGCCGCCCGACCACGGGCACGGCGATCCGCTCGACGACGCCAACGACTTCGAGACCGAGGATGTGGATGGCGCGGCGGAGGTCGGCACGCCCGAGTTCGAGCCGATCCAGGTTCGCCGCCGCTACTTGGAGGGCGGCGGGCCCAGCGCGTTCGATCCGTCCCGCTTCGTGGGGCACAAGCGCACCGACGACGACTTCGACAACACCGATGCCGGTGACGACACGGACGACGCCGGTCGCAGCGGGCGAGGCGGCGGCGACCTGCCTCGCGACCCGGGCGGCTTCCGCCCCGGCGCGCGCGAGTTGCGCGTCCTCGGTGTGATCGCCGCGCTCGCGGTCGTCACGCTCGCGCTGTTCCTGCCGCCCGTGAACATCCTGAGCCGCATCGGCGGCTCAGGCAGCATCGTCGCCGGCGAGGGCTTCACGACGCGCGCGCGCTCCTCGATGCCCTCGCTCCCGGAGGGGCTGGAGGCGGTGTCGTCGCTCTACGACCTGGAAGGGAAGCGCGAGTCGTCGACGCCCGTCACGCTCACCGTGCGCCTGAGCCGCCAGATGGACGACGGCAAGGCGATGGCGTTCTACACCTACGTCGGCGGCGAGTGGCAGCGGCTCGCCTCGGTCTCTCCGACCGACGGCGGGAAGTCCGCTCGGGCCGAGCTGCCGACGGTGCCCACGAACATCGCCGTGCTGCGGCGCGCGAGTTTCGCGCACCAGCTCGGCGTGATGCTGGGGGCGGGCGACACGCTCGACGCCGCTGCCGGCGACGCGGGCGTCGTCAGCGTCCTCGCAGGCGAGCCCGCGACCGGCGACGACGGCCTCCAGCTCTCCGATCGCCTCGGCGGATCGCTGCAGGGGCGGTACCTCGGTCTGACCACCAGCACCGCCGTCGGCGCCGCCGGCGTGAACCGCATCCTCAACGACTCCAGCGCGACGCGACGCCACATCGATGCGATCGCGGGGGCCGCACTCGCCACGCAGGCCGCCGGCGTGCACATCGACTACCTCGGCATCGAGCCCGGACGCCGCGCCGCCTTCACGACCTTCATCGAGCAGCTCGCGGAGCGGCTGAAGCGCGAGAACCGCGGCCTGGTCGTCACCGTGCCGACGCCTGCGGGCACCGCGCCCGACGCCTACGACTGGGTCGCGCTCCAGCGCGCCGCGAACGCCGTTTGGCTGCGTGCCCCCGCCGATCCCGCCGCCTACTACGACCAGCTGGAGGCCGCGCTGCGCACCCGCCGCGAGAACGGCGTCGACCTCGCGAAGGTCTCGCTGGTCATCGACCGCCGCTCCCGTGAGCGCGCCGGCGATGTCATCCGCGCGCTCACGCTGCGCGAGGCGCTGACGACCGCCAGCGCCGTGCGCGCCCGCGTGGAGCAGGGCATCGCTCCCGGGGATGCCATCACCCTGAGCGCCGCCAACATCGATCAGGAGGCCGGGAACACCGGCCTGCGCTGGGACGACCGCTCGCGGGCGGTGATGTTCGTGTACGCCGGTCGCAGCGGCTCGCAGACGATCTGGATCGAGAACCGCTTCTCCACGGCGTTCCGCCTCGACCTCGCCCGTCGCTACGCCCTCGGTGGCGTGGTCGTGGAGGGCGCCGGGCGCGACGAGACGCTGCCCGACGTGTGGAACACGGTGCTGTCGTACACGAACGACGGCCAGCTGGTGCTGCAGACGCCGTATGGGCCGTACCTCCAGCCTCAATGGCGCGCGACCGACGGGCAGATCGAGCCGGGTTCGAGCAGCGGCGCTGCCGTCTGGCGTGCACCCGCCCGCACCGGCGCGCACCGCGTGACCCTCGTCATCTCCGACGGCGTCGTCTTCCTCGGGCAGCAGCTCACGCTGAACGTCACCGCGGACGGCGGCCGCACGCCGACCCCGACGCCCGCCGCCTCGCCCACCGCGACCGCGACGCCTGCCGCCACGAGCCCCGGCGCGACCGCCACCCCGAAGGCGCGCTGACGGCGATGCCCCGGGTGATCGCCGGCTCCGCGCGCGGCATCGAGCTGCGTCAGCCGCCCGGGCGCGGCACGCGCCCAACCTCCGGACGTCTGCGCGAGGCGCTGTTCTCGATGCTCGAAGCCGCCGGTGCGGACTTCACGGAGGTGCTCGACCTGTACGCGGGCACCGGCGCGCTCGGCATCGAGGCGCTGTCGCGCGGCGGCGAGCACGCCACCTTCGTGGAGGCCGACGCCCGCGCCGCGGCCGTGCTCCGCGACAACCTGGCACGCGTGGGGATGACCGAGGACGCAACGGCGGTCACGGCGAGCATCGGCCGCTGGCGACCGCCTTCCGGCGCCGCCTACACGCTTGTAGTGGCCGATCCGCCGTATGATGACGCCACCGCCTGGGACGCGATCCGCGAGACGATCAACGGCTCGCTGGCGCCTCACGCGTTCGTCGTCGTGGAGCATTCCGCGCGCGTCCCTGCGCCGGAACGCCTCGGCGAACTCCAACAATGGCGCGACCGCCGTCAGGGTGACGGTGCCGTCGCGATCTACCGGGCAGCAGAGGAGCCAGTGTGACGATTGCGATGTACCCCGGCCGCTTCGACCCGGTCACCAACGGCCACATGGACATCGTCCGACGCGCCTCGCAGATCTTCGAGGGCGTCGTCGTCGGCATCGCCGACTCGAAGTCCACGCTCTTCACGACCGACGAGCGCCTGCGCCTCTTCGAGGAGGCGATCGCGGAGGCGGAGCTCCCGAACGTCCGCGTCGTCTCCTACACCGGCCTGACCGTGAACGTCGCGCACGAGCACGGCGCCGCCGTCCTGGTCCGTGGCCTGCGCGGCAACACCGACTTCTCCTACGAGTTCGACATGGCGCTCATGAACAAGAAGATGGCCCCGGACATCGAGTCCGTGTACCTGATGACCGCCGTGGAGCACCTGTTCATCTCCGGCACGCGCATCCGCGAGGTGTCGGCGCTGGGCCACCCGATCGACGACCTCGTCCCCTCGGCCGTCGCCGCCGCGCTCAACGCGAAGTTCCGGGCCAAGTAGAGGCTCCGAGGGGGATCGCGCATGGATCTGCTCGCGCTCGTCGACCGTCTGGAGGAGCTTGTCGGCTCCGCGCAGAAGATGCCGATCGGCAGCCGCGCGATCGTCGATCGTCGCCGCCTGCTCGACATCGTCGACCAGATGCGCATCGCGATCCCGCAGGAGGTGCGCGAGGCGCGGGAGATGGTCGCCGCTCGCGAGCAGCACCGCCTGGAGTCCGAGGAGGACGCGCGCCTGATCATCGCGCAGGCCGAGGATCGCGCCGCGCGCATGGTCGAGGCCCACGAGCTGACCCTCGCCGCTCGCAAGCGCGCGGAGGAGATCGCGGCGCTCGCCGAGCAGCGCCTGGACGAGCGCATCGAGCAGGCGAACGCCGACATCGAGCACCGCCTTGACGAGTCGCGACGCCTGGCCCAGCAGCAGATGGACGCCGCCGACGAGTACGCGCGGGAGCTGCTCCAGCGCCTCGATCGCCAGTTGCAGGCGTTCGTGCGCTCGGTGCAGTCCGGCATCGCGCAGCTCGACGACACGATGGTGCGCACCGCGCCACCCGCGCCGGAGCCCGCGCTCCGTGAGCCGACCGCGCTCTACGAGTCGCGCGAGACGCTGACTCCCGAGCCGATCCCGCTGCGGCGAGACGAGCCGCTGCGCCCCACCGAGTCGCTGCGCCCGACCGAGGGTGGGCTGGAGAACCTGCTCCGCCGCCGTCCCGGTGAGACGAGTGCCGGGCCGGTCGACCGCGACCCACGCGACCTCCGCGAGGACGACGAGGATGACGGGGCCCCGGTGATCATCGACGACTTCGAGATGCCGGACTTCGACGACGGCCCGCGACGCGACGACGACCGAGGCGAGCGCTAGAGCGCATCGCCTCGATCCTCTGACTCGCGCGACCGAGCTGGCTGCCTAGCGCAGCACGAGATTGAGCAGCCGCCCCGGCACGTAGACGACGCGCGCGACCTCGCGGCCGGCGAGCAGCTCGGCGACGCGCGGCATCGCCTCCGCCTGCGCGCGCACCTCGGCCTCGCTCGCCTCGGCGCCGACAACGAGGCGCTCGCGCACCTTGCCATCGACCTGCACCGGGATCTCGACCGTCTCGCGGCGCAGCAACGCGGGGTCGGGCGTCGGCCACGCCTGCTGGTGCACCGAGTAGCCGTGCCCCGTGCGCTCCCACACCTCCTCCGCGAGGTGCGGGCACTCCGGCGCCATCATCAGCGTGAGCAGCTCGATCGCCTCGTTCCACGCGGCACGGTCGGCGGCGCCGGCGTCGCGCGTGCGCTGGAGGGCGTTCGTGAGCTCCATGAGGCCGGAGATGACGGTGTTCATGCGATAGCGCTCGAGATCCTCGGTCGCCTTCGCCAGCGTGCGGTGGGCGAGCCCGCGCAGCTCGCGCGCCTCGGTGCTGTCCGGGGCGTCGACGAGCGTCGGCGGCTCGGTGACCAGCGACCACACGCGCGACAGCCAGCGCCACACGCCGACGATGCCATCGACGTCGTACGGGCCGCCCTGCTCCCACGGCCCCAGGAACATGAGGTAGGCGCGGAACGTGTCCGTGCCCCAGCGCTCCACCTGCCCGTCCGGCGCGACGACGTTGCCGCGCGACTTCGACATGCGCCGCCCGTCGGGGCCGAGGATCTGGCCCTGCGCGAAGTAGCGCGTGAACGGCTCGTCGCCCGGCACGAGGCCGGCGTCGCGCGCGACCTTGTAGAAGAAGCGCGCGTAGAGCAGGTGCATCGTCGCGTGCTCGGCGCCGCCCGTGTACTGCGAGACCGGCAGCCACGCCTCGGCTGCCTCGCGCGAGAGCGGCATCGAGGCGTTCCGCGCGTCCGGATAGCGCATGAAGTACCACGATGAGCACATGAACGTGTCCATCGTGTCGGTCTCCCGGTGCGCGGGCTTGCCACACGTCGGACACGCGACGTTCACGAAGTCCTCGGAGCGCGCGAGCGGCGACTCGCCGGTCGGCTTGAACTCGACGTCGTACGGGAGCATCACCGGCAGCTGATCCTCCGGCACCGGGACGATGCCGTCGGTCTCGCAGTAGATCATCGGGATCGGCGCGCCCCAGTAGCGCTGCCGCGAGACGAGCCAGTCGCGCAGGCGGTAGACGATGCTCGCCTTGCCCCAGCCCTGGTCCTCCAGGTAGCGCGGGATCGCCGCCTTCGCCTCGGTGCTCGGCATGCCGTCGAAGCGACCGGAGTGCACGAGCGTGCCCGGCTCCGTATAGGCGGCAGCGAGGGGCTGCCCATCCCAGTCCGCCGGTGCGATCACGACCTCGATGTCGAGGCCGTACTTGCCCGCGAACTCGAAGTCGCGCGCGTCATGCGCGGGCACCGCCATCACCGCGCCGGTGCCGTACGTCGCCAGCACGTAGTCGGCGATCCAGATCGGCACGCGCCGCCCGGTCAGCCGGTTCACGCAGTACGAGCCGGTGAAGACGCCCGTCTTCTCACGCTCCGTCGACTGGCGCTCGATCTCCGTCGCGTGGGAGGCCGCGTCCACGTACGCCTCGACCGCCGCGCGCTGCGCGCCCGAGGTGAGCGCGCGCACCAGCGGATGCTCCGGCGCCAGCACCATGAACGTCACGCCGTGCAGCGTGTCGGGGCGCGTCGTGAACACGCGCACCTCATCGGTCGGCTCGCTCGCGCCCTCGGCCGTCGCGGGAGACTCGAGCGCGAACGAGACCTCGGCACCCTCGGAGCGGCCGATCCAGTTGCGCTGCATCGTCTTCACGTGCTCGGGCCAGTCGAGGTCCTCGTTGTGCAGCAGCTCCTCGGCGTAGGCCGTGGTCTTCAGGAACCACTGCTCCATGTAGCGCTGCACGACCAGCGAGTCGCAGCGCTCGCACGTGCCGTTCACGACCTGCTCGTTTGCGAGCACGGTCTGGCACGAGGGGCACCAGTTCGCAGCGGCCGCCGCGCGATACGCGAGGCCCATCTTGAACAGCTGCTGGAACCACCACTGCGTCCACCGGAAGTACTCCGGCGAGGAGGTGTCGACCTCGCGCGTCCAGTCGAACATCGCGCCCATCGACTTGAGCTGCCCGCGCATGCGGACGATGTTCGCGTCGGTCCAGTCCTTCGGGTGCAGGCCGCCTCGGATCGCCGCGTTC
>JBAYUZ010000073.1:0-10973 GCA_041674885.1 Dehalococcoidia bacterium
CCGGTGCCTGCGGGCTTCGCGCTCCCCGACCTCCCTGCGGCGATCGAGGCGCTCCCCGCCGACCTCGCAGCCGAGGTGCGCGCGGCCTATGCCAACCTCGCCGCGCACGTCGGCGAGGCCGAACCCGCGGTGGCCGTGCGCTCCTCCGCGCTCGACGAGGACGGCGCAGCCGCCTCGTTCGCCGGGCAGCACGCGACCGAGCTCAACGTGCGCGGCGCGGAGGCCGTGCTCGCCTCGATCATCCGCTGCTGCGCCTCCGCCCGCTCCGAGGCTGCTCTCGCCTATCGTGCCGCGCACGGGCTCGATGCCGACGCGATCCGCGTCGCGGTGCTCGTGCAGCACCTCGTCCCCGCCGAGGCCGCAGGCGTCGCCTTCAGCGCGAACCCGATCAGCGGCGACCGTACCGAGGTAGTGTTGAACGTCGCGTGGGGCCTGGGCGAGGCGGTCGTGTCCGGCCTCGTCACGCCCGACATGTTCGTGATCGACGCTTCGGATGATCTCGTCGTCCGCGAGATCGCGACGAAGGAGACGATGACCGTGCGTACCGACGCCGGCACCGAGCACGTCGCGGTGCCCGAGGCACAGCGCGACGCACCATCGCTCACCGACGCGCAGGCGGTCGAGCTCGCCCACCTCGCGCGCGACCTGGAGCGCCGCATGGGCTGGCCCGTCGACATCGAGTTCGCGGTCGCCGACGGCGTGCTGCACCTGCTGCAGTGCCGCCCGATCACGACGCTCTAGCGCCGCATCGCACCGCACCTCCCCGCACCTACTCGTCGAGGATCGTCACGATCCCCTTGCTGCCGTCCACGATCACCATCGCGCCGTCCGGGATCGCGGTCGTGGCGCCGTTCGCGCCCACGACCGCCGCGATGCCGAACTCACGCGCGACGACCGCCGCGTGCGTGAGCAGGCCGCCGCTCGCCGTGACCAGCGCCCCGACGACGCCGAAGTACGGCGTCCACTCCGGCGAGGTCGCGGCGCACACCAGCACGTCACCGGGCTCGAGCCCGTTCGCGGCATCGAGCGCCGCGATCACGCGCGCCCGACCTCGATGCACGCCCTTCGAGGCGGCGACGCCCCGCAGCGTGCGCGGCGGCAGCCCTTCGTCCTCGATCACACCAAGGCGCGACGGCGGGGTGACGGCGCGCCACGCCACCTGCCGCTCGCGGCGCGCGGCGATCTCGGCGGCGGGCACGGCGCCCTCCCCCTCGAGCGCCGCGACGACCTCATCGAGCGTGCAGTAGAAGACGTCGTCCGCCGCGCCCAACGCGCCGCGCTCCACCAGCACGCCGCCGAGGCGCAGCCAGCAGCGATGCGCAGCGGCGATCATCCGCTGGTCGCAGAGCAGGTTGTGATCCTCGGACGCCGGGGCGAGGTGGCGCGCGACGCGGTACACCTCCCGCAGCAGCGTGATCTCCGCGTCCGCCCCCGTATCGAGCGCGACCAGGTCGGCCTCCAGCGCCTCGCGGCGGGCGGCGGCGCGCGCCTCGGCGGCTTCCGGCGACTGCTCGTCCGGCTGGGGCGTCATCGCCGCGATCATCCGCAGCGGCGTCGTCGGATCCTCGCGCCACGTCGGCATGTCGAGGAGGTGCATGTTCGTCGTGTCGCCGTAGCCATCGAGCAGCGCCGCGAAGCCCGCGCGGAACGCGATCGCCGCCTCGCCGTCACTCGAGGGCAGCGCATCCGCCTCGACCGCCGCGCGCACGTCCGCGTCGTCTTTCGCGATGCGACTCAGCGCCCACAGCGCGGACGCGCGCTGCGTCGACGCGTTGGGGAAGCCGCCGAGCATCGTCAGGGCGTCCTCGCGACGTCCCTCGCCGAAGCGCGCCGCGTACAACTTCACCCACAGCGCCGAGGCCGGGAACACCTGCCCCATCGTGTCGCGGTGCACCGCACCGAACGCTGCCCAGAACTCGCGCTCGTGCGCCTCCAGCACCTCGCGCCAGCCACCTGCGAGCACGCTCGCGGGGTCGAACGTGTCGAGCGTCGCCACCGCCGCCTCGACACCCTCGAGGGTTCGCCGCCAGCCGAGCACAATCGACTCGTCCTGCGGCCCGTCGGCCGGACGCATCTCGAACGCGCGGCCGTAGGCGTAGCCGTTCACGTAGATGCCCTGCGGCAGGCCGTCGCCTGCGATGCGCGCGTTCAGCGCGCGCAGGCTCTCTTCCAGCGGGCCGATGCACGCCGTGAAGTGGTCGCTGTGCACCCACGGGATCTGCTCCAGCGCCGCCGACGGTAGGCGGAAATCGACGCTCATCGGGCCTCCTCGACGCTCACGCGCGCGCGAGCGTTCACGATATCGCCCCCACGCCGCCTCGGCATCCGCCGCAGGTCGCCGAGGCTGGAACGGCGCGGTACTGTACGCACGGCACGAAGCCGCCCGACCGACCTCGGCGGGCGCGAATGGAGAGGGCGCGATGCCAAAGCTTGTCCCCGTACCCGATGACCTGAGCCAGCCGTTCTGGGACGCCGTCAATGAGCGGCGCCTCGTCGTGCAGCACTGCAAGGCGTGCGGCACACTCCAGTACCCGCCCCGCGCGAAGTGCCAGGACTGCCAGTCCGAGGACTATGACTGGCAGCAGACCAGCGGCAAGGGCCACATCCTCTCTGCCGCCACGCTCATGGACAGCCACCTCGCCACCATGGCGCAGGACCAGCCGCACAACATCGCCCTGGTCACGCTCGATGACGAGCCGCGCATCAACTTCTTCGCCAACCTCACCGGCCTGAAGCCGGAGGAGGTGCCGATCGGCGCCGCCGTCGAGGTGACGTTCGAGGAGGTGGCCCCCGGTCGCCTCGTCCACGACTGGAAGCTGATCGAGGGCTAGCCCTCGCCTCCCGCGCGACGCGCAGAAAGGCCACCACCATGACTACCTACACCGACTGGCGACGCGACAAGCCGGGCCTCGGCGTCTGGCCGCACCGCGGCAAGGTCGCGTTCGCGGGCTGGGGCATGTCCCCGGTCGACCGCCGCTGGGACGGCGTCTCCATGGATCGCACGCTCGGTGCGTTCTCGATTCTCGCCGCGCAGCGCGCGCTGGAGGACGCCGGGCTCAAGCCGTCCGATGTCGACGGCCTGTTCCAGTGCCCCAACAACATGGCAGGTGCCACCGGCGGCGCCGCCGCCAACTGGGGCCCGTTCCGCCCGTACTTCGACGCCCCCTACGACTCCGAGGACGGTCTGACGATCGTCACGAACAAGTGGATGCTGGAGAACTTCAAGGAGCTCTCCAACGTCACGTTCGCCCCGGACGGCGTGCCGGACATCGGCGAGGGCCTGGGCATGGCCGCGCAGGCGGTCGCCGAGGGCAAGTGCAAGGTCGCGCTCTTCGTCTACACCGCCAACAACCTCGAAGGCCGCTACCGCCGCGGCGGTGAGGCCGCATCGAACGAGGCGCGTGGGGGCGCCCAGTGGAACCACACCTGGGGCGCGAACGTCATCGACATGCAGCTCTGGACGACGCTGCCGATGGTCGAGTACCTGAACACCTACGGCGGCACGTGGGAGGACGTCCTCGGCCCCATGGTGGTGAACGAGCACCGCAACGGCCTCATGAACTCGTGGGGCTACTACACCCAGAACGGCGCGGCTGGCCTGACCCAGGAGGAGTACATCAACTCCCGGCCGATCACGTGGCCGGCGCGCATCTGGGACTACGACCGCCCGGTCAACGCCGCGGGCGCCTTCATCATCACCAGCGCCGAGCGCGCGCGTGACTGCCGCCAGAAGCCCGTCTACATCCTGAGCCACAACCAGGGCGCCTGGATCGGTGCGGCGCGCAGCAGCCACATCACGATGAAGGAGTACCAGCAGACCAAGGCGATGATCGCCGGCATGGTCTACGAGGGCTCTGGCCTGCGCCCGCAGGACGTCGACATCTTCAACCCCTACGACGGCTTCTCGCCGTTCCTGCCGTTCTCGCTGGAGGCCTTCCAGTGGCACGGCGTCGGCGAGGGCGACACCGTCGACTTCGTGAAGGGCGACATCAGCATCAAGGGTCAACATCCGCTGTTCTCCGGCGGCGGCAACCTGGGCAGCGGGCGTACGCGCACCGCGATGTACATCGATAGCATCCTGCAGCTGCGCGGCACCGCCGGGCAGGCGCAGGTGAACGTGAAGGCGGAGACCGCGATCTGCGGCTACTCCCCCGCCCTCACCTCCTGGTACCTGGCGCTGTCGAACACGCTCGACTAACGCCGGCACCCGGCACGCAGCGACGAGGGGCGGACGAAGGTCCGCCCCTCGTCGCGTCCTTCGCCTCCCGCCGCTGGCCGCGCTCGCGCGCTACGCTGCATGGGTGAGCGCGCCCACGTCCGCCGCCGTCCCCGCCATCGAGACCGTGCGCCTCGGCAAGACGTACGCGGGTGGCACGCGCGCGCTCGCCGATGTCGACCTTGCGGTGACGCAGGGCCACATCTTCGGGCTGCTCGGCCAGAACGGCGCGGGCAAGACGACGCTCATCCGCATCCTGCTCGACATGATTCGCCCGACCTCGGGCTATGCACGCGTACTCGGCGCGGACACCCAGCGCGACCCGGTCGAGGCGCGTCGCCACGTCGGCTACCTGCCCAGCGCGCCCAGGTTCTACGCCGGTATGACCGGCGCGGAGATGATCGACCTTGCCGCCGCGCTCCGTGAGGTCGACCTGGATCGCGCCTACGTCGAGCGCCTGGTCGACCGCCTCGACCTGAACCCATCGAGGGTGATCAGCACGCTCTCCCGTGGCAACCAGCAGAAGGTCGGCCTGATCGCCGTGCTCGCAACGAAGCCGGAGGTCGTGATGCTCGATGAGCCCACGTCCGGCCTCGACCCCCTGATGCAGGAGGAGGTGTTGACGATCGTCCGCGAGGTCGCGCAGGACGGCCGCACCGTCTTCTTCTCCTCGCACCTGCTGCACGAGGTGGAGCACATCTGCGACCGCGCCGCCGTGCTCCGTGACGGCGAGCTCGTCGGCGTGTTCGACCTCGCCGCGGAGCGTCGCCTCGCGGTGCGACAGGTGGTCGTGACCTTCGACGCTCCGCCGCCCAAGTCGGCGCTGGCCGCGATCGAGGGCGCGCGCGTGCTGGCCCGCGATGGCGCGCGCGTCACCTTCGGACTCACCGGCGAGGTCGACACGCTGGTGAAGGCGCTTGCCGCCTACCACGTTCGCGAGCTGGAGGCGCACGCGCCAACGCTGGAGGACTTCTTCTTCACGCTCTACCGCGGCGACGCCCCGGACGACTCGCTACCGACGGGAACGATGGCGTGACGCTCTACCTCCACGCGCTGCGCCGCCTGCGTTCGCAGATCATGTGGTTCAGCATCGGCCTCGGCGTATGGGGCGCGATGTACATCTTCCTGTTCCCCGTCATGCAGGAGTCGATGGGCCAGATCGACTACCCCGCGGAGATCCTGGAGGCGTTCGGCGCGGGCTCTGGCAACATCGGCGATCCGCGCGTGTTCTTCGACATCGAGTTCTTCTCGCTCGGCCCCTCGATCATGGCGGTGTACGCGGTGATCGCCGGCACCGGTGCGCTCGCCGGCGAGGAGTCGGCCGGCACGATGGACTTCATCGCGACGCTCCCGATCAGCCGGCGCCGCGTGTTCGTGCAGAAGGCGCTGGCGGTGGCGACGGGCGCGGTGCTCGTCGCCGCCTGCACTGCGGGTATCGCGTGGATCGCGACAGCCCCGTGGAACGACATCGGTGGCGACCTGACGGTGCTCGACCTCGTTGTTGCCACGCTCGCGATGGTGCCGTTCGTGCTGCTCGTCGCGGCGATCGGCATGCTGCTGGGCGCCGTGAGCCCCAGTCGCGCCTCGGCCGCCGCATGGACGGGCGGCTTCGTCGTGATCGCCTACCTGGTCGTCGCGATCGCCAGCATCACCGACAGCGTGGAGCGCTTCCGCTACCTGAGCCCCTACTACTACACCGACCTGCCCGGCATCCTTGAGGACGGCCTCGACGGCGCGCACCAGGCCGTACTGTGGACGATGATTGCCGCCGTCACGCTCGCCGGCCTGCACGCCTTCGAGGGTCGCGAACTGGCCGCCGAGCGCTGGCAATGGCGCGCACTCTTCGCGAGCGGGACGGAGTCGACGATGACGACCGGCACAGCCACGGGCGGCACGCCACCCACCCCGCCACGCTCCCGCCGCGGCAGCCAGCGCACCTGGCTCATCTTCGTGTGCGTGCTCGCGCTGATCGGCCTCGTGGCCGGCGTGCTCGCGGCGGGCGGAGGCGAGAGCCTGCGTGCCTCCTCGCAGCAGCGCACGCTCTCCGCATCCGGCCGCATCGATGCCGACAGCGCCACGCTCGCCGCCCCCACCACCGGCATCGCACACCTCGTGCTCGCGCGCGAAGGCGACGAGGTGCGCCAGGGGCAGGTGCTCGCGTGGCTCACGAGCGCAGTGGACGGCAGCGAGCAGCCGGTCGTCGCGCCGCTCGCGGGCGACCTGACCACGTTCACACTCGCACGCGGCCAGAGCGTCGTCGTCGGCACGCCGGTCGGCGAGGTACACAACCTCGACACCCTGCGCGCCGTGCTGGAGGTCGAGGAGAAGTCGATCAGCACGATCGCCGCCGGCCAGCGCGCGGAGCTGACGATCACCACCCTCGATCGCCGCATCACCACGCACGTCGCCTCGATCGCCGTGCACCCGATCTCGGAGGCCGGAACCGCGCGCGACAAGCCCAAGTACGAGGTGCGCTGCCCGCTCCCGACCGACGACCCCCGTCTCGTCATCGGTCTGCGCGTGGAGGCCCGCATCGATCGCGTCCGCTGACCGCGTCGCGCTCGCCGGCCTGGTGCTGTGCAGGCCCACTACGGTGGATACAGTACGATCGAGGCGAGACGACGAGAGGATCCACGACATGGACTGGCAACCGAATCACCCCGAGCCCGATCAGGAGCCACCCGAGCGCTTCTGGAACGATCTCGACCTCGACGACATTGCCGAGTCGTTCATCGGATCGCTCGCTGCCGGCCTGGTGCTGCTGCTCGTCGCCTGGGTGTGCATGCGGCGGCGTCACGCCTGCTACGCCGAGGACGGTCAGCAGCGCTCGAGGTAGCCCGGCTCATCCAGCAGCGTGTCGACACGCACCGCGCGCCACCCGCGCGCCTCGATGCCCTCGAGGATCCTCGGGAGCGCCCGGAGCAGCACGGATCGGTCTGCGCCCGGCATGCCATCCGCCCCGTCGTGCAGCAGCACGATCGATCCCGGCCGCAGCCGCTCCAGCACCTTCGACGCGAGTCGGTCCGCGTCCGTCTCCGACCAGTCGGCGACCTCGACATCCCACAGCACGGTGTGCATCCCCGCACGGCGCACCGCGAACTTCGTTCCCGCGGTCTCCGTGCCGAACGGCGGCCGGAAGAAGGCGGGACAACGCCCCGTCGCCGCGTGGATCGAGGTCTGCGCCGCCTGGAGCGTGGGGTAGCGCGAATCCTCTGCCTGCGCCCGCTCGTGGGCCTCGCTGTGGTTGCCCAGCAGGTGGCCGGCCTCGATCAGTCGCAGCGCCAGGTCGCGCTGCCCCGCCAGGGTGCGCCCGACGACGAAGAACGTTCCCTGCGCGCCGTGCCGCTCGAGCTGTGTCGCGACCGCCAGCGTCGTCTCGCCGTTCAGCCCGTCGTCGAAGGTGAGCGCGACCAGCGGGCGACCGTCGGTGGCCCGTGTCACGCCGGCGTCCGTGGCACCGCGCAGCACCAGCTCTTCGCGCTCGATCGCGCGCACCGCGAACGCCCCCGCAAGCAGCGCCACCACCAGCAGCGCGGCGCGCACCACCGGTCGCCGCAACATCGTCACCGCGCGGGCGCGCAGGAGGCAGGCGGCGGCGAGGTGATCGTGTACTCCCGCGTGCCCGCCGCGCCGCGGAACGAGAGGAGCGCGTGCCCCTCGCCGACGAGCCGGTCGAGCACCTCGACCTCGTTCGAGGTGCCGCGCTCGATCCAGTGCGACTGCACCAGCACGCGCTGCGCGTGCTTCGCATCCAGGAAGCAGCGATACGCCTCGGTGCTGCCGAACGAGTGCCGGGAGATGCTCTCGTCGAAGTACTCCTGCGCCAGGGTGGCCCCCGCCTGCAGGAGCTGCGTCATCCCGTCCTCCTGGTTGTTCATCACCAGCACGCGGTAGCGCACCTCCGGCTGCACGAGGCCCGCCGCGAGGTAATCCGGGAAGCGCGGCTGCGACTGCCAGAGGAGGTTCTGCGGGTTTGAGCCCATGACGTTCCGCGCGAGGATCGCCACACCCAGCAGCAACAGGGGCGCCTGCCAGCGGCGGAGCACAGGCCAGATCCGCTGCAGCAGCCACGGCCACCACAGCATGCTCAGCCGCTGCGCCGTGATGTGCGTGCTCGTCGCCCACGACCAGTGCACCAGCACCGCCATCGAGGGCGTCTGCAGGAACAGCCAGATCGCGGGGGAGGCGATCACCGTCGCCACTCCCAGCAGCGCAAGGCGGCGGACCGGCAGTGCGCGGTCTGCCTCGATGCGCGCCGCGGTGGTCATCGCCAGTCCGGCCGCGCCCATCACCGGGTGCGCGATCAGCGCGCACGCCGCCAGCGCAGTCGCCGACCTCGACCGGCCGCGATCGAACGACCCCGCCGCAAGGCACGCGAACGCGAACGCCCACACCGTCGGCAGCTGGAACTGCAGCACGCCGTTCCACAGCTGCCAGTTGACCAGCATCGCCCCCGCCAGCAGCGGCAAGGCGGTGCGCGGCAGCCAGCGCCAGATGCCCACCAGCAGCAGCGCGATGCCGACGCCCATGCTCGCGGTCACCGCCCAGTCGCCCAGAAGCGGGCGCAGCAGCGCTGCCGGCAGCCAGGGCAGCGCGGCGTACGGGAACATGTACGCCTGCCCGGACTCCAGCTGAGGCAGCCGCAGCGGTATCCCCTGACCGGAGAAGATCGCACGCGACAGGGCCCAGACGTGCGCATACGACTGCCCGCTGTCGTTCCCCAGGTACACGGGCTGCAGCAGCATCGCCCCCACGAACAGCACAAACGCGAGGATCACCGCCGCGCTCAGCACCGCCGCGAACACCGAGCGCTGCGCGCGCGGCACCTCGCGCCAGGAGGTCACGCGGTACCAGGCACCCAGCATGGTGACCGCGTGGTTCACCGCGTCCGTCAGATGCGTGCGCGTCCGCGGGATCGGCACCCGCACCACGAACTCGTTGTCCACGCGGTAGCCGAGGCGCGGCAGCACGACGGCGAGCTCGGCACCTTCGCTGTACAGCCGGCCCTCGTAGAACTCCTGCGCGTGCAACAGCGGGCCAAGGCGCACGATGCGATACCCGGACTCGATGTCGTGGATCGGCGCACCGGCCAGCACGCTCCCCATCGCTGCCATCGCCCAGTTGCCCGCGCGCTTGTACAGCCCGTGGTAGGACAGGTCGCGACGCGCGATCACCGCGTCCGCCCGCAGCACGCGCATCCGCTCGATCAGCGCCTGCAGGTAGCCCAGGTCATGCTGGCCATCGGCGTCCACGCAGATCACCATCGTGTCGGCGCAGTACGAACCGGCACGCAGCTCCTCGTACAGCCAGTTCCACGCGACGCGCAGTGCCGCCGACTTGCCCTGGTTCTGCGCCATGTGGATCACCCGGCACCACGGCCGGCTCACTGCCCAGCGATCGAGGATCGCCGGTGACGCATCCACGGATCCGTCATCCACGATCACCATCGAGCGGTACCCGGCGGCCTCGATGCCATCCAGCACGGCCTCGACGGCCGACTCCTCGTTGTACACGGGGACCACGACGACGTGTTCAGCGACGCCCTCGGCGGGGTCGTGCTCACGGCCGCAGGGTAGGAACAGGGGTGCCGCGGCTGCCGCCGAGCCGATGTGCCGCAGCCTGCCGGGCAGGGTGAGCTCGTCGAACATAGACCACCGACGGTACCCCCGCCGCCTCGGAGAGGCCAGCACGAACGCGTATCAGCCCATCGGCGATGCTACGCTGCGTGCCGCGCCCGGCCGGAGAGACCGCCGCCGGTGCGACCGCCGATCCGATCACCGTACCGGGAGCCGCGATGACCACGACCGACGGGCGATCGTTCACCTTGCTGGTCGCCGCCCTGTGGCTCACCAACATCCTGCCCGCGCTGGACGCGACGCTGGTGGGCACCGCGCTGCCCACCGTCATCGGCAGCCTGGACGGCGTGCGGCTCTATTCGTGGGTGTTCGCCACGTATCTGCTGGCACTCACCGTCTCGATCCCGGTCTTCGGCAAGCTGACGGACCTCTTCGGCCGCAAGCCCGTCTACTTCGTGGGGATGGGCCTGTTCATCGTCGGCTCGGCGCTGTCGAGCCTCGTCCAGAACGTCGAGCAGCTCATCGCCTGCCGCATCCTGCTCGGCCTCGCGACCGCCAGCGTCGTCCCGGCGGCGATGACGATCATGGGCGATGCGATCCCCATGGAGCGGCGCGCCAGAATCCAGTGGGTCTTCGCCAGTGCGTGGTTCGTCTCCTCGATCGTCGGCCCCGCGGTGGCCAGCCTCGTCATCGCCTGGATCGGGTGGCGCGCCGTCTTCCTCGTCCTCGTGCCGCCCGGGCTCCTGGCGACCTACCTGATGTCCACCTGCTACCACGAGCACGTCGAACGGCGATCGAGGCGCGTCGATATCCCGGGCGTGGCGCTGCTGGGGGGCGGGGTGCTCGCGCTGCTGTTCGCGCTCTCCCCCACCAACCGGAGCGGCGGCATCGATCCCGCCTCGGCCGGCGGCCTGCTCGCGGTCGCCGCGCTGCTGCTCGCGCTCTTCCTGCGTCACGAGCTTCGTACCGCCGAGGCGGTGCTCCCGCCCCGGCTCTTCCTCGCCCCCGTGCTCGGCATCGCGGCGCTCGGCAGCGTCGCCAGCGGCGTGGTGCAGTCTGGCGCACAGTCGTTCGTGCCGATGTTCGTGCAGGGCGGCATGGGCGGCACCGCCGCCGATGTCGGCCTGGTGCTGCCCTGGCTCACGATCGGCTGGCCGATCGGCGCCGGGCTGGCCGGGCGC